>JAITCH010000009.1 GCA_031283185.1 Rickettsiales bacterium | reverse complement strand
GTGTGGAGTGTGGAGTTGCTCAGTCGGCAAAGCCGACAACTTTATTATCCACTACCCCGTCCGCCTACGCTTTGCTACGGCGCGACACCCCGCCCCCGTTTCCGGGGGCAGGAAAATTGAGTGGGATAAAAAACAAAAGGAAAGCAAAAATGACAGAATCAACAAATGTTTTTTCGAAAGCCATACAAAAGTTGAAAGATGGTGTTGCTGAAAACATACAAATGTTTAAAGATCGCAATGAAGACGAATGGGCTCATTGGAGCTCAATCCCAAAAGATTGGGTTCAAAAACAGAAAATGATATTGATTAAATTAAGAAAGGATTTGGAAAAAGTCAGAGTGTTTGAAAAACTGAATCGCGACGAAGAATTCAAGAAAGATAAAGAATCGTTGATGATGGTCTCTGTTTGCGAAATTATGAAAAAACAAATTGAAGCGATTAAAGTTTTTATTGAAGAACTTCCTGTGCATAGTGAAAATTTAGATAAATTCGATATAAAAGTTTTTGGATTTATGATTAAATGTGTTATTGATGGCGCAAAACAAACTCTGATATTTGGCAAAAATTTTGATAAATTTATGGATAAAGCCCTCCTAAAAGATGAATTTTCAAAAAACAAAATTTGGGGATTTGACGAAAGAAGGGATCGAAAATACGCTCAAATCGATGCAAAACGAGCAAGGCGAGATCGTTAATAATAAAATAAACAAATGGAGGAAATTATGAAAACAAAAAGTGGAATCGTCGCGTTGGTCGCAATCTTCGCGGTATGTGGAGTCGTCAATAAAGTTTGCGCTTCGACAAATTTGGACAAGGCAGTGGCAAGTTGCCAAACATTAGATGGCACGCCAATAAAATCTATGCGGTGTCCAATAGATAAAATGGGGAATTGTGAAAGCGCAGAGTGCTTTTTCCCCGTGGGCGAATCGCTGGATGAGGCAATAAAAAAATGTAAAACTATGTATAAAATATCAGATGCGGAATACGCTGAGATTACTAAAATAGAGCCAAATTATAAAATTTCAGCGGAGGGGGAATTTCAAAAGCCCGATGATGAAAATCAATGGACTTGTTTGATAAAATGAGTATCGGGCGGTTTTGATTTGAATGGGTCGTCCGCTTTCTAACCACCCCCGGCTGCGCCGACCCCGCCACCATTGGCGGGGAATTTATTTTGTGTCGCTACGCGACCACTTATTAGCCCTATTCCCGCCTGCGCGGGAATGACAAAATTTTCTATGAAAATTTTGTAAAAAGAATAGGGCGGGATTTTTTAATCCCGCCCAGTTAATTAAAATAGGAAATCTTATTTGTCCTGCATCGCGCCAAGACCCAATTCCTTGAACCGGGCACCAATGTCTACAACACCCACAGGCTCGCCAGTCTTGGGGTCAACTTTCGTCCGCGCAATCTGCTCCGTCTTCGTGAACTGACGCGCCTTTAACGCCGCCGTCCCGCGCCCGTAAGCGCGCTTGTTCGTTAGCTCCGTCGACCCGCTAGTAAAATTGTTTTCATTTTCATTCGGCATACTTTACACCATTTGTAATGTTTTTAGCGCATTTTTTGCTTTTTGTCAAGCAAAATGTGTGGGTGGGGTCTAACCACCCCGTCCGCCTACGCTTTGCTACGGCGCGACACCCCGCCACCATTGGCGGGGAATTTTACCACTACCCCGTCCGGCTGCGCCGTCCACCCCTTCGCTAGCGAAGGGGACTATTGTGCGATTAACAAGCACCAACCACCCAGTCCGCCTGCGCTTCGCTACGGCGCGGCACCCCGCCACCATTGGCGGAGAATTTTGTGCGATTACTCTATCGTGACATCCGTTGGATCGCCGTCAACCTCTACATCTATCTGAACAGGATTCGCATCCCGTGTTACAACATCTATACTCTCAGGTTTGGTCTCTTTCACAACCCGCACCCGACGATTTTCACGATTCTTTACCCCGGGTCCTGTTTGGACTTTGAGGTCTTTCATTCCGCTTGAAACCGAAACTATTTGATCCCCAGGTATGCCATATTTAACCAGCAATCTCCGAACCGCGTCCGCTCTCTTACCACCAAGTGCATAATTATACGCCTCTGACCCAACCGTATCCGTATGACCCACCACCGAAATCTTCATATTCTTATTCGCGTTCGCAGCCGTTGCCAGTTTCTTTATAATTTCCCTATATTGCGGCGAGACATCAAACTTATCAAAGTCAAACTTTACCTCGAAAACCTCTTCCATAATCGTTTGATTCGATTCCACCGGGATCTGCTGTATCTTTAATGTAATTTCCGTTTCCTGCTCTTCCTTACTCGCGCCGCGTCCGCCCCTTGCCAGCTTGCCATTTATATCTGCCAGCTCTTCCCTTAACGCCAGCATCATATTTATAAATTCATCCCGGCTGACAAAATTCGGATCTTCCTCGGGCGCGCGAGGCTGGGCGCGAACCTCTAAGTCTTCGTCCGTCTCGCCAATCGGTTCGCCATTATGGAAAATTTTCTGATTGAATGTTATCGGCTGCGTAACCGGCACAGGTCTGATCAAATTTTCTGGTATGTTGATATTATTAATAACAATAACCCGACCATCATCATTAATGTGCTTCATCTCACTCTGCTCTGACCGAGTAGAAATCGTCTTTATCGGGCGGCCATCATTCAAGGTGCTTTGCGTTATCGCTGCGTATTTTTCCATCTTCTGTTTCTTGATCAATTCGCGCCGCTGAGCAATCTGTTCCAATTTCTCGTCCGTCATACCCTCCATGCTATCCGCAAGCACTGCTAGATTGGAATTGAACTTGCCACGGCATTCTTCCGCAGTCGCCGCAAGACCCGTCGCCGCAGCAGATACCCAACAATCAAACTTTGCCTGAACTTCGGCCGCTAATTCCGGCTGCGCTATCGGTGCGCCGGTCTTTAACTGCTCTAACAATGCATTATACGCGCCCACAATCTGTCTGTCCGCGCCCATATTCCAAGCAGATGGATCTTCGGGATATGGTAATTCGCCGCTGAACGCCGCAATCGCCTTGTGCGCGAAAATTTCCCCAGTGTTCAAATCCCCGGCAGGTCCTGCATTAAACAATGCAAACGACCGATAATTCAACGCCAGCCGTGATAAAAATGAATCATTGTGCTCTGCCTTGGATACATCCAAGCCAGCCACATAATCCAATGCCGGTGCATCGCCAGATTGCGAACCGCCGCCAGCACAAGCAGATACCGCAAAAACTGCCAAAATCAAGAGTATGTTTTTCATCTCGCCTTCCTTACAAAATCTTATTCCTCATTATATCTGAAAATGGGTAGGTGGGGCAAGGGGAAAATGGAAGAAGGAAGGGGAAAGATGGAAGAGGGGTCTAACCACCCCGTCCGCCTACGCTTCGCTACGGCGCGACACCCCGCCACCATTGGCGGGGATTTTTTTCGGCGAGATCCCGGTGTCAAGCACCGGGATGACTTGTTAAACCACTACCCCGTCCGCCTACGCTTCGCTACGGCGCGACACCCCGCCACCATTGGCGGGGAATTTTATTACCACTACCCCGTCCTGCTTCGCAGTCCACCCCTTCGCCAGCGAAGGGGAATTTGGTGCGACTACATCAAACGAAGGGGGTTAGAGGAGGGAGTCGAGGCGGGCGCGTTCAATTAAGAAATTTTCCAAGTCCTTACCAGCCAAATTATTTATCGCAGGCAACTTTACACTCATCGGATTAACTTTCATCCCATTTTGTATAATTTCATAATGCAGATGTGGTCCCGTAGAAAGTCCCGTCGATCCAACATAGCCAATCGTCTGCCCCTGCCTCACATAAGTCCCCACATTCACCCCAGGCGCAAAACGAGACATATGTCCATAAAGCGTCTCAAAACTGCCCCCGTGCTTTAATTGTATGAAATTCCCGTATCCCCCGTCATAGCCCCTTCGCACAACCCTTCCCGCGCCGCTCGCCGGAATCGGCGTCCCAGTCGATGCGCGGAAGTCCACGCCCCTATGCGCCCTTGTAAATCCAAGAACCGGGTGCTTTCTTCCCATCGAAAATGAACTGGTAACCTTGGCATTATTTATCGGTGTTCTCTTTAACGATTTGATGGCTCCGAGTCCAGTCGCTCCATAATAGCCCGTCCTGTTATCCGAACCAGTAAACCTATACATCCGCGTATTCCCTCTGAGCGTATCAAATTCGGCGAATAAAATGTTGCCGGGACTCATCAACTTCCCATTCTGGTAAAATTCTTCATACAGCACATGGAACTTTTGCCCAGCACGAACATCGCGCTCGAAGTCAATTTCAAAGCTGAACAAGTCATACATCGCTATCAATATCGCAGGTGGGATATTCGTCCTGGACCCCGCTGTATAAAATGAATCCCCCGACTTGATAACCCCGCTTTTCTTTACCAGTCGAACCTCGGGCTGAGTCTCATAAATCTTGGCATCCCATGTCCCCGCCGCAGGATTTCGCGTCAAATGTATCTGCCGCCACGGGCCGCAATTTAACACTATCCTTTCCGCCGGAGAATCAGGCTGCTTCCAAATTTGAAGCGTATCTTTGGTCGCAGAAAGAGACCGAAACTTTGCGTCTTTGCGGAGAGTTTTGTCGATTTGGGCGATCTCTGCGCTGGGGACTTCGTAATTACTGAGCAACGCCGCAAGCGTATCGCCAGCGCGAACCGGCACATTATATTCTGGGCATACCTCTAATGTCCAAGTGTCCGCAAAATGACGCACTATAAAAATCGCAGGCGTGGTCAACATCAATGCAGTCGCGCCAATAAGCGTAATTATCCGCGCACGCGGCGACATATCAAGCCACTTGGTGCGGCAAAGTTGCAGAGCGTCGCGCCATAATTGGCGAGGGAGCAGACCCAATAAACGATTTCGGAGTTTTAACATAGTAAGCATTATAAATGAAAAATTGGAAATAGTCAAAAAATCTAAGCAACATTTTTCATCCTGCCGGTCTATAACCCCGATTGGCCGTGAAAAAACTCCTAGAAGTATCCACGCATACTCCGTCCTCGTTTTTTCACGACTACTCGGGGTTCTATCCTCGGCATTGCGATGTCGCTAAGATTTTTTGCACTTTATTACCCGCTGGCGCGGGATTTTTTACAAAATATCCCGGCCTTCGCCGGGATGACGGGTGGGGAGGCGGGGATGACGACACCTTTGGTGTCGTTTCATTACCACTACCCCGTCCGCCTACGCTTCGCTACGGCGCGACACCCCTTCGCCAGCGAAGGGGACTTTTGTGCGACTACATCAAGCAAAGGGGAATTTGGTGCGGTTATAATTTTAAGGTGGGGTGGGAGGATTGTAAGCGGGTTAGGGCAGAGGTTTGAGTTTGGGCGAACTCTGTCGGATTCCAAATCTGAAAACTTTTGCCGCGGCCAACAAAAACAGCCTCGTCCGTAATATCCGCGTGTTTTAACAAATCTTCGGGTATAACCACCCGGCCGCTGACATCAAAATTCAATGGGCGCGCGTCCGCAAACAACATCGCCGTAAGATCGTCTTGGGTTTTATCAAAAGCCCCGAGATTATCCGTAGCGTCCGCCATCTTTTCCATGCGGCTCATAGAAAAGCCTTCGATGCATTTGTTGGTAAATGAGCGGAACAAGACCACTCCGGCGAATGCATCCCCATTCAATGCAGCGCGGAATGTCGCCGGCACAGAAAGGCGGCCCTTTGTGTCTATATGGTTTGTAAAGGATGATAAAAATAATGACATTCTTTACCTTTTGATTGGGCTCAACCACCCCGTCCGCCTACGCTTCGCTACGGCGCGACACCCCTCCACCTTGGAGGGGATTTTTATTACCACTACCCCGTCCTGCTTCGCAGTCCACCCCTTCGCCAGCGAAGGGGACTTTGGTGCTAGCCACGCGGCTAGCGAAGGGGAATTTAACGCATTCTAGAACTGATGGGCGTGGGTGTCAATGACAAAATGTAGTTTTTTTATGGGTTCCTATGGGATTAAATAGTCATCCCAAACAAATTGAAATCTTTTTTTAATAAAATTGCATTTTTTACTTGACTGCCGATTCGGTAAATTGATACGATTCGGGCAGAGAAACAAAAAAAGGGGGAAACAATGGCACAAAACACCACTAGCATTGTAAAAATTATGGCCGCTCTCGACCAAGTTTTGGACAATGTCGCCTGGGTTGATTCCGACGGCCGTCTAGACAGCCTTAAAAATCAACTCCAATCAGGTAAGGTCGAAAGCCTGGATAATCTGTCCCGCGACGCGCTCGTCGGAGCATATGTCGCCTTGCAGATTAAACGCAATGACTTTGAGCCGCTCGTCGAAACGCTCGATGACGAATCTTTGGCTATGCGCGTTAAAGCAATGGTTTTCGCAGAGGCTAAAAAATCGCTCGATGCCGCATCAGTGGATACCGACGAAAGAAAAGAAAAAGTCGCTTAATAAGCCGAGATCCCCCGATCAAGTCGGGGGATGACTTGTTTTTTTGCGGGCTGCGCCCGCGATTTTAAGCCCTATTCCCGCCTGCGCGGGAATGACAAAAAAGAAGAGGGGCTGAAAGATTCCCGGAAGGGAAGGTAGGGAGTGCGCCACAGCCGAAAGGTTGTGGCGCGTTTTATTACCACTACCCCGCCCCTACGGGGCACCCCTTCGCCAGCGAAGGGGACTTTTATTTGGCGAGATCCCGGGGTCAAGCCCCGGGATGACTTATCACCACTACCCCGTCCGCCTACGCTTTGCTACGGCGCGACACCCTTTCGCCATTGGCGGGGAATTTTATTACCACTACCCCGTCCGGCTTCGCCGTCCACCCCTTCGCCAGCGAAGGGGACTATTGTGCGATTAACAAGCACCAACCACCCCGTCCGCCTACGCTTCGCTACGGCGCGACAAGCCGCGGGAATGACGATTAGAAAATGTTCGGGGTGGGGCCCAAGATCCCCCACCCCGCTATAACTCAACCACTACTCCGTTATAAAAAAACACGCGGGGAGAACCCGCGTGCAATCTTGGTAAAAAACCAAATAACTTAATTCAATGCGTCTTTCAGCGCTTTGCCCGCTTTGAACTTCGGCTGCGTCGATGCAGCAATCTTTATCGCAGCACCAGTCCGAGGATTGCGACCTGTCGTCGCCTTTCTCTTCGAAGTCGTGAATGTGCCAAAACCAACCAAACGCACTTCGCCCTTCTTTTTCAACACTTTCGTAACATTGGTGATAAACGATTCTAAAACCTCTGCCGCAACCGTCTTGGTCACACCAGCATCATTCGCCAAAGCATCAATCAATTCGTATTTGTTCATTAGAGTTTCTCCTTGTTGTTTTATTTTATCATGCTAATTTTTCAATCGCACCCTTGGATTTTAACGATTCGTCCGCACTAAGTCAAGGATTATCGCGCCTCGCCGTAGATACCTTGTCCCCAAGCACCGGACGACTGCCAGGAACCGAAGCCTCGCACAATACAAAATGACTCGCCGACCCAGCAACCCGAACTTCACGAAAATGATTCGGCGTATACAACAACAGCCGCCACGCAATCAACACCACAACCATAAACGGCAGCATGAATTTTAGAAACCAATCCCACGATTTGCGATCCAATTTGTCCTTTAATAAATTTTGATACAGATTCCACATCGCCATAAACCCGCCAAAAACCAAGAAAAATGCAATCGCCATCGCAAACTGCTTACGATACATTTGCATGAATTTCGATACCTGGGTCAATGCGTCAATCGCCGCTGGACAGACATAAAGCGCCTGCGCCGCCTTGTCCGCTGGCAGATATGTATGCAAGCTGGTCGTCGGGTAAATGGACACGCCAAACACCGCCGCAATAACAATCGCCGCAAGCGCGAGCATCGCAAAACGAACCTCGCCTGTAAAAGTTTTTGGTAGCTCGACCTTTTTTTCATCCGCCATCGCGCGATTCCTTTTTTACATAGTTTATCATATATATGGTGGAAAGTGAAGGCGGGAGAAGGTTTTTTGCTTGATGTAATTCAGGTTTCATATATAATGCAATCAGCGGCGTAAAACCACTGCTGGATAGCGGAGATTTTACGCCGTCATTTTATGCCCCCACCCCCGGTCGGCAAAGCCGACCGCCCCGCCCCTCAAGGGGGCAGGGATTATGACGGGGCTTTTTTTCGGTGGAAATTTATGATATAATATATGCATGAATGCTACCCGATTTATTTTGATCGCTTTGACCGCGTTTGCTCTGCCTTGCGCGAATGTTTTTGCTGATAACTGCACCGATAAATATGAAAATATTAAAACAGATGAAATCTGCCGTTATTTTAATTCTAATAATGTTAATGCGAGATGTTGCATAAGCCCCGCAGAACTTAATGCTCTGTCTAAAAAAAATGCACAAATAATAAAGGTGTAAGTATAGAGTTCTTTAGCAATGCAGAATTTGAGGATGAAAATAATTGTTCAAATGGAAAGTGGAATAAGTCGCTTGTATCTTCACAGGGCCAACATGTTGCCACCAAAAATATTTGTCAGATAGCTTATGATGACATTATGTCGCAAAAGGAACAAGGAAGAGGTAGATGCTGGGACAATCAAACAGAAATTAAGTGTTGTGTGAAAGAAAATAGATATTTAGCCCTTGGATCAATAACAACTTGTATTAATTCCAATAATAAAAAAGTGGTGTTTGTTAATGGTAAAAATAATGACACTTTTTATAGCGAAGATCGCAAACAAGCTTTTGTTTGTAATGACCAAGGTAAATTTGTTGCCCCGGCACCCGAGCCAAATCCTGCGCCAAAACCTGTATATGAGAGCACTGATACAAATGAAGAATGCAATATTAAATTTCAGAAAATGCAACAAGAAGCCCCGGGAGAGTTAACTGGTTGCAACCGGCAAGGAAAGCCTCATGGTGGATATAGCGTTCTTTATTTTGGTAGCGATAAACCTTATTATTTTTTTAGTAAAAAAGATTTTAAAGAAATATTTGCTAGTTACGATAGACAAAATAATGATAAAAAATGGAAAACAAAAAATGATTTGTGTGTTGCCATTAGCAATTTAGAAAATGTTTTGAGCGAAGGAAAGGAGGCAACAACTTGTAATGAAAATTCAGAAGTAATTTGCCGACGAGAAAAAAATGAATATAGTAAAAAAATAAGCGCGCCAATAAAAAAAGATATGTTGTGTTTTGCCGATGGATCAATCGCTCCCGCGGGCGGTGTGCTTCTTAATTCTGTTTTTTATATTGATAGTAATACTTGGAATAATAAAAAAACATGTGTTACAATTGAATATATCCAAAAAAATCTGACTGATGCTTCATTCATTGCGTATCATTGCACGCCAAAAAATAAATGCTCTGATGGAAAACAAGTAAGAAATCAAAAAGCAATATGTGGTGATTGTGCGGACATATATGATGACTTGTTCAAAGGACTTCTTTCTCCTGCTACTTTTTGCGAAAAAAATACCGAATGGAAAAATAATATAAAGAATAATGACCCCAGAAAAGGTAGAATCATAAGTTTTCAACCAAATGGGCAAGAAAGAATATTTAATAGAGTGCTTAATGAAAATAAATGTGATGCGGTGAAAGCATATAATGAGGCTGAGGGAAATTTAACGAAAGCATTTCCTGAAAAAGTATTCGCTTGCGTTAATCCAGCCGATAAATTAGCAAAAACAAAACAACTCTGTTTTGATAAAAACTATCCGGCATACATATCGCTCAAGGTATGCGAAAACGATGATGTTATGAAAGCAATGCAATCTGGAAATACGGATAATTATTATAACGCGGCCAATAAAGCACTTGTTGGAGCAAGACTTAATGATCGATCAGGATTTCGTAATTATTGTCGAGAGTTTATAAAAGACGCGGATATAGTAAAAGATTCAAAGTATGATGCAAACTGCATCAGTAATGCAATTTGCGCCGATGAAAAATTTACAACACTTATAAATGTTGTAAATATAAGAGATAATGAAACTGAAATTAAGGATCAGTATAACAAAATAACAATCCCGGATGATTGCAAGGTTAATGGTGGTGGGGGGGGGGATGCGCCAAAGCCTGATAATCTAGGGAAAAATGACGGAATAAAATTTGATTGCGAAAAGCATTATAATGATGCAAGCGCAAAAAATAAATGCAAGACGGAATGGCCAGGAATACTTAAAAAATATAATATCTCAATTTCTTCTGAAACTGATCAAATTAGTGGCGCGTGTGAAACTAAAGATTGTATATGCGCTTTTTATGCAGGGGAGACATCGGCTACACTTAATGTCGCATTGGATAAATGTTTCGCAATTTCAGACAATCCTATTAAAGATGTTTCTTCGCAAGAAGGGTTCGGTGTTGAAATTAGAAAATTTGATGAGCAGTCTAAAATAACCCTTGCGGATTTGTCGGCGTTTCAATTGGATAAGGCGAGTTGGATGACCAAAACTGATGGTGGGGTAAATTGGAAACGCCTTGGGTTCGACGCCCTCGGTGGCGTAGCAGTCGGTGCCCTCGGGGGCTTTGTCACCAATGCTATCGTTAAAAACTCCCAAGTAGACAAGGGATTTGATGCTGTGCGATGCAAAGTCGCAGGGCAAGAAACCAGCGGGTGGGGAGATAGTTTTAGTATAGGGGCGAAGTTTTGAGGTTTTCCACATTACAAATTACCCCCACCCGTCGCCTTTGGCGACACCCGCCCCCGATTCCGGGGGCAGGGTCTAACCACCCCGTCCGCCTACGCTTCGCTACGGCGCGACAAGCCGCGGGGATGACGATGGGGGTAGGTGGGTGCGGCGAATAATAAGGTGATAAAATGTTCGGGGTGGGGTCGGGAGACCCCACCCCGCTTTTTTAACCCCCACCCCAACCCCGCCCCTCAAGGGGGCAGGGATTCTAACCACCCCCGGCAAAGCCGACCCCGCCACCATTGGCGGGGAATTTTATTCGGCGAGATCCCGGGGTCAAGCCCCGGGATGACTTATGACCACTACCCCGTCCGCCTACGCTTTGCTACGGCGCGACACCCCTCCACCTTGGAGGGAAATTTTTTCGGCCGAGATCCCCCGATCAAGTCGGGGGATGACTTATTATTAATAGTAATAAAATAAAACTTGACAAAATGCAGGGGAGGGGTATAATCGCATCCGAGAACATCAAAAAAAGGTGTGCGTCAAGCAACGATGCCCCCACCCAAAAATCGTTTTACGATTTTTGGACTCCCCCGCAAGTGGGGGAGTTATATGAGGAAATATACAATTTGAGATTCCCCTTCGTTAGTGTGCGCTGAAATGTTTGCGCTTGCCTTTCGGGGGATGTTCGCCTTGAACTCGTAAGATTTCTGCGTTGCCACTTGAAATCTAACTAGTTCTACGGCTCAATTCCCGCCTTCGCGGGAATGACCACCCAACGCCCAGGCTACGGGTGGTAGGAAAAAAGTGGTTTCAATCCCCGGAAAGGGGCAGGAAAACAAGGGAAAATAAGGAGATAAACTATGGACCCGATGAACCAAAAAAACTACGGAAACCCAATGACCTTGGGTGAATATAACGAGCAAACTAATAAACTTGCCGCCGTATATGATGAGAAAATTATGCCGGGTTTTTTGAAAACCCCAATCGGTGGTATCAAAGCAAAAATGAGTAAGGAAAAACTTGACAAACAGACCGCCGACCTTATAGAAGCCTGTGAGCCTTTGGTCCCTGCCGCCACACCGGCAACCGATGCAGAAAAAGCCGCCGATGCCAACTTTATCATAGCCCAGAACAACTGGATCGCCCGCCTCTTCGCGCGCCTTGGCTATCGCCCAGTAAAAGACAACGGCGCGGCCGCCAAAGCCAAACTCGATCGTCAGACTGAAAAATTAGCCAAAATCTGCGATGAAGAATGCAACCCGGTCAAAAAACCACTTCCCAACGGCGCGAAACTTATCAAAGCACAGAACAAGAAAATCGCCAAACTGGCAAAAAAACTTAATGTGAAACCCACTCGCTCATCCCGGAAAAATCCCAAAATCGCCAGACAATGGGATCATAATGTAACCGGATGGGCCTTGCTATTCATAGGCGGAGTATGCGTAATCGGTTGGTGTGTCTGCGACTGGGAATTCAAACGCGAACAACTTCTCAAAGACGCCGCCTTGCCCAAAGAACCCGATTCTGCGGCCTTGATTGCTCAACAGGATTCCCTAGTGGCTATGTATGCGCGCCAATATCGCCAAGCCCACACGCACGAATAAGTAAGGTCAAAAAATCTAAGCGAAACTTTTCGGCCATCGGGCTAAATCAATGATTATCGGCGGGAAGCCTGCGGCGTGTATATACAATACGCTCTGTCCTCGGCTTCCCTTGATTCTGACCGATTTATCCTCGATGTCGCGGTTTCGCTAAGATTTTTTGCACGAGATTTATTACCCGCTAACGCGGGACTATGACCACTACCCCGGCACTTCGTGCCACCCCTTCGCCAGCGAAGGGGACTTTGTGCGATTAACAAAAACTCAACCACCCCGCCTCGGCAGAGCCGAGGCACCCCTCCAACTTGGAGGGGAATTTTATTTTGCCGGGATTCCCCGGTCAAGCCGGGGAATGACTTATTACAAATATTCCCGCCTTCGCGGGAATGACAAAAAAACTTGGGGATGACGATGGGGGTAGGTGGGTGCGGTAATAATAAGGTGATAAAATGTTCGGGTGGGGGTCGGGAGACCCCCACCCGCTTTATTAACCCCCGCCCGCTTCCGTTTATAAAATAAATAAAAAATATTTTTGCTTATATATGAGATTTTTTGCTTGCATTCCGATTCGCTCTATTATACCCTAGGCGGACAAAGTCAAATTCACAAGAGTCTAGGGGTGTAGCTCAGTTGGTAGAGCAATGGTCTCCAAAACCATGTGTCGGGGGTTCGATTCCTCTCGCCCCTGCCACACACTCGGCGTGCGGAACCCTCGGGTTCCCTTGGGCGCACTAGGATTCGCCGCTAATAACGCGGCTTATCAAGTGCTTGGCGGCGGGAACTTCGATTCCTCTCGCCCCTGCCATTGAATATAGGCTGAAATCAGTGGCGAGATCCCGTGGTCAAGCCACGGGATGACATTAGTTTTTGCGGGCTTCGCCCGCGATTTTTAGCCCTATTCACGCCTGCGCGGGAATGACAAAAGGGGAATTAAAGGATAAATATGGCGAGTCAAATTAAGGAATTTTTCAACTTTATAGCAGATGCACGCGCGGAAGCTTGGCACATCACTTGGCCTTCCAAAGATATCGTCGTCCGCTCCGTCATCATCATCGCTATATTCGCAGCCTTGCTCGCGTTATACTTCTTTATAACAGACAGCGTGTTGAATAGGTTAGTAGGTGTCGTGTTTAGGTAAGATGAAAATAAGGCCGGGATTCCCCGGTCAAGCCGGGGAATGACTTATAATTTAAGTCGCAGGCACAACGGGATGAAAAATGGAAAATATCGAAAATAAATTTCAATGGTTCATAGTTAATGTTCGCTCTAACGCGGAGATCAAAACCGTTTCCGAAATACACGACCGAATCAATGCTAAAAAATTAAACGCTCACTTCGGCGAAATCCTTATCCCAACTCGTGAAGTAGTCGAAGTTAAACGCGGCAAGCGCGTTACCAGTGAAAAGAAATTCTTCCCGGGATACATCGTTATCCAGATGGTGATGAATGACGAAACATTCTCTCTCGTTAAAAGCACGCCCGGTGTCGTAATGTTCCTGGGGCAACGCGACAAGCCGATCCCCGTCCCGGAAGAGGAAGTTAAACATCTTCGCCGCCAGATGGAAGAGGGTGCGGTCAACATCGACGCGACCTATGAAGTCGGGCAGGAAGTTCATGTGATCGATGGGCCGTTTGCGAACTTCAATGGTGTAGTCGCCGAGGCTGACGACCTGCGCCATCGTATGCGTGTCGCAATTCTCGTCTTTGGGCGCGAAACGCAAGTCGACCTGGAATACGGGCAGGTGGAAAGAGTCTAAGAGAAAAGGTAAAAGTAATGTGTCGGCGGAGCCGACAACTTATTGACCACTACCCCGTCCGCCTACGCTTCGCTACGGCGCGACACCCCTTCGCCAGCGAAGGGGACTTAGTAGTCGGGATGACGAGTGAAAAAAGATTTGGGGTTGGAGTGATTGAATAATTACCCCCACCCTGTCGCCAAAGGCGACATCCCGTCCCTCAAGGGGGCAGGGATAAAAAGGATAAATACAATTTGAGATTCCCGCCTTCGCGGGAATGACAGATTGGAGAAAAAGATTCGCCTTAGGAATAAGGTGATAAAATGGCTCTGGGTAATTAAGCCCGGCTGCTAAAAAGTCTGTGGAAGGTGGTGCCAACACTGAACCACGGAGAACTCAAATGCCAAAGGACAAAAGTGGCTAAACCACCCCGCCCTTCGGGCACCCCTCCAATGGAGGGGAACTAATGAGGAGTCGGCAAGGCCGACAACTTATTACCACTACCCCGTCCGCCTACGCTTCGCTACGGCGCGACACCCCTTCGCCAGCGAAGGGGACTAAGAGCCCGGGTGAATGGAAAACTAGATATAAAGGAGTTAAGAAAATGGCAAAAGAAATAAAGGGCTTCGTTAAGCTCACCGTGCCAGCAGGTGCGGCCAACCCCGCGCCCCCGATAGGTCCGGCACTGGGTGCAAAAGGTGTCAACATCGCCGAATTCTGCAAGCAATTCAACGATGCTACCAAAGACAAAGAAAAAGGTATGCCGATCCCCGTCGTAATAACAGTCTACACAGATCGCAGCTTTGAATTCATTATGCGTCTGCCGCCAGTCAGTTATCTTATTAAAAAAGTCATCAACCTAAAACAAGGTTCCAAAAAGCCGGGTCTAGACATAGTCGCAAAAATATCCCAGGCCGACCTTCGCAAAGTAGCCGAACAGAAAATGGCAGACCTGAACTGCACTTCCGTCGAATCCGCTATGCGTATAGTCGCCGGACAAGCCCGCTCTATGGGTATCAAAGCAGAGGAGGCCTAAATTATGATTACTAAAAAAATAAAAGGCCGCGTGAAATTGGATGCCGAAAAACTTTACGATTTGACAAGCGCAATTGATACACTGAAAGGCTTTGTATCCAAGAAGTTCGACGAGACATTTGACATCGCTATCAAACTCGGCGTTGATGTAACGAAAGCCGATCAGAACATTCGCGGTATGGTATCTCTCCCGCACGGCACTGGCAAAAAAATTAAAGTCGCCGTCTTCACCAAAGACAAGCAATCTGAGGCCAAAAAAGCAGGCGCAGACTTTGTCGGCGATACAGACCTTATCGACAAAGTCGCCGGTGGATTCTTGGGCTTTGACATCGCCATCGCAACCCCCGACATTATGCCGCAACTTTCCAAGATCGCAAAGATCTTGGGGCCCAAAGGTATGATGCCTAACCCCAAATTAGGAACGGTCGCAAGCGATCCTGCGAAAGCCATTGAGTTGGCGAAAGCCGGTCAAATTGAATATCGCGCGGAAAAATCCGGCATCATTCACGCAGGCTTTGGGAAAGCGTCCTTCAAAACACCTGCGCTGGTCGAAAATGCCAACGCTTTGATTGATGCGCTCAAAAAAGCAAAGCCGGCGACTTCAAAAGGAAACTATATTTTGACTGCGGCTGTGTCTACCACCCAAGGGCCGGGGTTGAAGTTGGATGTGAAGGCGTTGCAATAAGGGTGGAGCGAAAGGTAAGCACCAACCACCCCGTCCGCCTACGCTTCGCTACGGCGCGACACCCCTTCGCCAGCGAAGGGGACTTTGGTGAGAATGCCAAGTGAAACAAAAAAAAGGAAAAAGAAAAATTTGGAGTGGGTTGGGCATACGCCGAAGTCGCTCCGAGCCTGTCTAAGACAGCCAGTGATTTTTTGAAGCTTAGCCCTAAGCGGCCGGGATTCCCCGGTCAAGCCGGGGAATGACTTATTAAAATTGGCGGGCTTCGCCCGCGATTTTAAGCCCTAGCCCCGCCTGCGCGAGGCTGACAAAAAAGTCTAAAAGAATAAGCCGATGAAAATCTTAATTTCTGGCCAAGACAATAAGAATTTATTAACCCCCACCCCCGACCGCTTTGCGGTTGCCCCGCCCCTCTGGGGGGCAGGGATAAAAAGGAGGGAGCAAATATAAACTTAGGGACAGGTTAAACACCCAGTTGGGAAAAAGTATCGATCGTGTGAAGGTGGCTAAACCACCCCGCCCTTCGGGCACCCCTCCAATGGAGGGGAACTAAAAAGGCTGATTACAATTTGAGATTCCCGCCTTCGCGGGAATGACAGATTGAAAAAGCCGTGGAAAATAACTGGGAAATGAAAACGAAAAAGTGGAGAATGGTATGAAACGCCAAGAAAAAGAAAATCTTGTCGGCACACTACAAAGTCAAGTGCAATCCGCAAAAGGTCTCTTCGTCGTTCGCAATAACGGCCTCACCGTTAAAGAAACCGAAGAACTGCGCCGCGGCCTACATGGAATAACCTCTATGTTCCGCGTCGTTAAAAACCGCCTCTTGAACATCGCACTTAAATCTTCGCAGTTCGAACCTGTCAACGAATACTTGAAAAAACCAACAGCAGTCGCTTTCGCAAGCGACCCGCTCGCCGTTACAAAAGTTCTCGCTAAATTTGCAGAATCACACGAAAAACTCGTGCTGGTCGGTGGATTTATGGACTCCGAACTATTAGATGCCGCAGGTATCAAAAGACTATCACTTCTTCCGTCCCTCAACGAAATTCGTGGCACCATCGCACGCATCCTGGTCGAACCGGGTTCGCGCTTGGCTCGGGTTTCAGCAGAGTATGGAAAGAAATAATTAACTAACCACCCCGTCCGCCTACGCTTCGCTACGGCGCGACACCCCGCCACCATTGGCGGGGAATTAGAAGAAAAAAAGGAAAATAAAATGTCAGCAAATATCGAAAAACTGGTCGAAGAACTTAGCAAACTTTCCGTCTTGGAAGCCGTCGAACTATCCAAGAAATTGGAAGAAACTTGGGGCGTCTCCGCCGCAGCAGCCGTAGCAGCAGGCCCGGCAGCAGCAGGTCCGGCCGCAGCTGAAAAAGATACTTTCGAAGTCATCTTGAAAGAAGTTGGTCCGAACAAGACTTCCGTCATTAAAGAAGTGCGCGCAATAACTGGCCTCGGTCTCATCGAGTCCAAGACATTCGTCGAATCCGCACCGAAACAAGTTAAAGACGGCGTCAAGAAAGAAGAGGCCGAAGCATTGAAGGCTCAACTCGAAGCCGCTGGTGCGAAAGTAGAAGTGAAGTAAGAAAAAGTATGGTGGGTGGGGAAATTACCCCCACCCGTCCGGCAGAGCCGGACACCCGCCCCCGAGAACCCCACCTCACGAACGAAGTTCGCAGGGACCCCGGGCGGGGGCAGGAAAAAAGGGTCTAACCACCCCGTCCGCCTACGCTTCGCTACGGCGCGACACCCCTTCGCCAGCGAAGGGGACTTTGGTGAAAATGCCAAGGGAGGGGAATTAAAAAAGGCTAATTACAATTTGAGATTCCCGCCTTCGCGGGAATGACAATAAAAGAAAAAGAGGTAAAAAATGGTTATGAAATTTAGAAAATCTTTCGCGCACAGCTACATCAATCTACCTCTGCCCGATTTGATGAATACTCAAATCCAATCATATAAAGACTTCGCACAGGCCGATGTTAAGCCAAGCGATCGCATCAATAAAGGTCTCCAAGCCGTCTTTAACAATGTGTTCCCAATCGTAGACGCCAACGGCGTATCCGAATTATCATTCCTCGGCTATAACCTAGAAGAACCAGTCTACACTATTGACGAGTGCATTATTAGAAATTTGACATATGCAACTCGCTTGAAATTAAAGTTGCGTATGACTCTATGGGACATCAATCCGGAGACCAACGAAAAAACTCTCCGCGACATACGCGACCAAGAAGTATTTATGGGCGACATACCCCTTATGACCGAAACCGGCACCTTTATCTTCAATGGCGTTGAACGCGTCATCGTTTCACAAATCCATCGCTCTCGTGGTGTAGTCTTCGGCGAAGAAGAGGCCGCAGGCGTTGCCAACGATCGCAAAGAGCATTCAGCCCGCATCATCCCAGAACGCGGTTCCTGGATCGACATAGACGAAATACGCAACATTATGTATGTTCGCATTGATCGCCGCCGTAAATTTTTGCTGTCCACATTCCTTCGCTGTTTGCCGACAAAAGAAGATGAAGCAAAATTCATCGCCGACCCAAAAGATACCTCTATCCGCGGAATGTCCGACCAAGAAATTTTATCCATCTACTACAAGCCAGTCGAACTTCGCGTCGAAAAAGATCACTTCATTGGTGAATTCGAAAATCTTAAAGCATTAGGACAATTCCGTTTATCATATGATTTAATCGATCCGAAAAATGGACGAGTCTTGGCCACCAAATCAGAAAACCTGAACACCAGAAAAATTATCAAGTTAGAACAAATTTCCAAAGAGTTTTTAATCGCAAAAGAAAACTTACTTGGCGAATATCTGTTCAACCCAATAACCACAAAAGACGGCGAGGCAGTTCACGCGCCCTGTGCGGAAATTACCGAATCCGTTCTGAAAGATATTGAAAAATTAAACATCAAAAAAATATCTATGATTGGTATCGATCGTTTCTATTACGGCGCGCATCTTCGCAACACAATCGCAGAAGATAAAAATCAAAACCGCGATAATGCATTGCTGAGCATATACGATGTAATGCGTCCGGGTGAACGGCCGACGGTTGAGGCGTCCGCAAACCTTTTTTCGCACTATGGATTTGATAAAAATTTCTATGACCTGTCCGAAGTCGGTCGTTTCAAAATGAATGCGCGCCTTCGCGTGGCCGAGCCCGCCGATTTGGAAAAAGATCGTCTGCTGACCAAAGCCGACATAGTTCGCGTTATCGCAACGCTCGCAATGATCTGCGATGGCAAAGATAAAATCGACGATATGGATCACCTTGCCAATCGCCGCGTTCGCACGGTCGGTGAATTAATGTCTGACCAAGTTCGCGTCGGTATGTCTCGCATTGAACGATTCGTCCGCGACCAACTCGCCGCGCCGAATGTCGCATCTATGTCCCCGCAAGACATCATAAACGCACGCCAACTGGTTGCTGCGATTTCTGAATTCTTTGGTTCGTCCCCATTGTCGCAATTGTTGGATCAAGGAAACCCCCTCGCTGAAATGGAACACAAACGCCTCGTATCCGCCTTGGGTCCTGATGGACTTAACCGCGAACGCGCCGGTTTGGATGTCCGAGATGTGCACCCAACATACTATGGTCGCATCTGCCCGATTCAGACACCAGAAGGTCAGAACATCGGTCTTATCAATTACTTCGCAATGTATGCCCGCGTGAACAAATATGGCTTTATCGAAACCCCATATTATGTTGTGAAAGACGGCAAGGCAACCGACGAAGTAGTCTATCTAACCGCCGATGAAGAAAAGCAACATAAAATCGCGCAAGGCAACACGAAACTTGACCCATCCGGCAATGGCAAAATAACCGAAGAGTTAGTCGTCGCACGCCACAATGAAGAGTTCGTTATGGTGCCGCGTGAAGAAATCGACTTCATCGATGTGTCCACAAAACAATTTATATCGGTCGCATCCGGCCTTATCCCATTCATCGAAAACGACGACGCCAACCGCGCGTTGATGGGTTCCAATATGCAGAAGCAAGGCGTGCCGTTAATCCGCACTGAAACACCATTAGTCGGCACAGGAATTGAAGGCGTCCTCGCACGCGATTCCAAAACCGCCGTCATTGCAAAAAATCCAGGCGTAGTCGAAATGGTTGACGCCGAACGCATCGTCATCAAATGCACAAACGCAAAGGGTGAAGTAACAGGCGTCGAAATCCACGCATTGAAGAAATTCAAGCGATCCAATATGGATAAGTTAATCCATCAACGCCCGCTCGTCAAAGTCGGTGATAAAATTAAAGCCGGCGACTTTATCGCTGACGGAGCCTGCACCGACAACGGCGAACTTGCCATCGGGCGCAATGTGCTCGTCGCATTTATGCCTTGGCGCGGATACAATTACGAAGACGCGATCGTTATGTCTGAGCGCATCTCTCGCGCTGATGTATTCACTTCCGTTCGCATTTACGAAAAAGAAGTGCGCGCGAAAGATACCCAACTTGGTCAGGAAGTCTTCACACGCGATATACCAAATGTCGGTGAGCACGCGCTTCGCAACTTGGACGAATCTGGAATAATCTATATTGGCGCACATGTTAAAGCCGGCGACATCCTGGTCGGTAAAGTATCGCCAAAAGCCGAATCTTCGCCTACGCCAGAAGAAGAATTGCTCCGAGCCATATTCGGAGAAAAAGCACTTAATGTCCGCGACACATCCCTTAGGCTCTCTCCTGGGGAAGAAGGTGTTGTCGTGGGCGTTGAGATCTTGACACGGCACGGCGTCCAAAAAGACGAACGCACCCAAATGATCGAAATGCAGAAAATCGCAAAGGTCAACAAAGATCGTGAAGTGGAACGCGAAGTCTTGGAAAAAGGTTTTAAAGCCCAAGTGCTGCCCATTATGCGCGGTATCGCCATAACAGCAGGCGGCGCGTCCGTTAAGCCATTCGTTGGTAAAAAAGTGTCAGACGAAATTATCGAAGCAATCAAACTTGGCGACATCAAAAAAATAGTCGTCAAAGACAAAGACGCGCAAGATAAAGTTGATGCATATAAAGATCAACTGAACGCAGCCTTGAAAGATATGGACGATCGCGCCGATAAATCAATCGGCAAAATCCAGGAAGGAAACTCGCTGACGGCCGGTGTCTTGAAAGAAGTCAAAATCTATATCGCGCACAAAATGAAACTTCAACCCGGCGACAAGATGGTCGGACGCCACGGAAACAAGGGTATCGTTTCGCGCGTCGTCCCGATCGAATCTATGCCGCATATGGCCGATGGAACACCAGTCGACATCGTTCTTAACCCGCTCGGCGTGCCTTCGCGTATGAATATCGGTCAGATTTTGGAAACGCACCTTGGTGCGGCCGCGCGTGGTTTGGGACTTCAAATCGAAAAGATTATGAATGAAATAAAAGCCAAGCGCGCAACCAACGAAGACCTGAGAGTCAAACTGAAAAAAATCTACAAAGGTCAAGCCGACATATTGGAAAAAGTCGAGAAAATGACCAATGCAGAAATAGTCGCGCAAGGCGAGGCATTGAAGTCCGGCGTGCCAATGGCAACACCTTCATTCGACGGAGCAACCGACGAGGAAATCCGGCAGACATTGGAACTCGCCGGTGTCGACAAGTCAGGTCAACAATATCTGTATGACGGCATAACTGGTGAAAGGTTCGGTCGCCCAACAACGGTCGGTGTTATGTATATGATGAAGTTGAAGCACTTGGTCGATGAAAAAATTCACGCGCGCTCAACCGGGCATTACACGCTTATCACTCAGCAGCCTTTGTCGGGTCGTTCCAATATGGGTGGTCAGAGATTCGGTGAAATGGAAACTTGGGCACTCGAAGCACACGGCGCGGCGCATATCTTGAAAGAAATGTTAACCGTGAAGTCCGACGACATAACAGGCCGCAACAAAATGTATGAGGCCGTGATTTCCGGGTCAACCGACATCAAGACTGGGATCCCTGAGGGCTTTAATGTCTTGACACGGGAACTGCGTGCAATAGGGCTGAGTTTGACGATGAAGCACAGCGGAGTAACGAATGAAACTGCTATGGAAAGCAGTGCAGAAGTGGAGTAAAAAGACAAAAAATCCTGGCGGTGATCCGCCGGGATGACGAGAAAAGAAAAGGCTGTCTGTTAGGAAAGGTGGCTAAACCACCCCGCCCTTCGGGCACCCCTCCAATGGAGGGGAATAATAAGGAGTCGCTACGCGACAGATTATTGACCACTACCCCGTCCGCCTACGCTTTGCTACGGCGCGACACCCCTTCGCCAGCGAAGGGGACTTAGTAGTCGGGGAATTATAAAAGACGAACCACCCCGGTCGGCAAAGCCGACCACCCCGTCCGCCTACGCTTTGCTACGGCGCGACACCCCTCCAATGGAGGGGAACTTAAAAAGGAGTAAAAAATGGCGAATGTGTTACAAAAGTTCTTTGGACAAATAGAAACTAGCGATCCGTTTGACGCTTTACGCATAACCGTCGCTTCCCCGGACGAAATAAAGTCCTGGTCGTTCGGTGAAGTCAAAAAGCCCGATACCATTGATTACCACTCCATGAAGCCAGAACCAGAAGGCTTGTTCTGCCAAGAAATTTTTGGACCAACAAAAGACTACGAATGCGCCTGCGGAAAATATAAGCGCATAAAATTCCGCGGCGTCGTTTGTGAACGCTGCAAAGTCGAAGTGATGGCGTCCTCCGTTCGTCGTGAGCGCATGGGTCATATCAAACTTGTGACGCCAGTCGTGCACAACTGGTTTATGCGTGAGGGAAAAATCGCCGTCCTGCTCAACAATATGCCGCAGAAAAAATTAGAACAAGTTGTCGCCTATGATAACTACATCGTGTCCGAACCGGGTCTGACCGATCTGAAACTTTATGATGTTATCTCCGAAGAAGAATACAACAGCAAAGTTGAAGAATTTGGCGCAGACTCTTTCCGCGTTGGAATCGGCGCAGAAGGTATTCGCAACATTATCGCTTCCCTTGATTTGACCGAAGAACGCGCGAGACTTCGCACCGAACTCGCCGAAGTTAAATCCGATATGAAAAAACGCAACTTGCAAAAACACCTCCGCCTGGTTGAAAACTTTATGTCGTCCGGCGTGTCCCCGTCCTGGATGATTATGGACATACTGCCCGTTTTGCCGCCGGAACTTCGCCCGCTTGTCCCATTAGAAGCAGGGCATGTTGCGACTTCGGATCTTAATGATTTATATCGCAGAGTTATAATTAGAAATAATCGTCTGAAACGACTGATTGATATGCGCGCGCCGGACATCATCGTTCGCAACGAAAAGCGTATGCTGCAAGAAGCCGTCGATGCCTTGTTTGACAACAGCCACAAACAACGGCCAATGGTTTCGCAGAACAAGCATGTGTTGAAATCTTTATCCGATTCCTTGCGCGGAAAGTCTGGTCGTTTTCGTATGAACTTACTTGGAAAGCGCGTTGACTATTCCGGCCGTTCCGTCATCGTTTCAGGTCCGACATTGAAATTGCATCAGGTCGGTTTGCCGAAAATTATGGCTTTGGAATTGTTTAGATTATTCGTCTATGCAGAACTGCTGGCGCAAGATCAAGCAAACACATTAAAGACTGCAAAGAAGATGGTCGAAAATCAAGAGCCAATCGTTTGGGATATTTTACAGAAAGTTATTTATCAACATCCAGTCTTGCTCAATCGTGCGCCGACTTTGCATAAATTGTCCTTGTTGGCATTTGAGCCGATATTGATTGAAGGAAAAGCAATTCAGTTGCATCCGTTGGTCTGTAAAGGCTTTAACGCGGACTTTGACGGCGACACTATGGCCGTTCATGTTCCGATTTCGTTAGAGGCGCAATTGGAAGCGCGCACACTGATGCTCGCCACCAACAATATCCTTCATCCGGCGGACGGATCGCCAGTCATAGTCCCGTCGCAAGATATGGTCCTCGGCGTTTATTACATTTCGCTGGTCAATGGCGAATGGTCGGAAAAGTCGCCCCGCTTTGCCACAATGGATGAAATTAAAATGGCGTTGCAGAGCGAAGTCATAACCCTTCATACCCCGATAGTTGCGCGGCGCGCAAGCCTTGATAAGGAAGGCAAGAAAGTAGTAGAAAATATAAAAACTACCGCTGGTCGTATGATCTTGGGCGAACTATTACCGAAAAAACCCGGTATGAAATTTGACCTGGTCAACCAAATTATGAAGAAGGGCAAAATTGAAGAACTTCTCGCCGCCACATACGAAATCTGTGGCGACAAGGATATGATCATCGTTGCCGATCAACTCAAAAACACTGGCTTTGAACAGGCTGCTCGTTCCGGCATATCCATCTGCCAAGACGATATCGTCGTCCCGTCCGGCAAAGCAAAAATTATTGAAGAAGCCCAAAAGAAAGCAAAAGACATAGAATCGCAATATCAAAACGGACTTCTTTCCAACGGCGAACGATACAATAAAATCGTCGACCTGTGGCAGAAGACTACTTCTAATGTCGGTTCGCTTTCCATCAAAGCAATGGAAGAATCCAATGTCGCCGGACACTGGAACTCTATCTCTTTGATGGCCGATTCCGGCGCGCGCGGTTCCAAAACCCAAATCCAGCAGTTGGCCGGTATGCGCGGCGTTATGACCAAGCCTAACAACGACATCATTGAAGTCCCGATCATTTCCAACTTTAAGGAAGGATTGAAAGCGTCCGAATACTTTACATCTACCCACGGATCGCGCAAAGGGCTTTCCGATACCGCAATGAAAACCGCTGACGCAGGATACTTGACCCGCCGTCTCGTCTCGCTCGCGCAGAATGTCGTCATAACAGAAGAAGACTGCGGATCAACAGAATTCGTAACTGAACGCCCCGTTATGGACGGCGCAGTGATGGTTCAGCCGCTTGGCAAAGTTGTCCTCGGACGCGTCGCAGCAGAAGATGTTAAAGACGAATCCGGCAAATTAATCGTGGCACGCAACGAACTTATCACCCGCGCAATATCCGCCTCCATCGACGCCGCGGGAATTAAAGAAATCAATGTTCGCTCTGCAATCGGCTGCGATTCCGAAGGGCTGTGCGCCAAATGCTATGGCGGCGACCTGTCCAAAGGCATCTCTGTCCAAATCGGTGAAGGCGTCGGCGTCCTCGCCGCGCAAGCAGTCGGTGAACCGGGAACTCAGTTAACACTCCGCACATTCCATGTCGGTGGAGTCGCAACCGGCGGCGGAGAAGACCACTTCATTACCGCGCCAGAAAAAGGTCAAGTCGAAATCATCGACGCAGGCATTGCAGTCAACACGCGCGGACGCAATATGGTTATGGGACGCGCAGCATTCGTGAAAATAGGCTCTCACAAAATTAAACTGCCGCACCTATCCGAACTGCTAGTAAGCGATGGAGCCCAAGTCGAAAAAGGTGCGAAGATCGCAGAAGTCGATCCTTATTCCCACCTCGTCGTCGCTGAAAAAGATGGCAAGGTCGTCTTCCGCGACCTGATCGACAATGTATCCTATCGTGAGGACGAAGACGCCACCACCGGCGCGCGCACTAAGAAAATTATCAACTGGAAAAATATCACTAAAAAATCATTAAAGCCCGGTATCGCAATCGTTGATGCAAATGGTGAAATCGTATCGCTTGGTAAAAACAAACTGGAATATATGATGCCAATCTATGCACTTCTCGGCGTGCAAGACGGCGACCAGGTCAAGGCCGGCGACATCCTTGCGCGCATCCCTGTTGATGTGCAACGCGCAAGCGACATTACCGGCGGCTTGCCACGAGTCGTTGAATTGCTGGAAGCGCGCAATGTGAAAAACCCAGCCGTCCTCGCCGACATAGACGGCGAAATCGAAATCGACGATTCACATAAAACCAAAATTATGGTTCGCATCCTGCCAGAAGACCCAACAGAAAAACCTGTCGAATATCTCATTCCGAAAGGTCTTTCAATCTTGGTGCAGAACGGCGACATCGTGAAAAAAGCATCGCAAATAGTCGGCGGCGATCCCGTGCCGGAAGATATCCTTCGTATCCTGGGGCGTAAAGCGTTGGCGACATTCTTGCTGGGACAAATTCAGCAAGTCTATCGCAGCCAGGGCGTGTCCATCAACAACAAGCATGTCGAAATTATCATCCGCGAAATGATGCGGAAAGTCGAAATCATCGACGCGATGGATACCTCCTTTGTCGCCGGACAGGAAGTCAATATCGGCACTTTGCGCGCTGAAAACAAGCGCGTTGCGGCGAATGGCGGACGGCCTGCTTTATACAAGCATCGCATTATGGGTATCTCGAAACTCTCGCGCTCTTCCGATAGTTTCATCAGCAACGCCGCGTTCCAAGAAGTTACGCGCGTCTTGACCGATGCCGCAATTCGTGGGCAAGTCGATAAACTGGAAGGCTTGAACGAGAACCTTATCGTTGGGCGTTTGATACCGCTGGGCACCGGCACCTATGTGCGGCGTATTCGCCAAGTTGCAGAAGACGAAGAAGTAGCAGCCGCAGCAGCCATAGAAGCCGAAGGGCCGAAACAGGAAACGCTTGCGTTGTAATAAGGACAAAAAATGTCGGGCGGCTTTTCGTCTGCCGGGCTATAACGCCGATTAGCGGCGGAAACGCTCCTAGAAGTATTTGCACATACTCCGTTGTCGCGTTTCCTTGCTACTCGGCGTTCTATCCTCGGCATCGCGGCCGCCCAGACATTTTTTGCACGAGATTAGATTGTTCCTCGCCGTTGCGACACCCCTAATGTTTTTTGCACGAGATTTATTTGGTGGTTTATCAAGTCGTTGCGATGCCGCTGGATTTTTTACGGATTATTATCGGCGGTTCGCTTCGCTTTCCCGCACGCGTTATGGATTATACAATACATCCCCGCCTTCCGCCTACGCTTCGCTACGGCGCGACAAGCCGCGGGGATGACGGCACACTTTGTGTGCCGTAATAGAACTAATAAACATTTGTTATAATTAGAAAAAATGGATCTAAAAAGATACAACTGGTGGGACAGAGTGTTATATATCCGTGAATATGTGCGGAATAATAATTTATTTGGGTAGAGTTATAATGGAATCTTTGCTCCAATTCCCGATGATATAAATTGCATATTGTTATAATTACATTTATAAAACTTTGACTATTTGCATAGTTTTGTAAATTTATTTATAATTTAGTTGATTTTTGTTGGTTTTTATGTTAAATTATCCCCAAAAGAGGTATGAAAATGATAAACAGGCCTGAATATATACAGCAATTGATGGCATTTAAGGATAAAAAAATAGGCAAGATATTATCTGGTGTTCGGCGTTCCGGTAAATCTACCATATTCGCCTTATATCAGGAAGATTTGCGTAAAAATGGGGTAAGAGATCACCAAATACAAACAATAAACTTGGAAGATGTCGATAACGAACATTTGTTGAATTACAAAACCCTTTACGAACATGTGAAAAAACACTTGGTTCTAGGCGAAATGAACTATGTGTTTTTGGATGAAGTGCAAAAAGTTAAAGATTTTCAAAAAACGGCGCGTTCGCTATTGGATAAAGACAATGTAGATTTATATATGACGGGATCTAATTCCAAAATGTTATCCGGCGAATGGGCAACTTCTTTGGCGGGTCGGTATGTCGAAATCCATGTATTGCCATTATCGTTCAAAGAATATGTATCTTATATAAATAGTGGAGATGCAAAGCAATTCCTACCTGATTTATATAATCAATATACCGAATTCGGATCATTTCCCCAAGCGGTAGTGGACTTTATGGGCGCATCAAACAACAAACCGGACGGCACAAAAATCATTCAATTCTTGCAAGGTATATATTCAACAATAGTATTAAAAGATGTGTCCGACCGCCAAAAAGAAAAGGGAATAAGTATAAACTTGAATGTGCTTGAAAATATAATGAAGTTTATGTCCGGGAATATCGGGAATATAACTTCGCCAAATAATATAGCCAACACAATGACAAGTAATGGAACAGCAATATCAACGCCGACAATTGATTCATATTTGAAGGCGTTTTGCGATAGTTATATTATTTATAAAGTAGGTAGGTATGATGTCAAAGGCAAAAAGGCATTACAAACCCTTGATAAATATTATCTGGTCGATATGGGGCTGAGATATATGTTGATCGGCAATAAAAAAGATGCAGACGGATATATATTGGAAAACATAGTTTATCTGGAATTGCTACGAAGAGGCTATAATATATCAGTTGGAAAAATAACCAAACGGGCGGGTGGGGAAAATAAAACAATAGAAGTTGATTTTGTTGCGCAGAAACCGGGTGGAGTAATTGAGTATTATCAAGTCGCTTGGTCAGTCCTGGGCAATGAAGAAACGCTGAAAAGGGAATACGCTCCGTTGGAAGAAATAAATGACAATTACCCCAAATTTTTATTGACGATGGATTTGGGCAATGGCGGACAGAATGGGATAAAGCGTCTGAATGTCTTGAATTGGTTGATGGGCGCGGCATGACACAGAAAATAACGCCCCTGCTTTATGATGGCGCAAGATTTTATATTCTGACAATTATTTCGCGTTTGGATTCCGCAATATGCTTTTGGTTCTTTAATTTTATCGGGGGAAAAAAAGACAAGTGCGCTAGCATTTGCAACTCAATTTCCGAAGACAAATCAGACGAATGCGCCGCGATTGCAAAAAAATGTTATTCTGCAAATGGGAAAGAACTCAACAGCGATTCCGAAATCCAATATCCTTTTGATGTATTCGGAACAAATAATTTTATTGAAAAACTTAATAATGCGATGAAAAGTTATAATAATGAATTCGCAAAATTTTTATCCGACAAGATGATTATTGCAGAAATAGAAAAATACTGCAATCTGCGCAAGCACTTGATAAACATATTTTTATTAAGACAAGTGTGCGAACATCCAGACAAAAATAATGTCAGATACTCCGATGTAAGTAAAAAGGTAGAAAAGAAATTTGATTTGGCGGATTCACTGTATTCCCTGTTTCTATTCCTGCCGCGTGAATTTATGAATCATATAATCGGCCTTATAAAGGATGATGCCACTAAAACCAATGCTTTGACCGCGCGCAAAAATGCGAACGATGCCAATCGCAAGTTCAGGCAAAATCGAAATCAGATTCGGCAAACTGGCGAAAAGTTCCACCGAATGAAGTCGGACGCTTTCATCGGAGTGGCAAATCTGTCGGTTATCAAAAATATGGTGAAAACTGAAAAGAAAAAAGAATTGTTCGGTATTCCAGACTTTCATGAATGTGCGTTAATGTTTGACTTTGTATTGGGCATTCAAACCATATTTCGGCGATACTTCTGCGGGTTTGTAAATAATGAAAAATCAGATTATTCAAAATTGCGTGATATGGTTGCGCATTCACATATTTTTTTGGACAAGCAAGCAAAGCCTTATATCAGTGTTTTGTGCGAAAAAGTCAAACTGGTATTAGCATTTTTCGATGACGCAAACGGATATGAAAAATTACCAAAAAAAGACAAAGATAAAGTTGCCGCCAAGGTCGATTTTATGCGTGCAATTACAGCGATTTGCAATCGCAAAGATTATAACTTTATGGAGATGAGGGCTGAGGGGAAAAAAGACGATGGCGGGATTAGTCGTATTTCTCAGATTGTTGAAATCCCTGTGCCGGTTGAAACTGCCCTTGACAGACGCGCTCGCAAAAAGTGTGGCGGAAAATTTTCATCGGTTATAGCGAAAAAGGCAGCGGAAAAAGAGGCGGAGAAAAAAACAAATCCACAACTGCAAATAAACAATGCTACATTTGATATGAAGAAGAGAGCCAATCTTAATTTTATAAGACAGAAATTGCGCAAGAAACTTTATGAAATAAAACTTGAAAATTGGCCCAGAAAGCGCAATGATGCCAGGGCATAGGATATTTTTTCTATGACTTTATGTGTAAATCATAGCGAAATACAGGGACTTGTCCTCCATCTGGGGGGCTAGCCCCCCATTTTTCATATAGATTTACCCGCTCTTCGCCCGCCGCATTGAGAAATTCTGGGGGGCTAGCCCCCCATTTTTCATATAGATTTACCTCAATCCTTTCAATATCAAGGATGACCACAGGGGGGCTAGCCCCCCATTCTTGGGAGCAGGGGAATTTTTTTACCACTACCCCGTCCGCCTACGCTTCGCTACGGCGCGACACCCCTTCGCCAGCGAAGGGGACTTTTGTGCGATGCCCAGCGAAGGGGGAATTTATTCGTTGACAAATAATAATTCTCGTTTATAATTTATTCATAAATTGAAAAATGCCAAATACAAAAATATATCAAAATAAAAAACAAAATAAACAAAATGAGGACACTATGGATAAGAGCATCATCGCAGTCGGAACAGGTAAAATGGGAACAGCATTCATCAACGAGGCAAGGAATGCAGGCTATAATGTTAATGTCTTTGATAAAGATTCTACCTCTATGCACCACGACCTGACCGCGTTAAGAACTTTGATGAACGACCCTTGGCACGCACAAGAATCCATCATCGTCGACTTTACCCTCCCAGACGCCTTTATGGAAAATATCGAACTATACACAAAACACCGCAACCAGGTCGTAGTCGGAACAACCGGTTGGTTCGCAGACCCAGAAAAATTGCAATATGTGAAAGATAAAGTCGGACGGGCAGGAACAGGTTTAATATATTCCGGCAACTATTCCCTGGGCGTGCAAGCAACATACTTCGCCCTGAACGCCCTGTCAGAATTTTTGGGAAAAATCGGCGGGTTCGATTCTTACATAGTCGAAGAACACCACACAAACAAAGCAGACAGCCCGTCCGGAACAGCAGTCGAAATGGCAAAAACCATCATAAAAAATATGCCGAATAAAACCGAAATGCTGGTCGGAAATTCCGAAGGAAAAATTAAACCTGAACAATTACAGATTTTATCATCGCGTTTTTCCAAAGTATTTGGCACTCACACCGCCGCATTCGAAGACGCCAACCAACGCATTGAAATATCCCACCGCTCGGACAGCCGCAGCCACTTCGCGCAAGGTGCGGTTCAGGCCATCGAATTTATTCGTGGAAGAATAGGTGTGTTCACGATGCAGGACTTTATCCGTGAAAAGTTTTTTGGGAATGGGAAGTAAGGACAAAAAATCTATTGCCAAAAAACATAAGGGGTGTTTTTCATCCCGCCGGGCTAAATCCTTGATAGCCGATGAAAGCCGGGGGCACACTCATTGGCAACCAGCCAACTTCGCCCCCGGTTTTCATCGGTTCTGAATGATTTTTCCTCGGCGTTGCGACACCCTTAATGTTTTTTGAGATTATTACCCGCTGGCGCGGGATTTTTTACAATTTGAGATCCCCGCCTTCCGCCTACGCTTCGCTACGGCGCGACAAGCCGCGGGGATGACAATAAAATAAATGCGGGGATGACAAAAGAAAAGGAGGGGAATTTTTATTCGGCGAGATCCCGGGGTCCCCCGTTCCCACTGGCTACGCTTCGCTCGCCTGGTGGGGCCCAACGGGTCGCCCCGGGATGACATTATTAAACCCCCACCCCCGGTCGCATAAAAGCGACCGCCCCGCCCCTCAAAGCCACCCCACGAACGAAGTTCGCGGGGACCCCGGCGGGGGCAGGGTTTTTTCTGCGCTGCCTAGGAAAGGGGTAATCTTTTTTATTTTACTTCCGTTAAAAGGGCGGAGGGTAAATCCATTATAAAACCACGGACCTCTACTTCCCTTGGGATCAATGGATGCTTGCGAATCAACTTCACACTTTGATGAATCGATGTCTCGGTATCTTCAAACCCGCCAAGCCATTCATTCAAATCTACTTCGCATTTCTCGGGGCTGAGTCCGCACGCCTTCATCTTGTTCACTATATTCGGAACATCCAATTTCTCCATTCCGCAATCTTTATGCCCAATGACCATTATATCCTTAACCCCCAGCGAATATATCGCAACAATCAGACTCCGCATCGCTGAGCCGTAAGGATGCGCCACAATCGCGCCAGCGTTCTTTATTATCTTTGCCTCCCCGTTTTTAATGCCAAGCGCAGCGGGCAAGAGTTCAGTCAAGCGCGTATCCATACAAGATATAATCGCCAACTTCTTTATCGGCGTTTTATCCGAAATGTATGGCTTATACAATTCGTTTTTCACGAAGTCTTTATTGAAAGTGAGGACTGAGTTTATCATAGAAGGATTATAAAAGAAAAAATAGATGAGTGCAATGTGAAATTACCCCCACCCGTCGGCAAAGCCGACACCCGCCCCCGGCAACGGGGGCAGGAAAGTTATTCGGCTTTATTACCACTACCCCGGCACTTCGTGCCACCCCTTCGCCAGCGAAGGGGACTATTGTGCGACTACGACAAGTGAAGGGGACTATTGTGCGACTACGACAAGCGAAGGGGACTATTGTGCGATTAAAATTGGGTTTCGAAGGATAATAAGAACCGGCGTTCGTGATCGTAGTCCTTCCGCAAAATCGGATAGCCCCAACTGAAATTTATCGGGCCCATCGGTGTATTCCAATAAATTCCAAAGCCGTATGACGCACGCAGATCATTATCAATGAAATTATCTACTACCCCCAATGTCTTCCAATCTTTGCGCGGCGGTTTCCCAAGCACACCATAATCCGCAAATACAAATCCCTTTACCTGATATTCATCCGGTATAAATATCGGGAAGTTTAACTGCGTCGTCCCGTTAATCTTCCACAATCCGCCAAAGGCATAATTCCGATTCAAAATGCTCCGCGATCCAATACCCGCATTATCAAAGCCACGCATATTCTCGCCGCCCAAAAAGTATCTATAAGGACGCGAAACATAATCGTTCCGCAACGGATATATATATCCGGCGTCCAATGTAGATTTCAACTGCCAGCGATTTTCTAAGAAATTATACAAGCCAATAAGAGAAAAATCTTCGCGCAGAAATTCCTCTGTTCCGCCGAAGCCCGTATACGCCAATGTCATAGTCGACACTATCCCCTTATGCGTATTCTGCTTGAAATCCGTATTTCTCTTATCGTATCTCAATGTTGTCCCGATCGTATAAAGTGTCGCGTCATAATCGTGCTGCTCCACATCCGTAATCGTATCCCACATACCAGAAAGCCGCAGTTGCTGCGTCCAGTTATCCGTCAGCATCCAGCCCAATCTTGTCGATGCGCCCATCGTATCCCGGTTATATCCGTATGACCCTAATTTGGAATAATCGTAAATCATATAATTCACATCAAAGCCGCCGCTGAGCGCGCGGCCGAACAAAAATGGTTCGGTAAAACTGAACGCAACCTGATCCTGGAACTGCGCTATCTGAGCCTTGACACTGACAATCTGTCCGCGTCCCATAAAGTTCCGCTCTGTAATCCCAGCGTCCACCATAAAGCCATTAACATTGCTCCATCCAACACCACCGCTTAATTCGCCCGTCGGTTGTTCCTGAACGCGCACATCCAAATTCATCAAATTCGTATCTTCAATCCGGGTCGGAACCATATCAACAGACTTGAAGTATTGTGTCCGCATTAACCGCTGACGCGATTGTTCAATCGTCTGCAATGAAAACGGATCCTTTGGCTTCATCGTCATATGCTGATTTATAACCGAATCAAATGTCCGCGAATTGCCGGAAATCGAAACTTCGTTCAGATACATCCTTTGCGTTTTCTTTATCTTGAAATTTAGATCAATCGTTAGCGACACATCGTTTTTCTTTGGATCCAAATCCACCTGTATAAACGCATAGCCCTTTTGCGCGACTATTGAACGCAGCGCATTAATCGTATTCTCTACCTTTTCCAGACTATACCAATCGCCCGTCTCGGTCTGCAATCCTTCACGCAGATCCTTCATCTCTACATCGTCAAACGGATTTGCTATTTCCACCGCGCCGAATTTGTATCTTTTGCCTTCTTCAATTTTAAACCGAACCTTGAAATCACGGCGATCGTCCGAAAGCCTGCCATACACCTTTGAAACATTCACATCGACATATCCATTGTTCAAGTAGAACTGCCGCACAAGTTGCATATCATAATCCACGCGATCCGAATCATATGTATCAAAACTGGCCATAAACTTCCACCACGCATATTCTTTGGAGAGCACTACGCCGCGAAGTGTGCGATCGGAAAATTCTTTATTCCCTTCGAAACTAATTTCGCGGATTTTGGTTTTCCAACCTTCGGACACCTTATACACCACATCAACGCGCCCTTTATCCGATGCGATCTTTTGCGGCTCTACACGGGTCTCGAAAAAGCCCTGTCGCTGATAAATCGTCAGAATCCTCTGCACATCAGCGCCAACAACCGCAATCGAAAACGGACTGCGTTCTTGCAAACGGATTTCTTTCTTTATATCTTCCGTTGAAATGTCCGAATTGCCCTCTACCGTTATTCTGCCTACAATCGGTGTTTCCGAAACGCTGATTTTTAATGTCGCGCCGTTGATAGTCGCGTCCACATTCTCGAAATATCCGCTTTTCTGCAAGGCCTTGATTATGCTATTCAAGCGCGGAGTCGTGATATCATCGCCAGTTCGGGCAGGGAGCATCATTATTATGCTTTCCGAATCAAGGCGGGTGTTGCCGGAGACATCAATGCGGGTGATTTTGGCGGCAAAGGATGGGAAGGAAGTAAGAAGGAAGATGGAAGATGTGAGAAGCAATGAAAAAAGTCGAACCACCCCGTCCGCTTCGCGTCCACCCCGCCACCCTTGGCGGGGAATTTTATTGTCCACTACCCCGGCGGCTGCGCCGCCACCCCTTCGCCAGCGAAGGGGACTTTTGAGCCAGGATGATATTGATTTATCCATATTATATTCCAAAGACTCGGTTGAGGTCGTTATTAATCGCAAAAGCCATAAAGGCAATTAAAGCCGCCCAGCCGCAAAGTATTATATAATTCTTCGTTTTGTCCCCTAACTTGCGGCGCGTAATAGCCTCGCACAAAATAAACAGCAAATGTCCGCCGTCCAATGCAGGAATCGGCAGCAAATTAATCACACCGAGATTAATACTCAGCACCGCTATCATCGCAAGCAGAGCAAAAAAGCCAGCCGCAAGCGCGTCCCCGGACATCTTTGCAATAGTTAAAAAACTTCCCAGTTGCTTTGAATCCCTTTCGCCCGATACTATCTGTTTCAACACTACAAACAGCAATTTCGACTGAGTCCAAACCTCTGTCGTCGCGCGAGATAAAACACTCTTCGCCGTTCTCTTTTTATACTGCGGATTTTTTGGCGCGGCCGGTGTCAATCCCCACGATTTGTCCGCAATCAAATTTATCGTCTTGCCATTGTCAAACTCTATCGCAACTTCATCGCCCCCAGCCAATGTTTTCACGCGCAGTAAATCCGACCATTCGGGAATCCTTTCGCCATTAATCTTTTTTATCGTCCAGCCCGGTTCCACGCCCGCCCTTTGCGCCAATGAATTTTCCACCACCACGCCAATCGTCGGCCGCACAATCGGTTCCGGCCTTGCGGCAAATAAAAATACAAACAACAACCACGCCAGCACAAAATTCAGCACAATCCCCGCAGCCATTATTACCGCCTGCTTATAGCGCGGCGCGGCTTTCAAACCCTTTTCGTCAGGATCAACATAGCCGCCAAGCGGAATCCAGCCAAGCCGCCATTCCGTCTTGTTCTTGTCCTTCCACTGCAAAATCGGACGGCCCAATCCAAAGCCAATCGAGAACGCCTTGACCTTGACCTTGGCCCAACGGCACGCAGCAAAATGTCCCAATTCGTGCACGAAGATCACCAGCCCTAAAACTATTATCAAGCCAATTATACTTAACATATTAATTCCTTTTGTTTTGGGGAATTATAAAGGAAAAATTTCGGCGTGTAAAGTAAAGTTGATAAAATGTTCGGGGTGGGGTCAGGAGACCCCACCCCGCTATTTAAGGGAGACCCCGCCCCGCTTAGGTGGCATTTTCGTCCACTACCCCGCCGCTACGCGGCACCCCTTCGCCAGCGAAGGGGACTTTTGTGCGACTACATTAAGCAAAGGAAATTACAATAATTCTGATATTAATGTCATTAGAGGTAATGCGTAAAGCCAGCCGTCAAACCTGTCCAGAAACCCGCCGTGGCCAGGTATCAAATTAGATGAATCTTTCACCCCGCATCTGCGCTTGAAATAAGATTCCGTTAAATCGCCATACTGCGCCAAGGTCGCAATCCCCATGCCAATCCATATCAGCTGCGGTGTCAACATATCCATCGCCAATGACCCGGCCGCAAAACACGCAATCGTGCCGCATATAAATCCTGCAATGTGTCCGCCCCAGGTCTTGCCCGCCGAGACATCAGGAAACAACTTTGCCGTCTTCATCCGACTGCCGAAAAACCAGCCGCCTGTATCGGTCGCTACGATTGTTATAAGGAGCGTTAACATTACCCATATTTTTGGTGCGAGGATTAATAGGCAGGTCGCCATTAACAGCAGCCAGATCGTGCCGAACAGGGTGGTGAAGAGCGGGAGTTTGCCGCGGGTCATTTTTAACCACTCGTAAATCATCAATGCGATTATCACTGCGCCGAGTGCGAGGATGCCAATCGCGCCGGTGATCGCCGCGATGCAGATCGCTGCGAGGATGGCAAGAGAGGAGAGAATGCGAATGGCGGTGTTTGTCCCCGCACCAACCACCCCGTCCGCCTTCGCTTTGCTACGGCGCGGCACCCCTCCACATGAGAGGGGAATTTTATTTGGCGAGATCCCGGTGTCAAGCACCGGGATGACTTTATTATTGGAGGGGAATTTTTTAATTGATTTCATTTCTTTAATCCCCCAAAGCGGCGGGTGCGAGTCCCGAATTCCGCCAAGATCCGATCCAAAATTTTCGGCGTTAAATCTGGCCACATCTCATCTACAAACATTATTTCCGCATATGCGCCCTTCCATAATAAGAAATTTGATATGCGTTGCTCGCCGCTTGTGCGAACCATTAAGTCCACCGGCGTTAAATCGCCCGTGTCTAAGTATTCATCAAATGTTGCGGGTGTGATTTCGTCAGGATCCAATTTGTCCGCAAGCATATTCTGTGTGGCGCGAAGCACTTCATCCTGACCCCCGTAATCAATCGCAAAGCACGCCGTCCCGCGCGTGTTCTCTATCGTCGCCAACTCTATTTCTTCAATCGCATTTAGCAGCGCGGTCGGAATACGATCGCGTCTGCCAATCGCGCGCACCCGGATATTTTTTTCCACGCAACTTTTTTTAACGCGTTTAAGTTCGCGCGCCATTAAGCCCATAAGAAAATTTACTTCCTGTTTCGGACGCGACCAATTTTCCGTAGAAAACGAATACATCGTAACAGTATGAACACCGCGATCCAATAAATGTTCCAGCAATTTTTCCAAGTTCGCGCTCGCCGCCGCGTGCCCCGCCGTCCGCGGCAAACCCTTACGCTGCGCCCAGCGGCCGTTCCCGTCCATTATGAAGGCTATGTGGCCGGGGATGGTTTCACTAACCACTCCGGCGGCTTTTGCCGCCACCCCGCCACCATTGGCGGGGAATAATTTGGATAATAATTTCATTATATGCTCAATATGTCTTTTTCTTTCGTGGAAGTTAATGCGTCAACCTCGGCCGTTTTTGCATCAAATATCTTTTGCAAGTCGTCCGTAAATCTATGTTGGTCGTCTTCGGAAATTTCTTTGTCCGTTCCAGCCTGTTTAATCTTCGCCATTAAATCGTGTCTGATATTACGGAGCGAAATTTTCGTTTCTTCGGCGTAATTTCCGGCAACCTTGACCAACTCTTTCCGGCGTTCTTCGGTAAGCGGTGGAAGATTCAAGCGAATCAATGTTCCGTTTGTTTGCGGGTTCAGGCCAAGCGAGGATTCGCGCAATGCTTTTTCAATCTTTGACACCGCATCCATATCCCACACCGAAATCGAAATTGTCTGCGCTTCGGGTGTCGAAATCGTCGCCAGCTGATCAAGCGGCATCATCGCACCATAAACTTCGGCACGGATCGGGTCAAGAAGATGGACACTAGCGCGGCCAGTGCGGAGTCCCGCAAAATTAGTTTTTAGCACCTCTATGGTCGCAGCGGTTTTTGTTTGGGCCTCGGTCGTAATTGCGGTTATATCAAATGGCATAGTTTTCTCCGTGGGTTATTCGGGTATTATAATCGGCCGAGATTGCCCGGTCAAGCCGGGCAATGACTTATTTATTTTGGCGGGCTATGCCCGCGATTTTAAGCCCTAGCCCCGCCTGCGCGGGGCTGACAAAAGAAAAGGGGCGGAAAATCTTTTTTTAGAGGTGGTCGGTGAGGACAGGGATGACTTGCTTTTTGCGGCTTAATAAACCGGGGATCCAAATAAGCGGCCGAGATCCCCCGGTCAAGCCGGAGGATGACTTATCTATTTCGGAGGGGAATAGTTTTTTAATTCTTTCATCTAGGGAGCCGGCAATTAACATATATGAGCCTTCTTTCATAATGTCCGTAATCAGCAATATAACGCCGTCTAGTTTTTTCGCCTTCATCAAATTCGTCATCTCGGTTTGCAAGTCAGCAATAAACGGCGTCGCCATCTCCGCATCTATCAACTCTATCTGTGCAATCGCAAGTTTTAATTCGTTTATGTCAAATTCCTTCATGTCCCGATTCAAAAGCGCAGATGCCGTTTCATTCGATATGTCGCTTTTTACGCGGAGCATTTCCATCCCCAATTCAGTAATCTCTGCGCCGGAAATCGATGCAAGCATTTCCGCCGCTGCCCTGTCAGCAGGTGTAGTAGTCGGCGATTTGAACAGCACCGTATCCGACAATATCGCGCACAGCAATGCACCCGCGAGATTCGGTGATAACTTTAATTTTTCCGCTACGAAGAGTTCGGTAATGATTGTAGATGTGCTGCCGTAAGGACGCGCCGTTATCCAAAGCGGAGCAGGCGTTTTCAATCCCGCCAACTGATGATGGTCAACCGCATACTTTATCGTTGCATCGTGCAGATCGCCCGGCATTTGCGCCGGATCAAATGTGTCCACAATCGCTACTTGTTTCCCCGCCGCGGTATCAAGTCGTTCGGGCGCGGGAAGCGCGAATTTATCAAGGACAAATTCGCTTTCGGGATTCGGCGCGCCAAGCGCGCAAGCCGTCGCCGGTTCGCCGCGCTGGTTCAAGTATTCCGCAAACGCAATCGATGCGACTATGGAATCCGTATCTGGATGAAGATGTCCGAATGTGTAGATCATTAATGTAGCCTTTTTGGTTTTTCTAACCACCCCGTCCGCCTACGCTTCGCTACGGCGCGACACCCCGCCACCATTGGCGGGGAATTTTATTCGGCGAGATCCCGGGGTCAAGCCCCGGGATGACTTATCACCACTACCCCGGCGGCGAAGCCGACAGATGGTTTCGCCAGCGAAGGGGACTTTGTGCGATGGGTGTTATTCGCAGTCGCCCTTGATGCACGGAAGCGCGTCATACATTTCTTGCGCTTGCTTGCGGCTATATTCTTTCATAACCTTACACTCCATCCCCGGTTTATGTGGTCCATAATATGTCCAGTCGCTGCCCTTGTTCCACAAAACTTCTATCTTATGATCAACCTCTTCATACTTCGCGCCGCTCGCCGCAACAACCTGTTTCATCCGAGTCGTAAAGCCCGCGCCCTTGTCCATCCACGCCGCGCCATCAAACAACAACACCGTCATCTTATGTCCGCCACAAGTTAAGACCCGGCCGCCCAAAGCTTCGTCCGGTAAATAATGCGGCGCGCACGCGCACAACGCTGCGAGAGTTATTAATGTAAGTGTTTTTTTCATTTTTGGGTTCTCCTTTTTGGTTTTTTATTCGGCGAGATCCCGGTGTCAAGCACCGGGATGACATTTGATTTTGATGAAGGTTTTTTTGCCTTTTTGGATTAAGAGTTCGGTGGAGGTTGTGATGTCGGATAATTTTGTGTTCGGGTCGGTGATCTTTTTATCGTGATTAATCGTTATGCCGCCTTGTTCAATTAGTCGGCGCGCCTCGGATTTGGATTCAGCGAGATTGGATAATACAATGATGTCCATTAATGAGGTGTCGGGCGTCGCTGTGATTGAAACCTCGGGCGCGCCTGCATCGCCGCCGGAGAACAATGATTCAGCGGCAGTCGCGGCGGTTGCTGCGGATTTTTCGCCGCGGATTATTTTGGTCGCCTCCGTTGCGAGGATTTTTTTCGCATCGTTAATTTCAGAACCAGAAAGGGTTTCGAGTTTTAAGATTTCGCTGATTGGTAAGTCCGTAAATATCCTGAGCATCTTGCCGACATCAGCATCGTTTGTGTTGCGGAAGTATTGATAATAGTCAAGGTCGCTTGTCCGATCGCCATCCAGCCACACCGCATTACCATCCGACTTGCCGAGTTTCTTGCCCTGCGAATCAACCACCAGCGGGCAACTGAGTCCGAACAATTCCGCGCCCAACATCTTGCGCCCCAAACTCACGCCCGCCACCACATTGCCCCACTGATCCGCGCCGAACATTTGCAAGTCCACGCCCATCGCTTTGTGCAGGTGCACGAAGTCGTAGGCTTGGAGCAATGAATAATTGAATTCCAAAAATGACAGCGGTAATTCGCGTTCCAATCGGATTTTGACCGATTCCTTTTTCAGCATTTCGTTTATCGTGAAGTGCCTGCCCACATCGCGCAGAAATTCTATGTAGCCAATGCCTTTGAACCAGTCATAGTTGTTGACGAGCGTCGCGCCGCTTTGGAAGTTAAAAAGTTTTGAGAGGTCGCGTTTGAGGCCGGCGACATTTTTGGCGAGGGTCGCTTCGTCCAGCATTGGACGCTCTGACAATTTATCCGCATCCCCAATCATCCCGGTCGCGCCGCCAACCAGAATTACGGGACGGCCGCCGAATTTTGCGAAGAGTCTGAGCATCCCGAAACTGGCCAAATGTCCCACATGAAGCGCGTCTGCCGTCGGGTCAGTCCCAAGGTATGCCGACACCGGCGTGCCGTTCGTTAGGCGCGCGTCTAGCCCCGGGAGGTTCGTGCATTGGTGCAGAAGGCCGCGCTCGGATAATGCGTTTAGAAAATCAGATTTTAGTTTTTGCATGGGGGTATTATAAAAAAGAAAGTTAAAAATTAAAAGTGAAAAGTTAATATGTGGAATTTTACAATTTGAGATTCCCGCCTTCGCGGGAATGACGGCACCTGCGGTGCCGTTTTGGTGGCGGGCTGCGCCCGCGATTTTTAGCCCTAGCCCCGCCTGCGCGGGGCTGACAAAAAAGGGGGCAGGGATTATTTAGAACATATTTTGGAAATGGTGGGGGAGGAAATTACATACCACTATTACATCAAAGCGGCCATTCAAGTTTGGGGCGAATTTCGCAATGTATTGTTCCGCCGCGGCGCGGAGCCTTTGTTGTTGATGCGGTGTGATTGCAAGCAAGCCGTCCGCGATCGTTCGGCGGGCTTTGACCTCTATGAACGCTATCGTGTCGCCGCGCCGTGCGATGATGTCTATTTCCGCGAGGCTGCCGCCCCCGCGGCGACGGCGTTCCAGGATGGTATAGCCTTTGAGCAGCAGGAATGCAGTGGCGATGGTTTCGGCGAGCAGGCCTTTGCGGTAATTGGTGGAGTGGGTGGACATAAGAGGATTATAAGCGGCCGAGATCCCCCGGTCAAGCCGGGGGATGACTTATTAAACCCCCACCCCGCTAAGTCGAACCACCCCGTCCGGCAAAGCCGGACACCCCGCCACCCTTGGCGGGGAATTTTATTTGGTGGAGGAGATGCGGACGCGATCATCAAAATTCATTATCGGACGACCCGCGACACTACACTGAATGTCCTCGAAACCTTTATCAATTTGACCCGATTTGACGAGGTGATTCGTCAAAAATCCGCCAATCGCGCCAAGCGCGACCCCTGCGCCTGCGTCAAAGAGCAAGCGTTTCGTATTAAGCGTGCCGTCCGTTTTTGTCAGCCAACTCGCGCCGTCAAGTTGGAACGCAGAGAGATCCGCAAGGGTTGGAGTTTCGGATTCGGGCTCTTTGCCTGTGTCAAATTCTTGACCCACCCCCGCCTGAGGCGACCCCTCCACAGGAGGGGAATTTTCTGCGGTGGAATTGTTTGCGTCTTCGTCAGGCAAAGGAGGGGGTAGTGCGGCGGCGGTTTGTGGATTTTTTTGGATAAGCGCACTTATGATGGCGTCGTCCTTTTGATCAAATTGGTTGCCAATAATCTTGGCTTGTTTGACTGCCTGTTGGACTTCGCCGCGCTTGCAATCTTCGCTAGTTTGATCCGCAAATATATTCACCTGTGCGAATTTGTCCACGCATTGTTTAGTCTTAAGTGTATTGTCGTTTTTAATAATTTCCCATATTGCGTCCTTCTCTTCCGGTGTTGACTTGTCTGTTATTCGCTGTATTTGTGCTTGAACATCTTGGTTTTTACATGCCAGTTCCCCGTATTTTTTATCAAGTGCCAGGTTATTATATAATTTATCAACGCAATCGGCTTCGTTGAATGGTTGGGGGTGGGCAGGTGGGGCGGGTGGAGGGGCGGGTTCGGCAGGGTCTGGTTCAACAATATAAGTGTCTGTTTGTTCTGAGGATTGTGTGATTTTGGCGAGTTTAATTGATTTCTCGCATTTTATCCAACTTGCCCTTTCAGTTTCGTTCGCTGCATCAGAACGCTTGCGTCTGTTATTATAACAAAATATCTTTTCTGGATTTTCGTCGGAGGATGGCGGATAGCCTGAAAAACATTCTTCTGTCCGTTTCATCCAAGTCTTAATTGGTTTTTGTCCTGCAATGATACTTGCAAGCTCGCAATCGTCATAAGAAGGGTTGCCAACAATATAATATGTTTTTCGCTTAGTAGAATTAAAAGCAAATAAACCAGTATATATGTATAGGATTTTTTCTTTGTTTAACTCAGCCCCGTCAGCATCGCACAATTTTTCTTGCGACTCACGGAGACTTAATTGCTGTCCAGTAATTACTTTACAAGGAAATTTGTCATAGCCGATTTGTATGGTATTGGCGGTTTTCGGAATATTAATCGGTCTATATGTAGTAGAATCAGCCCCTTGCAAATCTGCCCAATTATCATCGTAAATAGTAGGCCAAGGTTCTGTGGGTGGAGTAGCGGCAGGTTGCGGGTTTTTCTTTTTAATGGAGAGAGATGCGGGAGGAGCGACAGGGGGGGCAACGGCAACAGCAGCCGGAGCAGGTGCGGGGGTGGGTGCTGGTGCAGGTGCAGCGGCAGGTGCTGATGCGACAGGTGCAACAGGTGCAGGAGTTGGTGCGGGTGTAGGGGGGGGGGCTAAAGTCCACCACGGCGATTGGTTTTTCGCAGGTTTGTCAGACGCGACCACGCCAGATGAGATTGTGGAGTTTTTCAAGGATGAATTGTTTGTTTTTTTATCGTTTGACGGACAAGTCACATAACATGGCTTGGCAAGTCCGGGTACGGTTGCTTGTCTAAGTATTAACTTGTCCTCGCAATATGTTCGAACGATGTTCAAGCGATCTTGCATGGATTTAATGTTTTTATCTTGGTTTTTTTCAATGTAATACCAATATTCGTCGTGATCGGATTTGGGTGGTGTTTTGTCGTCTGATTTTGGTTGAGGTGTTATTTTGCTTAGTTCAACGGGCAATCGACCATTTGGGCATTCATTGGTTTCGGTGGCGAAGGTTTGGGACGCGGAAAGTGCGATAATCAAGGCGACAAAAGGTAAAAGGACAGGTTTAATGTTCATAGCAGATTATAACATAAATGGAGCGAATCTCATAGATGATAAAATGTTCGGGGTGGGGCCCAAGATCCCCCACCCCGCTTGGTTGCCCTCGCCGGAAACCTTTGGCGGGGAATTATCCACTACCCCGTCCGCCTACGCTTCGCTACGGCGCGACACCCCTTCGCCAGCGAAGGGGACTTTTGTGCGATTAACAAGCACCAACCACCCCGTCCGCCTTCGCTTCGCTACGGCGCGACACCCCTCCACATGAGAGGGGAATTTTTGATAAAAAGTGCTTGGTGCAAACTTGAAATAAGTTTATAATTAGAACTATGGAAGGAAAATTTTTTAATTTTCGGCTAATTTTAGCCATATTCACTTTATGCGCCGTCTTTTCAGTCGGCTCGGCCGATATTCAAACGCGCGGGGCAGAAGGGCGTATCGGTGCTACCGGCGGCGCGTCCGCTGACTCTTCTCGGCGCAACGATAACAATTCAGGCAATATAACCGGCAGCGATAGTTCCACAACCTCGCGTTCCGAAGGGCGCGGTGTGTCAAAAGAGGCGCAGGATATTGTGGCGCGCGGTTCAACAAATTCGGCCGAGATTCCCCGGTCAAGCCGGGGAATGACTAATGATTTGGATGGTAATGTGGTATCGCGCAGTGCGGCGGCGAGAGTTGGTGCGGTTGGTGGGGCGGCATCAAGCGGCAAGATCCCGGTGTCAAGCACCGGGATGACTGATAATTTAGGGGCGGGGAATGTCAACAGATCGGGTGTGAGTAGGTCGGCGCAATCGCGTGCGGCAGCGATGAATTTTAATACCACTACCCCGCCCCTACGGGGCACCCCTTCGCCAGCGAAGGGGACTTCTAGGTCGAGGAATGCGGCAACAACTGGTAATTTAAGCAGGGCGGGAAAGTTGATTGGTGGTGGTGGCGCGTCAGGTGCGCGTTCGGCCGCGCGCAGTCAAATGGCTCCGTTAGTTGGTCCGGCAAGCGCACGACATATTGCACGATCTGCGCTGGGTGAAGGCTTTACCGGCTGCCGCTCTGCCTATTCCGAATGTATGGATATGTTCTGCGCCGTCGCAAATGAAACTTATAAAAAATGTATTTGCTCTGATAAATATCTTGACCTGGATGCCCAGAACAAAGCAATTTCAGATGCAAAAGAAGCGTTAAACAATTTTGCAACTATGAACCTGGCTTTTATTGAAATGTCCGGCGACCAAGCGAAGGCGGCAACATCGGCAACTGAAGGCGAAAAGGCCGCGGGCGAAGATACCAGTGCCAACGCGCAAAAACTTAACGAGATTTTAGAAAATCTAGTCAATCCGAAAAAGGCCGCCGTGCAAAAACAAAAGCCTTCGTTCAGCAGTGGAAATTTCAATCTGGACGATATGTGGGGTGATTCCGAAGTCGTTGACGGCGCGGTCAACACCAATCTTCAAGGTAAGGCATTATTTTCGTCCACAAATGCACAATGTCAGCAGATGGTGAAGGATACTTGCAAGGGCACAAACCTGGCGATGATTGTTTCAACATATTCGCTGACCATTGATGGCGATTGCCAAAAGTTGCAGGCGTCGGTCAACAAAGGTATGGATGAAGTTAAAGGCAAGGTGCGTCAATTAAATGTTGAGATGATGAATCGTCGTCTTAACGATTTTGAGAATCGCAATTCGGCGTCCGCGGTGGAATGCCTGGAAAACACACTGGAAGATTTTCAACGCGATGCTGTCTGCGGGAAAGATTGGATTCGCTGTCTGGACTACACCGGCAAATACATTGACCAAAAAGGCAAGCCAATTTACACCACCGGCTTTACCGACCTGACCGGTCTTATGGAATTTGGCGACGGATCGCGCACACTTGCCGAGATGCCGGGCAATCAACAATTCGTTCAAATGTTAAATGGAAAACAAAACTTAATCGACGCCTTGAAATCCTGTCAGAAAGAGGCTGGAATCGTTTGGAAGGAAGCCATAAATCGCGCTTTAATAGAAATCGTTCAAGCGCAATCGCGCGCCGTTGAATCCGTTAAACAAAACTGCCTTGATGAACTGACCGACTGCCGCAATTCCCGTGTTGCGGAAACTGGCGAAGTTATCAAAACCGTTCAAGGCGGTGAAGGCGGCGATGCAGTCAAATCTGTCTCCACCACATCCAAAGTTATGGCCAATGAAGCCTGTCGTTCCATTCAACAATCCTGCGAGGCAATTTACGGATCCGACCTGCTATCCAATTTATTCGCCGATATGGAAACTAAACTGGAACGCGACCTTTGCGAGGAAAAGCCCGGCGCGGCATTTATGGAAAACCGCGACCAAACCTGCGGCGACAACGCTAACGCCATCAACGCCGTTTCTTGTCGACCAAAAATTTGCATAACAGACCGAAATTCTTGCGAGAAAGCCGGGCACTTTTGGCGCGTTAAAGAAGACGGCGAACTGAACAAAGATGAACAACGACTCAAAAACGCCTTCCTGAAAGGCAGCCCAGACTGCGTTTCTTATGAGGTCTATTGCAATTACACCCGCGGATCAACCATCAAAAAAGATGCCACCGGCAAATTTATGAAGGACAACAACGGCCGCTATGTCTGCGACGCCCCAACAGAACGACACTGCAAGGAAAATGGCGGAGCTTGGCTGAAAGAAAATAACACCTGCATCGTCGACCAATGGGACTGCATCGAAAAAGTCCAAGGCTATATCTGGGCTGGCGGCGGATGCGTGCCAAAGCCTACAAACGCCGAAGACTGCAACCGCCTTGGCACTACCATTTGGGACTCGCTCGTCAGCGAATGCAAGGCTAACCCAACCAATAAAGTCGAATGCGACAGCAACCCAGCATTCGCTTGGGTCGGAAACCGCTGCTGGCTGCGCGCTTCCGCATTCGAAAAGGCTTGTATATTAGCAGGTGGAAATGTTAGAGATAAAAATGGCGACGCGCTGAAAGATAATAACCGCGAAACCATAGAAAAAGGAACTTGCCAATTTCCAATGACACACCAATGCAATAAAACTACGCTGACACAGCCAAATGGGTCAACGAGTTGGAAGTGTAATTAAGTTAAAAGGATAAAAATGTTAAGGCCAATTTTTCATCCCGGCGTGCCATTTCCGTCCACTATCGGCGGGAAGCCTGCGGCATGTATATACAATACACTTCGTCCTCGGCTTCCCTTGATATTGGACGGCCGGGCGAGGCTGGGGTGGTGAGTTGGTAAGCACCAACCACCCCGTCCGCCTACGCTTTGCTACGGCGCGACACCCCGCCACCATTGGCGGGGAATTGAGCCGTGGAACGAATTAGATTTCAAGTGGCAACGCAGAAATCTTACGAGTTTCAGGCGAACATCCCCCGCAAGGCAAGCGCAAACGATTAGGCGCACGCAAACGGAGGGGAATTAAAAGACCACTACCCCGTCCGCCTACGCTTCGCTACGGCGCGACACCCCTTCGCCAGCGAAGGGGACTATTGAGCCCTATTCCCGCCTTCCGCCTACGCTTCGCTACGGCGCGACAAGCCGCGGGGATGACGGAGGGTGTGAGCGGGAATGACAAAAGAAAAAAGAAGAGTTGAAAAATGAAAAATGCTTGGAAAATTTTTGGTGGTTCCGTATTCGCTATGCTTTGCACAGGCGGCGATGCGCGCGCTTACTGGTGGAAAAATACCCAAGTCGGTTTCGCTATGAACGATGTCTTGGCTTGCAAAGATAGCGATAATATCAATGATATGCGCGCGTGCCTCAACTTTGATGTCGCTAAAAATAAATCGCGCAGCGACTGCTTTGCATATGGCGGGTGCCCCGCGACCTGCTGCACTTATTATTAAAAATCCCTGCCCCCTTGAGGGGCGGGGCGGTCGCCTTTTTGCGACCGGGGGTGGGGGTTAAATTGAACCAATCAAACAAAATATCTCTTGCTAAAAAACTAAGACTTTACTCATCCCCCGTGGAGGTCAAATTTTGGCACGCAATAAACCGAAACCAAATCGGAGCAAAATTCCGCAGGCAACACCCAATAGGAAAATACTTTGTAGATTTTGTATGCTTGGAAAGGAATCTAATCATTGAACTGGATGGCGATGCCCATGCGGAGACCATAGAGTATGACAACGAGCGGACGGATTTTTTAGAGCAAGCCGGGTATAAGGTTATACGCATTCCGAATAATTATATTGTGTCGGAATTGGATGGCGTGATTTTGCATTTGAAAGAGATATTGGAAGGTAAGGTTGCAGTGCACGATTATTTTAAGAGCAGGTATGAAGTCTGACCCCCACTCCCAAAAACCTTTGGCGGCAAAGCCGCCGAGGTTTTTGCCCCGCCCCTCAAGGGGGCAGGGATTTCCCGCCACCATTGGCGAGGAATTATCTGTGTCCACCCCTCCACAGGAGGGGAATTTATTTTGAGTCGCCTATGGCGACCACTTATTAGTCCTATTCCCGCCATCCCCACCCCACGAACAAGTTCGCGGGGACCCCGGGCGCGGGAATGACAAAAGAAAGTAAGAAGACTTTGTGCAGAGGGGAATTATAGTTTGTTAAAGGCTTAAAAATATGGTAAAATAGTTGATAATAAGAGAGAAGAGAGAAAAGTGATTAAATTTATGCAATTTTTACAATTCGGAGAGCTAACCACCCCGTCCGGCAAAGCCGGACACCACGCCACCATTGGCGGGGAATTTAAGACCACTACCCCGTCGCCTTTGGTGACACCCCTTCGCCAGCGAAGGGGACTTTTAACAATCGTATTAATCCTTGCGCCATTCGCCGTATTCGGGGCGCCGTCATCTTCTACCCTTTCAGGGCCGCAACCCGCTATTATGGGCGGTGGCGGAAACCTCACCGGCATTAAAGGTGGTCAAGTAATCGACCAAAACGCATACAACAATATCATCCGCGGCGACCGATCCGCCGCCGTCGCCGCAGCCCAATGCGACAAGTTTGACGAATGCGCAAACTACATCGACAAATCTGCGCTGGCACAAGGACGCATCATCGCTATGGATCCATCCGGCGGCGAAATCGCCCGGTGTTTTGCCACACTTAAAAACTGCTTCGCCGAGGCCGGGGTCAGCAACTCTACCTGTCGCGCCGCTTTGCTCCGCTGCGCACAACCAAAATGTTCGTCCGCCGTATGCGGTGATGCAGGATCCGCCGAAGGCGTAGTTCGTATGTGCTTTGATGCCCTTGGTTCGCCCGCAATGTCCCTGGGTTGTCAGCAATTCGGAAATCTGCCGGGACTCGTCGCCCTTGATTTGTTAAAGGCCAATGAAACCAAGCAACAAAAGGTCGCGTCCGAACAAGCAAAGGCCTCTGCCGCCGCGGCCGCCGCCGCAAACAACTCCGCCCAGGCCGAAGCAATGCAACAACAGATGATGCAAATGCAACAACAAATGGCGCAACAACAAGCCGAGGCCGCCGCCGCACAACAACAAATGATGCAACAAATGGTTGAAGCGCAACAGCAATCAGCACAAGCATCTCGCGGGTCGTCTGGAAATGTGTCCGAAGTCTTATCCCGCGACCAAGCGTCCGGCGCGTTGATGTCTGAGATTGAAAGAATGGAAGGCGCGCTCGCCGTGCTGAACAAAACCTTGAACACCATAACCGAATATGCAGGCTGCGATTACAAAGGCGAGAACTGCGGTTCGCGTAAAGAACTGAAACGCATCGCTAAATTCAAAGAACTTTCTGACCAATTTTTTCAGCCGTTCGATGAAGTCGGCGACCGCATTATGGATGTAATCGACACGGGATTCGCACTTGGGGCAGACCTGAACAATGTTTATATGCTGCTTGAATCCGCGTGCAGTCGGTGGGGACTTTATCGCGCAGAAAAGACCTGTTCTAGCAGTGTCGGAGGTCATAATGGAGCAGGCGGATTATGTTATGAAAAACAAGCCAATACCGCCGGAAGTCCAAAAGGAAACAGAGGAAGAATCCTGAACCAATTAATAAAACCACTTAACGGCACTGACGAAATTATGGCAGAATTCGCCGCGCCAAGTGCACCAGGAGGAGGTATGCGTGCAGACGGATTCGTCGTGGGCTGTATGTCCGATTCCGCAACATCCGCAGGATTCTTCGGTCGCCGCAAGGCAAACGCAGGTGCAATAGATATTGAGCCGCTTAGGCAAGCACTGGCGGAAGTCGATAGAAAGGAAAATATCGGCACAACAGGCAGTAATTTGCAATGGATTACACCGGGTTGTGTAGGCTCTCTCGGGAAAATATCAGCCAAGGGCGGTTCAACAACAGGTGCAAACAGAATCTGTTTGAATAAAACCGATGATGAAGGAATGTGCACTGCAGGTACAAACGCCGTATTCAATATAGACTTTATCCTTTCATCCGTGCACGGATTAAATTCAAGTGGCAGCTGTCTTCTTTCCGGGGGGGGAATTAGTCTGCAACAAGTAGATAAAGACCTTATCCATCGCAGAGCAAGCAATATAACCAAAGAAATGTATTCACAATACAACAAGCTGAACATCATCGCTAAACAAGTCAAAACAATGGTGCAACAATCCGTGCTGAACCACCAAAAAGAAGAGGCCGAAGGTATCGCTAGCCCTAATGGGCAAAACTCGGCCCAACAACGACGCGCAGAAGCCGCACTGCTTTGTCTGCAAGGAAATACAGAGGAAGTCTACAACTGCCTTATCGGCGAAATCGGATCGCTGATCGCAAATATCTCGCCAATGGCACGCGCAGACCAAGACTCTATCGAAAAATGCAAGGCCCTGATCGGTAAAGCAAATGCCACACTGGGCGGTGGTAAAGATGCAAACTCTAATGTTAAGGAATCAGACTGCAATAATGTCGTCAGCAATATGCTGAATAAAATGACAACACTACAATCCACTATTCGAGGCGCATTAGAAAAAGTTGTGAATGAAAGCAATCGTGCAAAAGCAGGTGGGGCAGCAACAAAATAAATTTAGTGGCAGGTTGCCCTCACCGGATTTCTAAGCGGGCGAAGCCCGTAAGAAATCCTCCTCTCCCGGCAAAGCCGGGCGAGGCTCTTGCAAATATCCCGGCCGTCCGCCTACGCTTCGCTACGGCGCGACAAGCCGCCGGGATGACGAGTTGAGTAGGTGGGTGCGGCGAAGATATATGTGGACGCGACGCTTAGGACAAAATATCCCGGCCTGCGCCGGGATGACGAGTTGAGTAGGTGGGTGCGGCGAATAATAAGGGTAGACCCACCCCGCCCTTCGGGCACCCCTTCACAGGAGGGGAATTGATTCGGACGAACCGCCCCGCCCATAAAGGGGGCAGGGATTACAAAGAGAGAATAAGTTTATGAGTGATGTCATCAATATCAAAAACATTATTCACGAAATTCGTGGGCAAAAGGTCATCATCGACAATGACCTCGCCGCTATTTATGGCGTCCAAACAAAAGTGCTTAATCAAGCAATCAAACGAAACATAGAGAAATTTCCCGCAGAATTTATGTTCCAACTGACCCAATCCGAATACATCAACTTGAGGTCACAAATTGTGACCTCAAACGCGGGAGGGCGCAGATACCTGCCATTCGCCTTTACAGAACACGGTATAATTATGCTGTCATCCGTCCTTTCTTCCAAGATAGCAATCCAAATGAATATCGCAATCGTTAAGGCCTTTGTCGCTATGCGAAATTATATCGCACAACCAATACAAAAGAAACTGGGCGACCTTGAAAAAGTCTTGATGCTCCACATCGACAACACAAACGGACACCTTTCCGCCCACGCCAAGAAAATAAACGAAATTATCGACCGCATTGCCGTAATGGTAGAAGAGAAAAAACCGCGGCGGAAAATCGGTTTTAGAACAGGAGACTAATTTAATGAAAATTGGAATTTTGTCTTTTGTCGTCGCCTGCGTCAGTGTCATCGGATTCGGTGCAAGGGCAGAAGAGGCACTGAACCAACAAGAAATTGAACATATCGTAGAAACATTTAACAACTTTAACAATAACAACCTAATCTCAAATATAGACAGCGAACTTAGCCAAATACTCGACGATATAGACTATATTTCACAATGGAATTGCTTTGCAAACAAAGATATACAATTAGGCGCACAAAAACTTCTCCCTACACTGGCAAGTATAATAATAGTAGACGGCAAATCTACAAAAGCCACATCAATATACATACAAGGAAACCAAATTGCAAACGCACGCTATATAGACATTAATGCAAGAATGAATGCCTTGAAAGTAGACCCAAAAATTTGTGAAGATTTTATCTGGCAAACCCAAGAAATGAGTCGCGTGTCAGAACGAATTAATTCAATGTTCGCACAAGGAGTTGACAACTCTATCGAAGCAATGCGAGCAAGACAAAAAGAACGAGTGGAAAATGGCGAAGTCCTGTTTATAAGTATGCTTGGAAAAGCAAACGCAGGCATTGAGGAATTGTTTCAACAAAGTAATTACAAAGATGGAAACGATAGCATAAATAAATTGCTAGCATCCAAATGCTTTGTAGGCGACCAGGATAGAGAACAGGTCGAAAAAGCCGCAGATAATTTTTACAGATTAGGACGCGATAATTACAACATCTTTTGGACACAAACATTTGAAAAGAAATGGAAAGACTTAATAGACCCAATCGTGAAAGGTAATATGAATATGTGTAGTTGTGTTGGTATGGATAATGAGTGTGTCTTAAATCCATCCGAATATGGCGACCAACCAGTGAGAATTGCCACATTGGAAATGAGTGATTGGGATAGAGAGTTGTTTATTGGTCTTTGGAGCCGTAAAGTTCTGACAAATGAAGAGGCAGATCAATTTTATAAATTATCAAACGGAGTTAAATGGCAAGGAAAGATAATCGAAAATGTTCTACAACAATGCCGCTCTTGGGTTGACCAGGGCAATGACATCGGCGAAATTGAACGCGGAAATTTACAAGCGATAATAGAAGACAATTCTTTTGGGGCATATACGATTGGTGCGGAAATTGAAGCCTGCAAGGCAGGAATTCAAGTAAGATCAGCACTGGCAAGGTGCAACAACGCGGATTATCAAGATGATTTTTCTTGGTCGGAAGGCATAAAACGCGAAACCTTTCAGGAGTATTATCCGGGATTGATAAATGCAATGGATAATTGTGATGAAAAAATTGAACAGAAGAAAAAAGAAAAAGAGGAATTGGATAAAAAGGAAAAATCTGAGCAAATTACTGCGTGGTTAGGAAAATGTGAATTGGCTTTGAATACTTATGGAGCGGATTTTACACGCACGGGATACAATGAACTTAACATTCAACACGACGGATTATTGGCTGAAATCAACGACTTGCGGGGGGGGGGGGTATTGGAAGACGGCCTGATGCCCAAGGCTGAGGCTTGTTTGGAAAACCTCGACGCTATGATACGCGCCGGTGCGCCGGAAAAACCCGCAATGGAAGTTGCGGTTGCGGGCAATCAGGAAAGTGAATAATAAAGCAAGAAGATTGTGAGGGGTTCTTGTCCCACCTCCCGCCCTTTGGGAGGACTCCTCCCCAGGAGGAGAATTATATGTGTCGGCGTTGCCGACAATTTTTTACAATTTGAGATTCCCGCCTTCGCGGGAATGACGGCACCGAAGGTGCCGTTTGGGTTTTATTGACCACTACCCCGCCGCTACGCGGCACCCCTTCGCCAGCGAAGGGGACTTTGTGCGGCGAATATATAGGTGGACGCGACACTTATGACAAAATATCCCGGCCTCCGCCGGGATGACGAAGTGTGTGAGCGGGGATGACGGGAATAAATAGGTTGTGCAAATGGTAAGGTGAGAAAATGTTCGGGGCGGGGTCAGGAGACCCCGCCCCGCTTTATTTTGTGCGATTAACAAGCACCAACCACCCCGTCCGCCTTCGCTTTGCTACGGCGCGACACCCCTCCACCTTGGCGGGGAATTAATTGTTGACCACTCCCGCCCGGCAAAAGGGGAATTCTTCACTTTACATTTCAATAGATGACACTTATAATGCCCGCAATGCCGCAATAGCTCAGCTGGTAGAGCACCTCATTCGTAATGAGGGGGTCGTAAGTTCGAATCTTATTTGCGGCACCATTAACTCGGATCTAACCACCCCGTCCGCCTGCGCTTCGCTACGGCGCGACACCCCGCCACCATTGGCGGGGAATTTTTTACCACTACCCCGCCGACTTTGTCGGCACCCCTTCGCCAGCGAAGGGGACTATTGAGCAGACGAATGGGAATTTCTGCCCTCACCGGAAACCTTTGGCGGCACAGCCGCCGAGGTTTCCTCCTCTCCCGGCAAAGCCGGGCGAGGCTCCTACAATATATCCCGACCTCCGCGGGGATGACGGTACCATTCGGTGCCGTTTCGATTCTCTTACAAAATATCCCGGCCTCCGCCGGGATGACGATAAAAAAGCGGGGCTGACAAAAATTGAAGGGGAATTTTATTCGGCGAGATCCCGGGGTCAAGCCCCGGGATGACTTATTAGACCACTACCCCGCCTGCTTCGCAGGCACCCCTTCGCCAGCGAAGGGGACTATTGAGCGCGACACCCCTCCACCTTGGAGGGGAATTTATTTTGCCGAGATTGCCCGGTCAAGCCGGGCAATGACTTATTAATTTAGGATGGCGTGAAGAATGTTTTCAGTTGCAGAATTGGGAGTGAGAGCTTGCAAACTCATCTTTTCCAATCTCGCGGGATTCGAGAACAACTCCGTTAGCAATTTAGATAAATGTTTCGGCGTGAAGTTCTTTTGCTCTATCACTATCCCGCCACCTATCTTCTCAAACGCCCTCGCATTAGCCGCTTGATCAGGATTGATATTCAGCGGCACCAAAATCGCCGGGCGGCCAATCGTCATCAACTCTACAACGGTGCTCGCGCCACTGCGCCCAATTACCAAACTCGCATCTTTCATTTCCTGCGCCATATCCTTGAAGAACGGCGCGAGCCGATGCTTTATCCCCGTCACAGCATAAAACTTTTCTACCTCGTGATGGTGCGCTTCGTCCACCTGCTGCACAACCATCAAATTCTTTTTTATCGCACTCGGGATAAGCGCAACCGCCATCGGAACCACATCCATTAGTATCTTCGCGCCAAGTGAACCGCCGGTGATGAAAAGCGTAAGCGGCCGAGATCCCCCGGTCAAGCCGGGGGATGACATTAGGGTTGGAACAAAGTCCGGGCGGGTAGGAAGTCCAGTAAATTCTACGCGTGCCTTTTTTGGAAGGCCGCTCGTCTCTGGAAACGATGTTAGAATTTTTGTCGCAAATCTCGCAGACAATGCGTTCGCCCTTCCGGCCGCCGCATTCTGTTCATGCAGAAATGTCGGCACCCCAAGAATCCTTCCCGCCAGCACAGCAGGAACCGACGAATATCCACCAAACGCCACGATCCTGTCGGGACGATTCCTACGGCTGATGAACTTCACAATAAGTGTTATCGCTGAAATGGCGAGTTTCGACAATGCAAACAATTTACCGAACAAGCCGCGGTTCCCAACGCCCGATGCCCAGACGCGGATTATCTGCGCGCCGTGCGGCGCGGTCTTTGCCACAAGGTCGTAGCCGCGGGAGTCGGTGGTGATTAGGAGTTCCACCCCCCCACCCTGTCGGGCTTCGCCCGACATCCCGCCCCCGGTTCCGGGGGCAGGAAAATCTTTATTTATTAGTGCGTTGGCAACCGCCATCGCAGGCATTATATGGCCGCCTGTCCCGCCTGTCGCTATTAGTATTTTCATTTTATTACCTCTTGTTCTAACCACCCCGTCCGCCTACGCTTTGCTACGGCGCGACACCCCGCCACAATTGGCGGGGAATTTTATTCGGCGAGATCCCGGGGTCAAGCCCCGGGATGACTTATCACCACCACCCCGTCCGCCTACGCTTTGCTACGGCGCGACACCCCGCCACCATTGGCGGGGAATTAATTGTTCTTCCTTAGCACGGACAACACTATCCCAATCATTATGCACATCGCCACATATGCACTGCCGCCATAAGATATAAATGGCAGCACCGTCCCCTTGGTAAATCCCAAGTTCAATGTCGTCCCGATATTCAGAAACATCTGCGTCCCAAGCAACGCAGCCGTCCCGCCCAATATCAACTTGGTCTCCGTATCCTTGCTTTTCTTCATCCTATCAAGAAGATGAAAAATTAACCAGAAAAAAAGTGCTAGCAGCAACAACCCAATGACCAGACCATAATCTTCCAAAAACGATGCAAACACGAAATCCGTATGCGCGTCTGGTAGGTTGGATTTAACGAAGCTGCTACTCAGTTGCCCAAACATCCCCCCATTCCTGATCGAATCCAACGCGCGGTTAATTTGAAACGGATCGCTGAGCCCAAGCAACCGAGCCCGCACATGCGGCATCGTGAAAAATGCAAGCGCGCCAATAACAGCCGCAACAGGCACCGACGCAGCAATAGACTTCCAACTGGTCCCCGCAAAAAACAACATCGACGCAAACACAGCACAATATATAAGCGTCATCCCAAAGTCCGGCTGCAAAAACATTGCGAGGAGTGGAGGAAGCGCGAAGAGTAGGTAAAGCGGCCAGGTGAAGAGGGGAGAGGGTTGGGAAGTGTTTAGAAAATGTTCCGGAAGGGATTCGGAGATCCCTTCCGGCATTCTATTACCACTACCCCGCCCTGCGGGCACCCCTTCGCCAGCGAAGGGGACTTTTGAGCCAAGGAATGGGAGGTGCCATAATTTCTTATTTGAGAAGAAATGGGCGGGGGAAAATTGTGAAATGTGGGCAAGAAAACTCGCCGTAATTACAATAAAAAATGGTTTCAGAAACTCGGACGGCATAATGCCCAAAAATTTTAGAAACCTATACGACCCCTTAACCTTGTCAGGATTAATCGGTGGCAAAATCGTAGCGATAGTTAAAAGCGCAAACGCAATCCCAAGAACAATCGAAATCCGTTTAATCCATTTCGGACTGAGATTAGAAAAAATAAAGAGTGCCGTTAGACCGAGAAATAAATGTGGTAAAAACTTTAATAAAAAATATAGCGGAGGTAAATTACTTCCCGCAGGAACCAATGTGAGCAACCCAGCCAAGGTCAACAATAACACTGCCACCAAAACCGAGCGGTCAATCTCGAAAAACCACTTCGTCAGAAAACTTGGATCCTGGCGGGTGAAACGCATAGCGTTATCCCCTTAGCAACGCAAGGCTGAGCCCCGCAAACAATATCGTCATTATCCAAAACCTGTTCGCTACCATCGTCTCCGCTACGCCGGAAAGTTCAAAGTGATGGTGCAAGGGCGCCATCTTGAATAGCCTTTTGCCGCCAGTTAATTTATAATAATATATCTGCAAGAACGAACTGCCCAATATCGCAACCATCATTAATGACGCTACGCCCATTATAATCTCGCTTTTCATCAACATCGCTGATGTTCCGAGAAAACCTCCGAGCGCGAGGCTGCCCGTGTCGCCCATAAATATCATCGCAGGCGGCGCGTTAAACCACAAGAACCCAAGCACCGCACCCATAACCGCGCCAAACACTGGGAACAACGCAGCATTCTCGGGCAAATATGGAGCCATTACCAAAAAGTCCAACCGGGTCGCAGCAACCAACACCACCATCATAACAAACATAATAGTCAGGAAAATCTTCGCCAGCATCCCATCCAATCCATCCGTGATGTTCGTCGCGTTCGCAGTCCCAGCAATCACAAAATATGCAAACACAAAATACAATATCCCCAACGGCAACACCATTTGGAATGGCAAGAACAAACTGAGATCCGGCACATACGCAGGCATAACATTATCAATCGCCAATGCAAGAGCGACCGCCAAGAAAAACTGAATTATCAATCGCGTCCGCATCCCCAATCCTGCATACGCGTCAGACTGCTTTACCTTGCCCAAGTCATCCGCAAAGCCAATCACCCCAAATGCAGTCAATGCGCCCAATGCTATATATGGTATCGGATTAGATAAGTCTATAAATAACAAACTGGATACAAGTATCGCAAGAATTATCAGAATGCCGCCCATCGTCGGTGTCCCAGCTTTGGACAAATGCGCCTGAACCCCGTCCGTCCGTATCGGCTGACCCTTGCCCTGAACGCGCTTCATATACCGAATAAACCCGCCGCCAAATGCCAACATTATCAGAAATGCCACCCCGAATGACGCAATGAACTGACCCATGCCACTACGAAGAAAATTTATGCCGAGTTCTGAGAGAATGTATGTAAGCATTTAGGGAAACTCCTTGGGTTTTTGCAATTATGACATCGTTTGACGAAAAATGCAAGAGGGGAAAGGATTGCTTACAATTTGAGATTCCCGCCTCCGCGGGAATGACGAGTAGAGTAGGTGGGTGCGGCGAATATATAAGTGGACGCGACGCTTATGACAAAATATCCCGGCCTTCGCCGGGATGACGATGGGGAGAGGTGGAGAAAGTTAAAAGTGTTGTTGGAGGGAGAGGGAGGCGGAATAATTCAAGCGGCTTAGTTCGTAAAAATACTCTGCCGAAACAGCCGCCTCTATACGGCTATTTCGGGTTAGAAAATATGCGTAGGTATTCGATATGCCAGCAGAACTGAACTGGTTAGTTGCGTAATTGGCAAAGAGGGATAAGTGGTTTTTGGAGGTGGGGGGTTCTAACCACCCCGTCCGCTCCGCGTCCACCCCGCCACCATTGGCGGGGAATAAATAGGTGGCGAGGGCGAGTTTGAGGCCAAGAGACTGAAAGCGGGTGTTGAGGGTGGTCGTTGGCATTATGTAGATGAGGTCGTTATTATTATCACCACTACCCCGTCCGGCTGCGCCGTCCACCCCTTCGCCAGCGAAGGGGACTTTATTATTTGCAAAGGGAAATAAATAATAACTTTTGCCGAGGGAGGCGGTCAGAGTGGGAATATATCCATCCCGTGTCCAAGTCTTAGAATTCATAAAACTTTCCACCCCAATGCTGGCATCCCAAGAATAATTATTGAACATCGCTATATCTGGATTCATTGATTTTAGACTGACAAAGGTCAGGTGTTCCATATTAAAGCCATCGGTGCCGAAAGACGCCGCAAAGTCAAACGCCTTGATCTCTGACCACTTGTTCATTCCAAAATCATCGTCCATAAATCTATGATAAATCGGCGCAAAGCCCGCCGTGGCGCGCGTTCCAAACCTGTCCGTATTGACACCTGTCCACGCAGAAACTATCCTATGCGAGTCATATGCCGGTTCCAACGGAACCTCGTCATCCCACTGCGGCTTTATCCGCACCGCGCGGCGAGACGACAGCAATTCAAAACCCTTCGTCCGCATTTCTTCTTCGCCAATTCTTCCGTGCGCAAGATCATACTGGTTAGCATCAAACAATAATTCCAAAACGCGCGACTGGCTTTGCGGCGGAAGTGCGGACAAACTTTCAAGGCCGGTAAATTTTTTCGCGCCCGCACGCTCTTCGTCCGTCATCTGTCTATAACGATGCACAATTTTATTTTGCAATGATGGGCGCAATGCCCCCTCTTCAATCATCGGCCGCAAAGTCCTTAGCACATTCGTTGGGAAAATCGCTGCGCTATTATTTTCTTCGATCAATGGATTCACAACGCGCAGCAAATCTATAACAGCAGCAGAACAATTCACATTTAGAAAATAATAATCAGCATAGATATACGACAATTCCCACAAGTGCTTCTTGAAAAAATCTACTCGCTCCATCGGGACTTTTAGCCGAAATTCTTGCAAGTTCCGATTGTCAATCGTCCCATAAGTTTTTATCTTTTCATAATATGGCGCGAATGTCCAAACCCCAGGATAGCCGCCTGTAAAACCTTGCATTGCAAACAACAGCCCCATTTCATTATCGGGTGTAATCGCCGCGAAATTAACGGTTTGCGAGCCGAGCGCGTTGCCTTCCTGATCAATCTTTATAAATGTATGGCCGAACATACTTGACGGATTGTTCAGCGTATTAGACGCGAATATAACCGACAGCGATTCCCCAGCCATCCGCGCGCGCCACATTTCGTAATCCGTGCAACTTGGGCGCGGAAACCAAGTGTCCAAATGTCTTTCTAGGAAATCAAGGCGCGCAGGAAACATACAAAGCGGATGCTGTTTCAGCATAGTCGCTTTATACCCGTTCTTGAACTCGCGCTCTATGCGCTGGGTCGGACGAGATGGCTCGAAAAATGCGCGTATCGTTGCTTCGAGTTCTTTGGCCGGATCAGTTGCGCCTTGTTCAGACAGCCAAAACTCTGGATCCGTAATTACCGATTTATTCGTATTATAATGGAGCAGAGCGCGCCACTCGGGCTTGTCCGCCAATCCCATATCAAATGCGCGCGATACCAATGCGTCCGCGCGAGGCGCAGCCAAAGTGGATAGTGGAGCGAGAAGAGCGCAAATAAGGATGATTATTTTTTTCATGGGATGTATTATAAATAAGAAAGAGAAAAAGTAAAGGTGATAAAATGTTCGGGGCGGGATTGGGAAATCCCGCCCCGCTTTAAGAAGGGGACTTTTGAGCTAGGGGAGGGAATATATATAATGACCATTCGGATTGGCGGCGGGAGAGAAGAGCTTCATTTTTAATGCCACTAATATGGCACCACGAAAGCCAAGCATCCTTTATCGTCGGATAAGTCGGACTACAATAATTTTTATCGTTTATATATTTTAGCAATGTGGAACTACGAAATGCGTTCGCGCCGATATTGAAAACAAGCGATACCAATGCGTCAAATTCATTCTGCGTGAGCGGGCGAATTATGAGTTTTGTAATTGCATCTTCGGCAATGTTAAGGTCGCGTGTGAGCAGTGTATGCGCTTCGGATTCGGTGATAGTTTGTAGGTTTTCGGATGGCAAAATTAAATGACCATAACCGATTGTCGGACGGCCTGCGGGGCAGAGGTATTTGCCGAGACGCAGGCCTTCGTGTCTTTTTATCAGCGCGATGCCGCGTTCGCTAGTTTTCATTTTTGCCACGCTCGGTGCAAATTTCTATTTGGCGCACAAGCGCGCGTTGGGCTTCAAGTGATCTGAGTTCCGATTCTGTCGCGTTCGCGCCGAGCGCGCGCTCTATCGTTATCGTGCGAAGGTGGTGCAGCACCTGCCGCCCCGCGGGCGTCGTGAAACACTGGGTGTAGAGTTTATTCATTTTTACCACTACCCCGTCCGCCTACGCTTCGCTACGGCGCGACACCCCTTCGCCTTTGAGGGGGACTTTTATTAACTGGGAGGGAATATGGAGTAGATCAGTAAGATAGGTGAACATTGCGTCTGTATTAATTCTATCGGACATACCAACAGATGAAATCGTCTCGATCCAATTTAGAATTTGTGATGCTTGCTCCGTTCCGCTTAATTTAGAAATCGGTGAGGTGCATCTTAACTTAGTCTGCTTACCAATGCGGATGTCATCAATCGCGCCGCGCCGGGAAAGTATTCCCAGACCCCGATCAACCAGCGGCGTAATCATCTCAAAAAGCAATCTGCCATACGCCGCGCCAAGCGTCCTGAGCATTTCCATATTCCGAGCCACTACTTCGGTCGCGGTCATTTCTTTATCCGTCATCGACGACAATTTGTCCGCGAGGAGCGCAGTCTTTATCCGCATTCGCAAATCATTCAGCACCAGTTGCGATACATCAAAATCCGCGCCGCTGCGGAGTGGCGTAAGCCCGTTTGACCCAACAGCCTTTGGAATAATCGCGCCCGGAGTCAAACTTATATTCGACAGATTTATCACCCCGTCATCGTCCGCCTGCCAAATCCCCGCGACCGAAATACTTGCATTTTTAAGTATCAATTCCACAACTTTATTCGCAGTCTTTATATCCGGCAGCGCGCGCATAACAGGACCCCTGCCATACATCTCGCCAGTCGCAGCAGACCACCGGCAAATCACAAACGGATTCGTTTTGAATTCGCCCCTTTCTAAAACATTGTTCTCAAATTCACCTTCTAAATCCGCCCACGATGTCAGACCCCACGCCGTCCCAGATTTAATGACCGACTGAATTATGCGGACTTGCGTTTCAGGATTCTGCTTCCAAATTTCCTTTACGCTTTTCGGCGGCGTGAACGCCGGATACTTTGCGCCCAATTCCATCGCGCTCATCGATGTAATATAAAACACAGCCGACACCGCATCGCTGGCATCGCGGAGAATCGCAATGTCCTTCATAGGAATCGATTGGAAATTAAACGCGCTTTGCGATCCAATCGGATTTTCCGAAAATAACAAACACGCAGTCCCAAGCACAACCAAATCTAAATAACACTGATGCGCGGTCGTATAAAAATTCGAGTTGTTAAGATGGATGCGAATTGCATTTTCCGCCGCTTGCTCCGCCAGACTTTCGGGATCGTCATTCGTTAAACACAGCCAATCCGATTCTGGCGGAGTAATCATACTGAACATCGCGCCAGCCAGCATTTCCGCCGCGTCCGCCGCTGTTGAATCAAATAATTGCGCGCTTTCCGTATCAGTTTCCGGCAGCGTATATTTCTTGCAGGCCTGCCAGCGGGCAAGCCAATCGGCGCGTTCGCGCGATGCTTTCGCATATAGGGTTTTTATGTCCATTGTTGTGTCCTTTTGGTTGCCAAAAAACATAAGGCGCATTTTTCGTTTGCGGTCTAAATCAATGATTATCGGCGGGAAGCCTGCGGCATGTATATACAATACACTTCGTCCTCGGCTTCCCTTGATTCTGATTGATTTATCCTCGCAAACGCGATGCGCCTAATGTTTTTTGAGATTATTGATTTTTATTTTATAATAAATGAAATTTCATTGGTGGAGTCGGGTTTGCAATACGATGACGAAGTCTCATAATATCCATTCGCGCCAACCCTATCTACGAAATCAAACTTTCGCATTGTGAAATACACGCAATCCGATTCCGTAATCTCAGGTATCGTAATCGTAAATGATTTTTCCTGCGCGTTGCTTTGCATCCGTATGTCGCCGCCAATGCCAATATATGCCGACTTCATTCCGCCTGCGCGAATCATATAATCCGCCGAGATGTTCTCGAACGACTGACGGCCTGCAAACAAAATCCTGGCATTGGTCGAAATCGAACGGATATTATCCTCGGCAATGAATCTTGACTGGCGCGTCTGCACAACCCTATATGCCTGGAACGCAGCCGCAGCAAGGATGCCGCTGATTGCCAGCACGCCAAGGGTTTCCATCAATGTTCTTCCGCTTTCGTTTTTCATAGTTAGTAGTATATCATATTTGGAGTGGAAAGTTAAGAGGTGGTGTCGGCGGAGCCGACAGGTTATTAACCACTACCCCGTCCGCCTACGCTTTGCTACGGCGCGACACCCCTTCGCCAGCGAAGGGGACTTTTGTGCGACTATATCAAGCGAAGGGAATTTTTATTTATATATTAAAATTGGTGTTGGCGGTGTGGGAGCTGAAAATCTGCGCGCGTGTCCGGGTGGCCGCAGGTTGCATAAGCAACGCACCAGCAACAGCATCTATCCCGTCATCCCTGTTCGCCCCACTCGCAGTCCAATCAGACAACTCGGATGATAACTCGCTTTCCAAAACTCGGCGATGCGCGAATAAACGACCTGTTGATAACAGCGGCTCTATCGCATTCAATATGCGCGTCTCTTTTTTCTCGCGGCTGACTATGCGATTTATCGTTAGCGGCTGTTTCCTTTTTTCCGCGATCCCTCTCATAATCTCTGGCAACGCGTTCCCAAGTCCGTTCGTCTCTATGCCAAGATGCCTTATCCTATATCTGCTCATAAAATCCAAAATCATCTCCGCCTGCGTCGCCATAGGATGCAAATCATTATCGCTGACTTTTAGAAACAAAATGTCGTGCACAAATGCACGCTTGGTCGGCGCGTGAAACAACACAAGCGCGCAAACACTGCCATCCGCGCTCTGTCGCGCCGAACTCGGATCCCAATACGCCGAATAGCCCGTCGTTATAATATCCGTCCCGAGTTTCGCAGTCGGCGCGTCAAACTCTAACTCATACTCCATCAACGACGCCGGATCCAAACGCGCCCTTTCCGGCGCGACAAATTCCATCATCATCTGTGATGAAAAATGCCGGTGTCCTACGACTTCGCGGATGCGCTCTATTTCGTTTTCGGGGAACAATTCCGGCCAGGCAGGCTGTCCATCCGGGAGCACAATCGGGATCTTTAAGAGTGTGTAATTGCGGAGGAAAGGTGAAGACATTCTAACCACCCCGGCACTTCGTGCCACCCCGCCACCATTGGCGGGGAATTAAATGCAAGATCCCGGTGTCAAGCACCGGGATGACTTATTGTTTATCGGCAAGATCCCGGTGTCAAGCACCGGGATGACTTATTGTTTATTCGAAATTGTCGGAAGAGGGGGTGGGGGAATCAGGAGACGGCAAGTGTGTCCCGGCAGGATTATATGCCGGTTCGTCCGCGTATCTTCCCGCGTCAGGCAGTAAATCATCAAACCGACTATATTCGCCGTGATATCCCAATCGCACCGTGCCAATCGGGCCGTGCCTTTGCTTCGCAATTATAAATTCCGCCTTGTTCTTATACTTTTCCATCGCAGCTTGCCAACTTTTCTGCTGATCAAATGTCGCCGTCTTCATTCCCGCCTTGTTCGCCGGATCGCGCCCCTGTAAATAATATTCGTGCCGATATGTGAACGCAACTATATCCGCATCCTGTTCAATAGATCCAGATTCGCGCAAGTCAGATAAAATCGGACGCTTATCATCCCGATTTTCCACGGCGCGCGACAATTGCGACAGCGCGACCACAGGAACATTCAACTCTTTCGCCAGTATCTTTAATCCGCGTGTCATTTCAGAAAGTTCCTGCACGCGATTATCATTCCTTGCGCCGCCAGGTGCCGTCAGCAACTGAATATAATCAATAACAATCAGCGCAATTCCGCCATGCGATTTTTCATATTGCCGTTGCAATCGCCTTGCGCGCGTCCTTATCGTCGGCACAGAAATCCCCGGCGTATCATCAAACACAAGCGGCAATCTTTCTAATTCCTTGGAATGTTCGGCGAGTGTTAACAAGTCAGTATCATTCAATGTCCCGTTCCGCATTGAACTGCTGGGGATTTCTGAAACGCTGCTCAGCACGCGCGCGGCAAGTTGCGGTGAACTCATTTCCAAACTGAAAAACACCACCACCCCGGAAAGTTTCTGCGGAACTTTTTTATTAGCAATTTCAAGCGCGGCATTAAATGCAATGTTCATCGCAATCGTCGTCTTACCCATACCAGGACGACCAGCAATTATCACCAAATCCGATGGATGTAATCCGCCAATCTGTTTATCAATATCCGTAAATCCAGTCGTAAGCCCCGATAAATGTCCATCCTGCTTTATCGCACTTTCAGTTTCTTCGAGCGTTTGTTTCAGCGCGTCGCTCAGCGTCATCAACGCCCGTTCGCTATTCGTGCCCGTATTCGCAAGTTCAAATAATTTTTGCTCTGCCTGTTCTATCTGCGCGGTCGCCGGCAAATCTAAATCTTCGCTTGCCGCCGTATTCATTACCGTCTGCCCAATGTCGATCAACTGGCGGCGCAATGCGTTATTAACAATAATGTTCGCATAATGCGTGATGTCCAAAATCGCTGAACCCATTCCCACGAGTTTGTCTAAGTATTCCGCGCCGCCAACTTCGTCCAGCGCGCCCTTTTGTTCCAAATAATCGCGGATGGTAATGTTATGCGCCGGGAAACCCTTGGAAATCTGCTTGTCTATGACGCGATAAATTTCCGCGTGCGCGGGATGTGCAAAATGCTCGGGGCGCAGAAAATCCGACACGCGTTCGTGCGCGCGATTGTTGATCAGAATCGCTGCGAGCACGGCTTGCTCGGCCGCGGGATTAACAGGAAGATTTTGCATATTAGGAGTCATCGTGTCCGCATCATAGCCCAAAGGTCAAAAAATGCAAGACCAATTTTTACCACTACCCCGTCCGCCTACGCTTCGCTACGGCGCGACACCCCTTTGACAGCGAAGGGGACTTTTGTGCGATTGCATCAGGCGAAGGGGACTTTTAGACTTGATAAATGGTGTCGGCTGTATGGGGGGTGCCGAGATATAACATCGCCCCGCCAGGTGATAAAATAAAATCTAATTCCCGAAGCCTTTCGCGTAAATTCGCCCGTTTCTGCGCCGTGTTTGAAGTGTTCGGAACTTCGACATCATCACATATAATTAAATCCGCCCTCATCCCAGTAATGTTCCCATGAACCCCTTGGCAAATCACCGATGGCTCGCGCGGCCCCACGGGTCGTTCAATCGTTATCTTATGTGATGCCCATTCCTTTTTTACATTCGGAACCATCCCTTCGCACTTGGGATGATTCTCTATGATATTCTTTATATGCGACACCATACGAGAAGAAAGTGTTTGCTCCGCCGACAAAATAAGAATGCGTGCGTCAGGTCTTTCGGTCAGCAGCCACGCCGTCATTATCCCCACCACAGACGACTTGCCCGAATGTCTGAAACACATCATCAATCCGCGGTGCCCGCCGCCGAAAATCGTCCGCACAAAAAATCGCGCCATATCCGCGTGATGCCGCGGCGTCTTCATCCCAAGCAATTCATTCCACGCGTCTATAAATTCAAGCGCGGAATTTTCGCGCTTCATTTCACAATGCCGCCAAGGCTGATTTTTTAAGCGCGCTACTTAGCAAATTTTTGCGGCGCGATTTATATTTCTTCGTCAGTGATGCTAATTTGTCATTCGCCGCATCTATCTTTTTGTCATCAGATTCCGCCGTTTCTTCCGCTAGCCTTTTCAACACCGCCCGCGCGCTTGCCGTATCATCCGATGCGCCAGATGCGCCCATTTGCGCGCGCGCTGCGCCCAAAGCCTTTTTTACCAAATTATCACGCCGCGCATTAGTTTCCGCGAGTTCCGCCATAATCTTTGCGCGTTCGGATTTGATTTCTTTCTTGTCCTTTTTTGTCGCTATGGATAGAAGTGCATTTATTTCGTTTGAGTATTGAGACATGGTTTTTCCTTTTGGGTTAAGTTGATAAAATGTTCGGGGTGGGGTCGGGAGACCCCACCCCGCTATTTAAGGGAGACCCCGCCCCGCTATATTGTGAGGCGGCCGGAAAGCGTTAGGGAAATTAATGTCAGGGGCGTCGTGCCGCTTAACTCCCACACCGATTCGGAATTCTTTATCGTGCCAAGTGAATTTATTTCTACCTCTGCGTCCGTTAATGAAATCATCTCAGGCTCGCTATGTCCGACACGAATCGTAAATGCTGTCGTATCAATAAATCGCATCTGCATCTTCGTTATCCTTAACGATCGCGCAGGCGTCCCGTCAGAAAATATCGGCCACGATTCCACCCGATGAACAAATGCAAAATTCGCAAGCCCGTCCGTCCAAACCGATTGATCAAACATTTCCAACTTCGCCGCGCCATTCCGATTAACAACCGCATATATTCGATCATTAGACATCACAACATATCTAAACTCGCCATCAGTTTTATACTGCGACCAGCCGAGCACTTCCAAATTATCATCCTTGGTCAATGCCGAAATCGTTCCGTCCGCCATAACAATCAGCAATCGTTTTTCAGTCGGAGAATATGTCATCGAAATCGGATCATTCATCAGATGCTGCGACAACGACGCAAGGTCAACTGCACTATAAGTATCACTCAGATTATCCAACTTTAACTCTCGCAATTCGCATCCGGTTTTCGACATGAAAATTGTCGCGCCGTCCACCCTTTGCGGCGGTAAAAATCTATCCAACTTCGACCCTATATTCGTATGTTTCCGGGTCGTGAAAGATGATGGCGTAACAGGTGAGCCCTTGATGCTCCATTCGCCCATATCAGTCAGAATCTCTAAGTTTTCCGCCGATATAACCGATGAAATCGTATGAAGCGCAGGCGCGGGAAGCGACGCCACAATCGCATCATTATCCAGACCAGTCCCGGCTTCAAAATCATAAACCTCGCCCGTCTTGGACATCCATACAAAATTCGGCAGAGTCCTCGTCCCAGCAAACACCAGCCTGTTCTGAAAAATGGAAACCGCGCGCGGATAACCATAGGCGTTGCTCCACACGCTTTCCGACCAATTCGTCACCTGCGTGGTCGGCGCAGGAATCGTAGCATTGTTCGTCGCAACATTCACACAAGTCGCACTTACAAAACTCGTAATCCACCACTCCATCCCGCCAAACCGCATCTTGGCACCAACATGACCCTCGGTCCAATTCGCCTTGATCGCCGTCAACTGCGCCGTCCGCGTTCCGCCAGAACTTGTGACCGCTACACTGAACGGATTGTTCGCCCCATCAAATTTATAAAACGGAATGTGAGTCATATCATTCACAATCGGATAACTGAAATCTATGGACAATAAATTCCACGACGATTTCCGCGATAAAATTTGCGGAGGAAAATTAGGATGCGTGAATATCATCGCGCGATCCCTTTGCGCCCATTGTATATTCTTTAAATCCGTATCCGCCCACGGAGTAGTAATCGTTTGCTGAACAGCCCCGTTCAGAAACATCCGAAGTCGCCCTCCACCCAATATCAGTAAATACTCTTCCCCAACGCCAAGATGAAACGGAACCAGCACAGCATCCTCCGCGATCGGCGTATTATAAATCTGCCGTGTCCCCGCGCGCCGCGCCAAGCCGCCCGACGGCAGCACATCCATATTTTCAAGGCGCGATACCGATGCCGATGCAGTCTTCATATCGCCGCGCATCGCAAATTCAGGCGCGCTCCACCCTAATGAAAAATTGCAATTCGTCTGAATAAATTTTAGTGATGCCATCATTAAAACCTTTGATCTATTAATGAAAATGTTTTGACGCCTGATGGATTCTTTGCGCTCGCGCTATCCATAAACTTGGCATTCTTGAACTCTGTTTCAAATTGCTCCGCCAGGCTTTTCAGCATCGCCTGATTATCCGTCAACGGCAAACAAATTTCACACGCAAGTCTGGACGCAAGCAATGTGCAAAACCAATCAGGGCAAGCGTTTTCGCCCGGATCAATTATCGCCCTGAGCGTTAATCGTTCTGCATTACAGACTATTTTTCGGCCGTTGATTTTATAATTGTCCGAAGAAACTTCAAGCACGCGCAACACACCATTTGGTAAAATAAATTCGCCGGATGTTCGAACCAAATCAAATTCTTGAATCGCAAAGTTCCACGGATAAAGGCAGAGTAAGCCATTCCTGAGTGATGGAAAAATCGCGCGCGCAAGTTTTGCCGGCGCAGATTCTTCATTCATATTCGCTAGGGGCTGCTCGCCCAGTTTCAACAGCGCAAGATTACAGAGTTCAAGTTGTGTCATTGGATGATCCTTTTAAGTAAGATGATAGAGGGGTGGAGGGGAATTTTTTATTTAACCCCCACCCCTCCCCCGCCCCTCAAGGGGGCAGGGTATATAAGGCAGGGGAATGTTTTTTATTGAAGGGCGGTTAAAAGCACCCCGTCAACAATGCGAACCGACCTGATCGCAATCTTCCCATCGTTCTTATTCTGGGCAATCATCATATCGCCAGTCTTTAACAACGAAGTCTCGGGAAAATAATCCGCGCCAATCATCGCAGCAATCGTATCAGTAGATGTATAATGCCACATCGTAAAGCCATTAGCATAAGCGATTACTGAGAGATTCTTTTTATTAAATGACATAGTAGTTCTCCTTTGTAGACAAAAAACATTGTCCCCCACCTGTCGCGGCGCAGCCACGACATCCGCCCCCCTATGGGGGGCAGAAAAAGATGAGCGCAGAGTTTTTTGAAGTTTATTTATTTTAGTTTTGTTTGTTGGATTGGGTTATTCGTCGTCATTACATTTAACGCGCACTATCCCCGTATTATCAATCAAACACGCACCTTGCGACATCGAATTCGAAACGAAATGCGCCGCACGCTCGCCGTGCCAACTTATATCCGTCTTGACCTCTTGTCCGCACGCGTGTCCAATCGCCGACGAATGATACACAAAACAATCACGATCATCCCCCGCAAGCGGCAACGAATTATGCAGCACCCACACCAAGCCCATCCACTTCTTTGTCTCGGCCCCGTTCACAAACGGCAGACTTTCCCCAACATATTCCGCGGAAATAAACTCTTCAATCGATAACAAGTTATTCCACTGACGCACGCCAACAACCGCAAAACGCCGCCCGTCGTCCGGCACATCGTTCTTGTTCAACTGCTCTATCGCCGCAAGAATTAAATCCTTGGTGAGCCCAGTCGAATAATCGCCAACATTCGCATTCGCCGCAGCCAATGCATTAACGATAAGTTCGTCCGTCTTGCGTCCAAGCGCATACGCCCCGGCTGATGCCACCACGCGCCGTTCATCGATATTCGTCTTTAATTCATCCAACGCGTCAACCCAATCGCCCGCGTAATAATCCGTCAGCGGACATTCCACAGGTTCGTGATTCAAGTTCATAACCGGCACCATCCCATGACGAGATTTGGAACTCGCCAAGCCCTTGCCGACTTTTTGGAAAGTCGTCGAGCTGCCGATTATCCCGTTCTTTGAACGCACGGTTGAACGAAGCTTCGTCCCCATTTGCTGATACGCAAGGTGGACATCGGCTTCGAACTGCTTTACGAAAGCCGTTTCTATATTTGACATTTTTGTTTCCTTTTGTTTAGACAAGAAATCCTAGCGGCATTTTTCAGCCGCCGGTCTATAATGCCGATTAGCGGCGAAAAAACTCCTAGAAGTATCCACACATACTCCGTCGTCGTTTTTTCACCACTACTCGACATTCTATCCTCGGCGTTGCGATGCCGCCGGATTTCTTGCACGATTATTATTTAATGTGTGAATTAAGGTTGTGCATAAAAACTATGCGCCGAAATCACACTGGTTTATATCCGGGTCGGTTAGGATTGTCCGGAGAATTTTGTAAATAAAAAAATTAGAATAAACTTGGGGTGCCGCTACGAAATGCAGGGCGTTCATTATAAACTTTGCCGTCCAACATCGCAGGCGCGGATTTTATGTCCCCGCCATCAAATGCACTGAGTTGCTTGAACCAAAACAATTTTCCCTGCTGATGCGTCCAATCGCGGATATTCCTTACCCAATCCAAATTCATAGGCCGTGCGTTCCGTCCAGATTCCCCGCACGCAATTACCCAATCAATATCCGTTAAATCCAATCTTTCCACAGGCGCAATCAATGGTTCAAGCGACAGCCATTTATGCTGTGCCTTTGTGGCTTTCAGATCGTCAAGTCGGGCGCGATACTTATCCGCCTCTATCGTAACCCCCGGCCATATATGCGGGAGCCACTTTATCGCGCCGCTCTCCGTCAATTCACGCATTCGGTGTGAGCGTTTCGTCAGCACCTGATATACATGCCAATCCGCACGATTCATCGCATCAAATACTTGCTGAATATATTCCGTAGGCACGGCATCGTGAAACAAATCACTCATCGAATTTACAAAAATCAATCTGGGCTTTTTCCAATGAAGCGGAATGTCCAAGCGATTTGGCAAAATCGTCGGATTAAATCCATTTTCGTATCCGGGCACTCCCTGATCGCGCAGCCGTTCCGCAATCGGCTTGGCATAGCAATTCGCGCAGCCATCGCTATACTTCGTGCAGCCAATCAACGGGTTCCAAGTCGCACTAGTCCAATCAATATCAGAATGTTCACTCATAACTTTATTCTAACATCAACCGCTGAACGATTCAAGCACCCGCTGCGCCAATTCGGCACGCGCCTTATCCCGGATTATGAAAATTACATAATGACTAGTCTTCGCCGCTGTGCTCATTTTGAACCGAAACGGAAGACAATAACAATTCGGGCGATTTTTAACAATGCCTTTTATAAATTCTTTCAACACAAACGGCTCTTTCCTTGATTTGGTATTAGCCGCGCAAAACTTGCGGATTTTCTTTAACGCCATCGCGTCAAATAAATCGTCAAACAAGCCATCAAATTTATCAAAATTCATAAACCGATTGAACTGATTGAAACTAAACAACATCGCAATTTCGCAATTCGGATTTTGCAACATATTATTTATGCGTCCGCAATTCATACCCTTCCAGCCCCAAGGATCCATAAACACAAAACTTGATGTATTATCCGGCGCGAAGATATTCGCATCATTATTAGATGTCAGCAAGCTTTTTATATATTTCGCATTTCGTATGTTCGTGATTGCACGCCGTAATTTCGCCAATGTTTCCATGTTTTTGTCGTTCAATATAACATTAAATTTTCTGGCAATGCTTTTCTGAGAACATATTTCTTGCAAAATACACAATGGCGTTGACAGCGAGCCGTCTTCATAAATGCCGGGACCTGCAAACAAATCAATATAGGACAAGTTTTGTCCGCGGCGGGTGTCTTTTAGCCATAATTGGAAAACGCCCAAAACAATTTGAGTTTTTATTTCTGAATTTTGAGATTGTTCGGCAAAGAAGTTTTTAGTCATAATGCGGTCTTTATTATTAGAATTGATGTTTTGAGTGTCCTAGCAAAGCCGCGGCATATGGTTTCGCTATTGAAGGGGATTAATGAGTGTGGAAAAATTACCCCCACCCCCGGTCGCATAAAAGCGACCGCCCCGCCCCTCAAGGGGGCAGGGAATTTTCTACACTACCTCGGAAGGGGGCAGGGATTATGTTGTAAATAAAAAAAACTGGGCGAGAGCCCAGTTTTTTAAGTGTTAAAAAGAAATATAATTATTTCTTCTTCGCAACTTTCTTAACCGCCTTTTTGACAGCCGGTTTCTTTACAGCAACTTTCTTCGCCGCAACTTTTTTCACCGCGACTTTCTTCGCCGCTGGTTTCTTCGCTGCAACTTTCTTTACTGCAACTTTCTTCGCAGCCGGTTTCTTTGCAGCAACTTTCTTTACTGCAACTTTCTTCGCGGCCGGTTTTTTCGAGAATAAAGACATTCTCTTTCTCCTTTTTTATTTAAGGCGACAAGTAATTCGTCCCCTCTTGCATACATTCTATAATAAAATAATTTTTGAGTAAAGAGAAAAATGCAAAAATCGTAAAAAAAGTTTTCAGAAGATTTTTTATCAGAGTGGAAATTTGGATTGAATTTTTTTATTACCACTACCCCGTCCGCCTACGCTTCGCTACGGCGCGACACCCCTTCGCCAGCGAAGGGGACTATTGTGCGATTAACAAGTGAAGAAGAATTTTATTCGCTGAATAATTTCTTGAAGCCGGTGTCGATGGTGCGGACGAATTCCGCATCGTGATCACGCCAGTATTTCGGATCCTTCATCAATCTTCGTAAATCAGATTCACTCAGATCGCTCGCGCTATTTTTTTCCGCCGCTATCTTCGGCTCGGCACTCTGCATCATCTTATACAAACTTTCAATCCCTTGATGCGAACTACACAAACTTTCAAACGCCTCAGCGGGTAGATATTTCGCGCCAAACGCCTCGATTTCCGCCAATGCGCCGTGCATCGCATCCCTTGAACCAAAGAACTTTTCCAGCGCGGACAACTCTGCCGCCTCGGTCTGTTTATCATACAAATCTTGCACAGCAGGGGTCAGCAAATCATCCGCAAGACGACACACTTCATCCGCCTGTTTCTTGGTCAGACCAATCTCTACAAACCGCGCGCGAACCTTGTCATCGTCTTCGCCAAATCCCGGCGCGTCATATTCACTCGCGTCCCGAGGCGCAATCGGAAGTGAACTTAATTTCTTTTCCAATTCTGAATATGATTTTAGAATCGCTTCTATGTTCGGTTCTCCCGTTTTCGTTTTGAACTTGTCTGGAATGTTCGTTTGTTCGGTCATTGGTTTTGCTCCTTTATGCTGATTCGCAGAAAAAATATGCCTAGTAATGGGAATATCGTCTGCATCGTTATGAAAATATCCGTCTCGCCGCTGAGATATGATGCAATCGCGGAAATTATTCCCGCAACAGACATTATATATGTGCGATGGCCGCGAAGTTGTCCCCCGCGTAAAAGTTTTTGTATGTTCATTTTTAACCCCCACCCCCAACAGACATAACGGGCTGTCGCCCCGCCCCTCAAGGGGGCAGGGAATTATTAAATGTAGAAATGCAAGTTTGGAGTTTCATGGATGCTGCCAATCGCAGTCGCCCATTCCGGCAATAACTCTGCCCGATGAAACCTCGTCGCGCCCCTTACCCCGTCCGGCAACACGCCCGTCAAGGCGCGCTGCAATGTGCGCCGACACATTTGCAATGCTGGTGATTCGTAGCGAATCAACAAGTCGGCGTGTCTGCCGGATGCGCGGTTAAGGCATTCAAACGCATTCGGGTCTTCGGAGAGTTCGGTCAAGTCGCGGCCTTGCTTTTTCCTTATATTCGCAATCATTGATGCGAGAGCCTCTACATCTGCCAAGCTTTCCGCACGGGTCTCGGCGTATATAATCCTCGCAAGACGGCACAATGCGCGGCGGGGTAGGTCGTGGTTTGTGATGAGAGTTAAGTGTGGGTGTGTGGAGATGGGTCTAACCACCCCGTCCGGCGATGCCGGACACCCCGCCACCATTGGCGGGGAATTTTTTACCACTACCCCGCCGCTACGCGGCACCCCTTCGCCAGCGAAGGGGACTTTTGAGCGCGACACAAGCGAAGGGGAATTTTGTGCATTCATCATTTGGAGGTTCCTTGTTCTAGTTTGTGTTCAATTCGAAGCAGGTGATTCGTTAGGCGATTCTCTACATCCTTGATATACGAAATCGACGCGTATGTCCGCGCAACATCTAACTTATACTCCGATAATTCCTTATGCAGGTTCGCAATCGCCAGATCGCACTGCGCCTTGAACTTCATTATGTAAAATGTGAGCGCGCCAATTAATGGCACGGCGATTACTTGAATCCACCAAGTGAGATCTTGTTGCATAGCGTGTTCCTTTTATAATAGGGTGATAAAATGTTCGGGGTGGGGCCCAAGATCCCCCACCCCGCTTTTGATCGATATTGAAAATAAAAATGCCGGCCAAAAAGGTCGGGCAATATATCAGCGTTGATAGATATACTATATCATATTTTTACTCCAATTGCAAGAGAAAAAATTCAGGAATACATTCTGTATTATTTCATTGCGTTATATAATGTATAATCTTTATACTGAATTTATAGCAAACCAAAAAAGGAGACTATGAAATGAAAGCAAATAAAATTATAATCGCAGCAGCAATCGTCGCAGGTTCCATCAGCGTCGCGCGCGCAGATAATCCAGGATGCGGTCTCGGTTCCGTAATCTTCTCTGGACAGCGCGGGTTGATATTTGACCTCGGCGCGTCTTTCACCAACGGCATCTTCCTGAACCAGGCATTCGGTATGTCCACAGGAACCCTCGGCTGCAAACAAAATGCGCGTATCGATCGGCGTGAACTTTTCGCATATGTCCACGGCAATTATGAATCATTCGCAATGGAAGCCGCAGCCGGCACAAAAGGTGAATCAATGATCGCCGCCGCCGCAATCGTTGGAATGGACGCGGATAAATTCGCAACACTGATGCACGATAACTTTGATAAAGTATTCGGTGCGAAAGCAGATGCGTCGGAAGCGACCAATCGTATTTATGCTTTGATTGGGTAATATAAGGACAAAAAATCCTAGCGGCATTTTTCAGCCGCCGGTCTATAATGCCGATTAGCGGCGAAAAAACTCCTAGAAGTATCCATACATACTCCGTCGTCGTTTTTTCACCACTACTCGACATTCTATCCTCGGCGTTGCGATGCCGCCGGATTTTTTGAGATTATTACCACTACCCCGTCCGCCTACGCTTCGCTACGGCGCGACACCCCTTCGCCAGCGAAGGGGACTTTTGAGCAAAGGGAGAAGGGATTTTTATTTAGAGAAAAGTTTGGGGGTTCGGGTCGAGTTTAATGCGCGTATTCGATGGGCACTTAACTGATCCAATCCATTTCCTTATTATCGGCTGCAACAAATCGCGCTCGCCGCCGTGCACAAGAAACCTCATCCTATACCAATTCCTTATTTGATACATTTCCGCTGGCACAGGGCCTGCAATCTTCGCACCAATGATGTTCGGTGCAGTCGCACGAAGTTCTGCACAGAATTTTTCTAACTTATCCTCGCGGTCGCTTTCAACAATAACCGCAATCAACTGCCCAAATGGCGGCATCTTGGCAGCCTCCCGATTCTTTAACTCCGCATTTATAATGTCTTCCCGCTTATTATCCCGCAACGCAAGCAGCACTGGATGCGTCGGATTATATGTTTGCAACATCACCCGTCCAGGTGCCAAGCCCCGTCCCGCGCGTCCAGATACTTGGAACAACTGCTGAAAGGTTTTTTCCGCCGCGCGAAAATCATTTCCAAAAAGTCCGGCGTCCGCATCCACCACACCCACCAATGTTATGTTCGGAAAATGGTGCCCCTTGGCCAAGATCTGCGTCCCAATAATTATGTCCGTTTCGTGCTTCTCTATGCGCTCTATAATTCCCGCAAGGTCGCCCGATGTATCCGATGATAAAATTTCAATTCGCGCGGTCGGAAATACTGCGCGGAGTTCCGCCTCTATCTTTTCTACCCCCGCGCCCTGCATTTTCATTTCGCCCTTTTTGCATTCCGGGCAGATGTTTGGTATCGGTTGTCTTCGGCCGCAATAATGACACAACATTTTTCCAATGCGCCGATGGTATGTCATCCCCACTGAACAATCCGGGCAGGTCAGCGTATGTCCACATTCTTCGCACAATATCGCCGGTGAAAATCCGCGGCGGTTTAGAAATAACATCGTCTGTTGTTTCGCGGTGAGGGTTTTTTGGATTTCTTGGATTAAGGGGAGAGATAAATTCGGCCGAGATCCCCCGATCAAGTCGGGGGATGACTTGTTATTTTTTAGATCGATGATTTCGATGGTGGGGAGTTGCGCGCCGCCAAAGCGCGAAGGCAAAATAGACACAGAATATTTGCCGCTTGATACATTCCGAAGCGTTTCAACCGACGGCGTCGCACTCGCCAAACACACCGGGATATTCAGCAATTTCGCCCGCAGCAATGCCATGTCGCGCGCGTGATAACTGCCCATTTCGTCTTGCTTATACGACGAGTCGTGCTCTTCGTCTATGATGATCAGCCCGAGATTTTTCCACGGCAGGAAGAGGGCAGAACGGGTGCCTATTAATATCAAGGGTTGCGTGGTGTTTGCGATACCCCCCACCGAAAAATCGTTTTGCGATTTTTCGACTCCCCCGCAAGGGGGGAGTTGTTTTTTATTACCACTACCCCGTCCTGCTTCGCAGTCCACCCCTTCGCCAGCGAAGGGGAATTTTGAGCGCGTATCCGTGAAGTGAGATTGGTTTATTAGCCGCCAGATTTTGCGGCGGGTGGATGGAGTTAAATTGGAATGCCAGACAAGCGGCTCTGCACCAAACTTATTCTCGAACTTCTTTATGAACTGCTGCGTTAGCGCAATCTCCGGCATCATAATCAAAACATTCTTGCCAGCCTCGTAAAATCGCATCGCCATATCAAAATATACCTGCGTCTTGCCAGACCCCGTTACGCCGTCCAGTAAATGAACCTTGAATTTATCGGTCGCTTGGATCTGTTCCGCCGCCGTCTTTTGATCCGGAGTTAGCACGATTTTCTGCGTGTCTTTATATGTCGGAATCGCAAGCGGTTTCGATTTTCTTTTTTCTTCCCGGAACTCTACATTCATTATCAGGCGCAACACAGCACCCTGCGTCATCATTGTCCAATCGCTCATCCTTTGAATCCAATCAATGTCAGCGGGTGTGAGCGGCGCGATATTTAGAATTTCCGAAATCGGTTTGATTTTTTCCGGCGCTAGGCTTGCAGAGCCACGACCCATTACAACCCCAGTCATCGTTTTGTTCATAAATGGAACATTGACGAAGGCGCCGGGGATAAGGGGGCCGGGGAATTTAATTGAATAGTCAAAGCCGTCGGTGTGGGGCAGGGGCAGCAGAACACGGACAACATCATTTTCTGAGAACATCTTCTATGTCCTTTGATGTTGGTATGTGATCAATGATTATTTGATTTGAATTATTATTAACCACTACCCCGTCCTGCTTCGCAGTCCACCCCTTCGCCAGCGAAGGGGACTTTTGAGCCAAGAACTTATTGCGGAGCCAGGTGAATTGTCTCTTTATATATTGTGCATCGGCAATCGACCATAAGCGCAACATCTCGTCCCGGCTGATTTCATCGCGCAAATATGACCGAATCTCGCGGAAGCCAATCGCCTTTATATCAAATGATATGTTCATTTTGACTTCGTCTAATGCGCCGTTCGCCAACATCGTTTCGCGGCGGGCGGCAGCGCGTTTTAATAGTTCTGCGCGTGGAGGAAGGATGGCGATTTTTATTAGCGAACCACCCCGTCCGGCGGAGCCGGACACCCCGCCACCCTTGGCGGGGAATTGTTGAAATGAAGATAGGGGTTGGCCGGTTTCAATGAATATAGAAAGCGCGCGGGTCAGGCGTTGTGTGTCATTCGGATGCAATTTCGCCGCCAACACCGGATCGCATTTTTGCAATTCCGCGTGTTTGTTCGCAAAGCCTTCGGCGATTAATTGCGACTGGCGAGACACATCAGGCAAATCTGAAAAGCCATCCGTTAACGCCGACAAATAAAACCCCGTGCCGCCAACGAAAATTGGTGTGTCCGCCTGTGCCGCTTCGGCGTGCGCCAACTCTGCATATCTTCCCGCTGACATTTTTTCAGGTGGGCGAATTATGGAATAAAGTTTATATGGAATGTTATCTATTGAGGGGGAATTTTTTAGAGGGGAGGCAGATAGAGTTTCTAGGCCGCGATATATCTGAACCGAGTCCGCATTGATAATCGTGCCATTAGCACGCAATGCAAGTTCGTGAGCAAAATCGCTTTTGCCGCTCGCCGTGGGTCCAGTAATAATATAAGTCGTCTTCGCCATAGGAAGAGTATAATAAGTGTTTCTTGATTTTTCAATGAGTATAATATAGAGTGTGGAGTGTGGAGTTGCTCAGTCGGCAAAGCCGACAACTTTATTATCCACTACCCCGTCCGCCTACGCTTTGCTACGGCGCGACACCCCTTCGCCAGCGAAGGAGACTTTTGAGCGCGATACAATTGGCGGGGAATTTCCCCACCCCGGCACCTTCGGTGCCACCCCTCCCCAAGAGGGGAATTTAGGAGAATGAAATGAAATTTAATGAAATTAGAAAATTATTCTTGGACTATATGGAAAAAAATGGACATAAAATCGTTCCCTCGGCCTCCCTCGTGCCAGACGATAACTCGCTGCTGTTCACGGTTGCAGGCGTAGTGCCATTCAAAAAAGTTCTACAAGGTATTCAAGATGCGCCCGCGCCCCGTGTGGCCGATTCCCAAAAGTGTCTGAGGGCTGGTGGAAAACACAACGACCTGGAAGATGTTGGCTTTGACTCCCGCCACCACACTTTCTTTGAGATGTTAGGCAACTGGTCTTTCGGCGATTACTTCAAAGAAGGCGCGATTGAATTATCTTGGAACTTGCTGACCCGCGAAATGAACATTGACCCGGCAAAGTTAGTCGTAACAGTTCACGATTCCGACGACGAGGCCGCTGCAATTTGGAAACGCATCACCGGCAAAGACGCAATCCGTCTGGACAAGCCCAACTGGTGGGCGATGGGCGATACCGGCCCTTGCGGTCCTTGCACTGAAATTTTTTATGACCACGGAGATGATGTTCCGGGCGGACTTCCCGGCACTCCGACCGAAGATGATGGACGCTTCATCGAAATTTGGAACAATGTATTTATGCAATTTGATCGCGGGACTGATGGCGCATTAACCGATTTGCCAAAGCAAAATGTCGATACCGGCGGCGGGCTGGAACGATGGGCGGCAATGCTTCAAGGTGTGCACGATAACTATGATACCGACCTGTTCGTTGCTTTGAAAAATGCCACGGCCGATTTAGTCGGCGTTCAACAGACGGCTGCGAACACCCCGGCGTTCAAAATTATTTCCGACCATCTTCGCGCGGTCGGTTTCGCAATCGCCGATGGCATTCAGCCTTCCAACACCGAACGCGGCTATGTCATCCGCCGCATACTGCGCCGCGCTATGCGTCAAGGTCAAGTATTGGGGCACAAGGGCGCGTTGCTGAGTGCGCTTTACCCGGCGTTGGTTTCGGAGATGGGCGACGCATATCCCGAATTGGCGCGTGAACAAGCGCGCGTCATCGAAACAATCCGCCGTGAAGAAGATGCGTTTGAAGATATGTTAACCAGCGGATTGAAATTGCTGGAAAAAGAAGTCGCGGGACTTGGCGGTGCGAAAACCCTGCCGGGCGCGGCGGCTTTCAAACTATACGACACATATGGATTTCCGCTTGATCTGACGGAACAGATTTTGCGCGAGCGCGGAATCGGCGTCGACCTGCCGGGATTTGATGCCGCAATGGCAGAACAAAAAGAGCGGTCGCGCACATCGCAAGTCTTTAAGAGTGGTCTCGCCGACCATTCCGATGAAACCACCAAACTTCATACTGCAACACACTTGCTGCATTCTGCTTTGCGGGCGGTTTTGGGGGACGGCGTTGCACAACGCGGATCAAACATTACAGCTGAACGATTGAGATTTGATTTCTCGTTCGATCGCAAGATGACTGATGACGAAATCGCGCTTGTGGAGGCGAAAGTCAATGAGGCCATCGCCGCCGGGGCTGAAATCATTATGGAAGAAATGTCGGTCGCGGATGCCAAGGCCGGTGGAGCAATCGGTTTGTTCGAGGCGAAATACGGCGAAGTCGTTAAGGTCTATACTATGGGCGGATTTTCCAAAGAAATTTGCGGAGGGCCGCACGCGGGGAATACTGCTGAGTTGGGGCGGTTTAAGATATTAAAAGAAGAGAGTAGTGCGGCGGGGGTGCGGCGCATAAAAGCGGTGGTGGGTTAAATAAGGACAAAAAATCCTAACTTTGTTTTTCATCCCGCCGCGTCATTTCCGTCCACTACACTTCTGAAACCCGACACTTTATGTATATACAATACACCGCAGGTCGGGTTTCCTTGGTATTGGACGGCCTGACGCGCCGTTGCGACAAAGTTGGATTTTTTGAGATATTACCCGCTGACGCGGGAATGACAAAAAAATAGAGAATGGGAATTTTTTTTCGGCCGAGATTGCCCGGTCAAGCCGGGCAATGACTTATTTATTTTGGCGGGCTACGCCCGCGATTTTTAGCCCTAGCCCCGCCTTCCGCCTACGCTTCGCTACGGCGCGACAAGCCGCGGGGCTGACGAGTTGAGTAGGTGGGTGCGGTAATAATAAGATGAGAAAATGTTCGGGGCGGGGTCAGGAGACCCCACCCCGCTTTAAATTATATTCCCAATTTATGGGAGAGTTTGAGCATTAATATAGACTCGTTGCCGAACTGGGCAGTGTTATTGGGATTAATGCGATAAATCGCGCCGAGGTTCGCAGTTGTAAATTCTCCCAATTCCAATTTATACTCTGCATTCAGACGAACTTCGCGCTCAGAATTAGCCATATTGATATTATGAAGGCTGGCATCTACCATTAACTTATACCCGTCCTCCGTTTCGTCCGTCCACATTTGCACATCTAAATAATCCATTGTTCCGTGAACCACTGCAAGCGGCAAGGCTACCCCAACGGACAAATTTCCCCAATCCAATTTCGCCGATGCCGCCGTCGAAATAAATTCCGACATATTATTTATGACATAATTCTGCGTCTTGTTTGGAGTGGTGCGGGCGACTTCGGATGATATGGAAATTTTAAGCGGCCGAGATTGCCCGATCAAGTCGGGCAATGACTTATTAAAATCAAACCGGGCGAAGATTGAATTGCTGCCGCCGAGTTCCAACAATCCCGACCCATATGCGCCGAGTATCGTATCTGATTCAATCGCAGAACCGGCAGATAATGTCGCCTGCAATGTTTCAGTTTTATATCCGGCATTCAGTTGTGCGCCATAGATTCTTCCAAGGTTCTGTTTGGTATCCGCGTTGCTTTGGTCAAGCAATGCATCCGAGATTTTTATCGTGCCGTTAAATCCACTTACCCCAAATGAAAAGCCGTCCGATTTTAATCCCGCGCCCATTTTTGTCGTGTCCGAAGCAAGCCCCAAAACTCCGTCCCTGTGGTTCGCGGATGATTTCTTATAACTGAAATCGGCGAACGAATTATCGCTATCTAGGTTAAGCGTTGCATCGCGGACAAATGATTTATTCTCGTAATCCAATCCCTGCGACAATCCAATTTTCACACCTTCGTGGTCGTATATAGTCGGGCTGTCAGTTGCGAATTGTTGGAAATTGTCGAGCAGGTCCAAGGACGAACGCATCGCTACAAAATCCGCGGATTGATGCCAAATGCGCGGGATGGACATAGTGCCGTCTTCGGATTCCAATATATCAAACATCGGCGCGTTTATCCCGTGAAGTTGCGTCCCGAATGCAAAACTTGGCGTCCACCCCGTGCTTTGTATGAAATTAGAACCGACTGAGGTCAGGTGCAATCCCAATGTCGCCGCGCGCGCAGTCCAACTCGCCGTATTGGAATTATTACCAGAGTTGGTTGTTGAAAATATATTGCCATTAGTCGTTAATATATGAACCTTGGACCCGGGCAATGTCGCGCGTTGCAGATTCGCCAATCCATAGCCGAACACTTGGGCAAATACGGTTTTATAATCCATTCCCGCATCAACCATTGACTGATATTCACCGGGCAATTCATATTTGTCCTTCAAATCAGCCGCAGTCATCGCCAATCTATCCGATGAAACAGCAATAAGCGTGAATATCTGCCGCATAGTCATATAACTAAACGCTGACGAAAGCAGTCCAACATTTCCAGCCAAACTTGCAACCGCTTGTTCCGATGTTAATCCCGGCGATGCAAAACACCACGGATCAATCCCGCCCGCTACGCCCAAGCCCGCAACCACACCGCAAGCGCGTGAACGATATAAATCTCCGTCCTGATCATAATACTGCGATAACCTAATTTTTAATGCCGAATCTGCATCATATGAAGCAAGCCCCGACAATGCAATTCCGCTTGTCCCGTCCACCGCCTGCACCGCAACCGCCGTCATAAACGAATGCTTTAATCCAGCCCAAATCCACGGAGCCAGATTTTCAAATGTCGCTGTCTGAATCTGCCCCAGACCAAGACCCGCAGAATAATCACCCGCGCCAAATATAAGCATAGGCGTAGCATCATTATTAGTATTATACCTATTGAAAAGCGTCAACGCATCAAATCCCGGCGTGCGAACATTGTCTTCTTGGTTATAATATTTATTTATGGCATTACCAAATGCATTTTCGCGTTCCGTTTGATTCTGATTATTTATTATCAATCCGCGCAGGCCATCCGCAGTCGCAGTATCAGTCAATTTGGAAAATGTCGGCAACGCCGCATTCGCCAAAATAGTCGGCTTGAACGATGTGCTGGTATTAGTGCCAGGGTTAGACGCCGTATCAAAGGCCGCAAGCAACGCACGGAAATTAGTATAATCAATATCTACTTCGTTCCCGTCTACATCAACACCCTTGCCATTACCAGTTTTAACAACCATCAACTGGGCATTCGGAACATAGCCGCCCTGCCAATCGTCATTCTGTCCGTATCTGCCGATTAAAATTTTCGCCAGCAATGAATCATCATAAAAACTTTCTTGATTCTGATACAATCCAAATATAACCGCCGCAGATGCCGCCGGATTCGATATTCCAATTTCACCCAGCCACCAAGTCAAGCCCGCCAATATATCGCCATCAATCGTCCCGCCATTATATAATGTCCACGCCTTTTGCGCGATTAAAAAACTTGTCGCATCCATACCATTGCAATTTGTGCCGGATTGCACGGCAGTCAGACTGCACGCGCCAGTCGGCGGAGTGCCGTTAATAGAAAAAAGATTAATGAAATCAGTTTGATTCGCAGAATTGCTATACCATTTCCATTGGAAATTCGCCAATGCCTGACCCGTCGCGCCCGCATCATTTATGCCTGCGAAATAATCCAAAGTCTTGCGTTGATTAAACACTGACGCCGCCTGCTGATACGCCGTCAACGCCGCAGTATAATTAGCCGATGAAACCCCAGGGCAATTCCCCGCCGTCCAACCACTTGCCGTGCAAGTGCTGGGATTTGCGCCAGCATACTTCATTAAAAAATCCCCGAACGACGCCGTTAATGCAAAATTAAACCCAGGCCTTTCAGATGAAGTGCCGTTATCAAAGCCGCCAGTCATCCGATTAACAATCAAATTCCAATACCTGTTCGCAGCAGCGGCTTCAAGAGTCGGTGTCGCCGTTCCACCATTGCCGTTAACCTTCGCATAAACAATGTCCGCCATAGTATCGCCATCGCCGGAAATCGTTTCGTCCATTAAATTGCCGCTGCGCGTTATTCCGCTATTCGTTATCAGCGCAATGCTGACCGGCGCGCCCGCATTCACAACCTGGCCGCCAAATGTGTCAGGTATCTGAGTCGTGAAATGACTTGATGCCACAGGATTTCGAGTGGCGTCAACACGCAAGATCTTCTGTCCGAAATATCCCCGCGCGTTCGCATCATAATAACTATTCAACAATAAATAATTCTGCCGGCCGTTCCGCCACCACGCGTCATTACTTCTTAAATCCACCTGTGGATTCGCAGCCAAGCCCGCATTTATAAGCGCGCCACTGGCCGACATCCTTGCAAAATTTCCGGCCGCGGTCGCCGGATTCGATGCCGCTATCTGCGCCGTTGCCCAATCGCCCGCGCAATTAGTGCAATTATTCGGCGCATTCGGAATCGTTATCGTTTCGCCGGGCGTAGTCCCGCCACCGCCGCCCTGGCCCGGGCGATTAGTGCTTTCGTTCGGAAGCGGATTATTATTCCCATCCGTATAAAGTCCCGCCAAATAGCCCAATGCGCCAACACCCAACGCCGCGCCGCCCGCCGCAAGAACCATACTTTGCGTGCTGCTGAGCCCTGAAAATATCCCCGACTGAGAAGGCTCTATATTAGCGCGTCTGAAATTCCGAATCTCTTGATCGCAACGCGATGCGTCCGCACCGAAACTTTGCAACAACTGCGCCGTGCCGCGATCGTTATTCATTATCGCTGTGCAAGCCAAACTCATCCCGGACGGATCGCGGTAATTTACATCCACACCCATCGCTATCAGACGCTGAACCTCTGCCCCGTTGCCTTGACGCGCAGCCAATAGCAACTGCGACGCCTGCTGAAACGAGGTCTGCGCCGAATGCGCCGGTATCGCCATAATTATCGCGGCAAGAAATAAGCCGATTTTTCTTAAATACATTGGAGTGTCCCCCTATACAATTCTTCTCTTTATGAAGTTTAGAAAAAATCAGGGGGGTGAGTAAAGGGGAAAATGGAAGAGGGGGGAGGGGTCTAACCACCCCGTCCGCCTACGCTTTGCTACGGCGCGACACCCCGCCACCCTTGGCGGGGAATTTATTTGCATTATACAATTTGAGATCCCCGCCTTCGCGGGGATGACGGCACTGAAAGTGCCGTTTCGGTGGTGGGGAATTTTTTACCACTACCCCGTCCGGCTACGCCGTCCACCCCTTCGCCAGCGAAGGGGAATTTTGTGCGACTACATCAAGCGAAGAGGACTTTTGTGCGATTATCAAGCACTAACCACCCCGTCCGCCTACGCTTCGCTACGGCGCGACAAGCCGCGGGGATGACGATTAGAAAATGTTCGGGGTGGGGTCGGAAGACCCCACCCCGCTGCCGCTAGATGGTGGTGAGAAAAAGAGAGAGTTTGTTGGATAACTTAATCACTTCATCGCGGTCAATTATTAAACACTTTTTTGCATCAACAACAATCCCGCGAAGGCCCGCCGCAGCAACCTCTTTAATCGTATCCGCCCCAATCGCCGTAGTATCAATTCGTAAATCTTGCCCCGGTTTTATCATCTTCGCAAGCACACCAGATTTCTTTGGGCTTAATTTCTTTTTGAGGATAGCAATGCGTTCTAATAATCCTTTTGTCCCTTCGGCACCCTCTACCCCAAGCACAAGTTTATCCACCACAGCCGCGTGTCCAATATCCGCCGCGCCGATTATTTTTGATACTTCTATTGCGCGCGCTATATCCCGTTTGTCCTGCGCGTTCGGCTTGGTCTTGGTATGTGTCCCCGCTGGCAATGTAAGGTCAGGACAAAGATCCTGCGCCGCAACAATTTTTAGACCCTTTTTTTCAACCTCGCGCAACAACGCCGTCCCAAGTGAATCATAACCCCGATCTTGGGTCAGAATCCTTGCCACCATTCCAAATGTCCACAAGTCTGGTCTGATGTCCGAAAACTTTGGGTGTCCAATCGCGCCCACAAACATAACCTGCTTTATATCGCGCTTCTTTAATTCGCGGAATATCGCGCCGCCCGCGCCCAGCCTTACCATTAGGTCGGGTTTCAATTTTGGATCAGCATAATTCTTTAAGCCGATGACATATGGCGCGTAGCCTTGTTTTTTCAGGCTGTCCCGCACAAGAAATGGAAGGCGCAATGCGCCAGAAATAATTGCAATCGGTTGTTTCATAGAAGGTATTATAAAAGGGGAAGGCGTAAAAGTAAAGGTGATAAAATGTTCGGGGTGGGGTTCGGAGACCCCACCCCGCTAAGGCGAGATCCCGGGGTCAAGCCCCGGGATGACTTATGACCACTACCCCGTCCTGCTTCGCAGTCCACCCCTTCGCCAGCGAAGGGGAATTTTGTGCGATTATCAAGCACCAACCACCCCGGCGGCCGGGATTGCCCGGTCAAGCCGGGCAATGACTTATTTATTTTTTATTACCACTACCCCGGCACTTCGTGCCACCCCTTCGCCAGCGAAGGGGACTTTTGTGCGACTACATCAAGCGAAGGGGAATTTTGTGCGATTATCAAGCACCAACCACCCCGTCCGCCTACGCTTCGCTACGGCGCGACACCCCTCCACATGAGAGGGGAATTATTTATTAACTGACGGAGGAGTAGAGAGATAGGATCTTTTTGGCGGATTGGCGGAGAGACTTACTTTCATACGAAGATAATTTCGGATAAATAGACGCCGCAACACCACCGCGCGTTATTATCCTTGGCAATGAAAATGCCACAGGTTCCGGCAAGAAATCCGATGTCGTAATAGACACCGGCAATATCCGATGATCGTCCAATGCAATGCTTCGCACCAAGTCCGTCGCCGCCGCGCCAATCCCATCCCAGGTCGCATTCCGACCCTTTATTATGGAATACGCCGCATTAATCGTCTTATACTCAATCGTTTTCTTGACGGCGTCCGTTAACGGAATCTTCGTCTGTTCGCAAAAGTCCACCAATGGCACCGCCCCCACCATTGCACCTGTCCAATTTACTATTTGTGAATCCCCATGCTCACCCAGCGTCCAACAATGAATCGACTTGTGCGAAACACCCAAATGTTTAGCGAGAAGCGCACGAAACCTTGCAGAATCCAAGATCGTCCCCGTTCCAATAACCCGCGCCGCAGGCAAGCCAGAAATCTTATGGACAACTTGTGTCATAACATCCAGCGGATTCGTAACAGGAATAATTATGACCTTGCTTTTATCCACATACGGCATCAATTTCGGCACAATGTCCAGCATCGCCCGAGTGTTTCGTTCCACCAAATCTACACGGCTTTCGCCTTCCTGCTGCCTTGCGCCAGCCGTGATTATTATGATGTCAGAATTTTTTAGATTCGCGTAAGAACCAGCCGCAATCTTTATGTCCGCCCCGAAAACACTCGCATGAGTCAAATCTTCCGCAGTCGCAATCGCCTTGGTCTGGTCTATGTCCAGTAGCGCAAGTTCGGTCGCCAGCCCGGAATTTACCAAATCCCGCGCGATCGCACCACCAACACTGCCAGTCCCGATTATGCCGATTTTCATTGAATTTCTCTCTTCTCTTATGGTATTATAGCATAAATAGAGTGAGATTTTGGGAAAAATCGAACCACCCCGTCCGCCTACGCTTCGCTACGGCGCGACACCCCGCCACCCTTGGCGGGGAATTAGAGGATAAAATGAAAATATATAAGGCGGTTTTGTCAGTGGTGCTCGGCACCTTTATACTACCCGTACTCGCGGAAGGTGAGGACTTTGACCCTAACCGATGGAACCAAACTCTCCACGATGTTCAGGCCTTTGCCGTTAAATCTAAAATTTCACCCGCCGTTATAAACTCCGTAATCCAAAATGCAAACTTCGTCCCGGAAGTCATCCAGCGCGACCGAAATCAACCCGAATTCAAATTAACCGCCGACGAATATCTGAACCGAATGATCAACGACAAGCGCGTATCACTGGGCAAAAAAATGATGCGCGAACATATAACCATCCTTGATAAAGTTGAAGAAAAATACTCTATTCCGCGGCAATTAATTATCGCTTTTTGGGGAATGGAATCCAATTATGGCGATTATAAAGCGTCATTCGATTTGACCGACGCCTTCCTGTCGCTGATATATGACGGGCGACGCGGCGGGTTCTTCCGCGACCAACTGATCAGTTTGATGAAAACAGCCGAAAAATCCCGACTGGATGTTCGCAAAATTCGCGGATCCTGGGCCGGCGCAATGGGGCATTTCCAATTTATGCCCTCTACCCTGGAACAATACGGAGTCGACGGAAACGCGGACGGAAAAATCGACATCATCAACAACAAAGCCGATGCAATTATGTCCGCCGCAAACTTCCTGAATAAACTGAAATTCGACAAGAGTTCGCGCGTCGTTCGTGAAATCAAACTGCCGCGTGGATTCGACTTTGAATCCGCGGGCGTCAAAAATAAAAAGTCCGTTGATGCCTGGTCAGCCGCAGGCGTGCGCGGCGTTGATGGAAGTCCGCTACCGAAATCCGATATGTCCGCTGGAATATTCGCGCCCGATGGAGCAAGCGGTCGCGCGTGGCTGACATATGATAACTTTGACCGAATTAAGCGATGGAATAACTCTAATAACTATGCGCTGGCGGTTGCGATATTAATGGAAAGATTAAGGTAAGAAAATGTTCGGGTGGGGGTTCGGAGACCCCCACCCGCTATGATTTTTAAGGAGATTGAAATGGCGATAGTTGGTGATTTTGAAGTCAGGCTCGCAAAGTCGGCCGCAGAACGAAAAGCAGTCCGAAAACTGCGATATAAAGTATTCGTCTTGGAAGAAGGTGCAAGACCCTCTGATGAACAGAAAAAACTTCAAGAGGAATTCGACATATACGATAACCACGCAGACTATATGATTGTCGTTCACAAGAAAAAAGTCGTCGCCACATACCGCATTATAACCCGCGAAATCGCTGAAAAATATGACGGGTTCTACACAGAAAACGAATTCAACATTTCCAAAATTAAAAAAGCGCGCGGGAACATCGCTGAACTTTCCCGCGCCTGCGTTGCGAAAAAATACCGCGAGACCATCGCAATAAATATGCTGTGGATTGGACTCGGCAACTATATCCTGCGGCGCAAAATTGCACTCGTATTCGGAGTCGCTTCGTTCGTTGGACTGAAACCAGTCGCGTCCGCACAAGCAATCTCTTATATCTACTACAAGCACCTCGCGCCCGCCTTTATCCGCGCGAAGGTCAAACCCGGAAAATTCGATCGCATGAACATTCTACCAGAAGAATATGTCGATAAAGACCTTGCATTCGCAGAAATGCCGCCATTGCTGAAAGGTTATTTGCGCCTTGGCGCGGAATTCGGCCTTGGCGTTTACTGGGACGAGCCGTTTAACTGCTATGATGTATTCATCACTATGCAAACGCGGAAAATTAGTAAGGCATATCAGAAAAGGTTTGCTGGAAAGGAAGATGCGTTTGATGATTTGGCCCTGAGCGATGGTATGGTGAAAGCAACTGCGAAAATCGTAAAGCTGCCGTTCGTTGGACTTGCACTCGCGGCGAACTTGATTCTGACTGGGAAACTGGAAAGCGAGTAGGGGAGTGGTCTAACCACCCCGTCCGCCTACGCTTTGCTACGGCGCGACACCCCGCCACCATTGGCGGGGAATTATTGACCACTACCCCGTCCGCCTACGCTTCGCTACGGCGCGACACCCCTTCGCCAGCGAAGGCGACTATTCTGCGACTAACAAGCACCAACCACCCCGTCCGCCTACGCTTTGCTACGGCGCGACACCCCGCCACCATTGGCGGGGAATTATTGACCACCACCCCGTCCGCCTACGCTTCGCTACGGCGCGACACCCCTTCGCCAGCGAAGGGGACTTTACAGCCCGAGACGGAGGTAGGGTAATATAAGGATGAAAAAATGAAAATTGTGGCGATTAGTAAATTTATTGCATTCCTATCTTGGGCAGTCGTATTCGCCCCAATGTTCGTTATATCAGGTATGCTGCCGCGAAACGCGCGCGTGAATGTCCTTCAACTATTTATGGCAACATCGTTCCGTATTATGGGTTTCCGTTCGGTCAAGGTCGGTGAAGTCGCCGCCGTCCGACCACTTATGATTGTCGGAAATCACATCGGGTGGTTGGAATTATTCGCGCTGCCCAGCGTTATCAAAGTTTCGTTTTTTGGAAAAGCCGAACTGCGCTCGTGGCCGGTGCTGGGTTGGATCATCGGCGCGCTTGGTGTTGTATTCGTCGATCGTCGCCCAAGTAAGGTTCGTGATTCTATAAAAGAAGTCGCAGAAACTATGGCCGTTATGAAATATCCTGTCGCTTTATTCCCCGAGGGAACCACCACAAACGGCGCGTATGTAAAAGAATTTAAGTCTTCGCTTTTTAATTTTATGGAGGGGCAATTAGGGGGAGAGTTCGTGGAAGCACCAACCACCCCGCGCCCTTCGGGCGCACCCCTCCAACTTGGAGGGGAATTCATTGTTTCTATACAACCTTATGTCCAGATATGGAAATATAAAAATGGACAGCTGATCAGTGATGACGATTTGGCGCAGAATTGGGCTTATTTCGACAATGATAAAATTACGCAGGGTGCCAAGGCGGCAAAGCCCCGCAATATAGTTTCGGCGGCTTTATATATGATGGCGCAGGGCGGGTGCATCGTTGAAAATCACTTCCTGCCCGTTGTGGATTTGTCGGGGGTGCGCGACCGAAAAGAATTGGCGGAGAAATTACAAGGGATTGTGAGTGAGAAATATAGAGAGTTGAGAATGAAGATAGGGTAGATTGGTCTAACCACCCCGTCCGCTTCGCGTCCACCCCGCCACCATTGGCGGGGAATTTTTTAACCCCCACCCCTCAAGGGGGTAGGGATTATTTAGCCGAGATTGCCCGATCAAGTCGGGCAATGACTTATTACAAATATCCCGGCCTGCGCCGGGATGACGAGTAGGGGAGGTGGGTGCGGTTATAATAAAGTGATAAAATGTTCGGGGTGGGGTCAGGAGACCCCACCCCGCTATATGACAAAAGAAAGGGCGGGGAATTATAATTAGAAGGTATATTTAAGGCCGATGTTTAGGCCGAAAGATTGCCAGCGAGCATAACGAAGTGAATCAGGAATGTGTTCCGAATGCGCCGCAACGGTTTCTAACACAGGATAGCCCGTATTAGGATCTACAACATATTGCCCATAATCATCAATAATATAAGTCGAATACTTGTTCACAAATAATGTCCCGGGTATCGCACCGACATAATAATATTCGGTATCAGCCTTGATGTTCAAATGCAAATTTTCGTTCAGCAACCAAGTATATTCCATTTCAAGGCGGTAGGCCGTGGAATCAGTATTACCCGCATCTATGAAACTGGGATTCTGCTGCCAGTCGGTGCGATTTGGCCAGATTCCGTCCGAAGAATAATTCGGCATCGCTATCTGTGCATAGAACCGCAACTTGTCCTGATAAGTCATTTGCTTTTCTAATTCCAATCCAACATAAATACTTGTCCAAGTAGTATTATAAATATGTGTCGTGCCCCACACCACAACCATTCCGTCCCCACCAATAATCACACACTCGCCCGGACCAACACCCCACGGCAAATATCCCATTATCAACGGATCATAGCCAATCATTATTAAATTGCCGTTCGCGTCTATCTGTGGCGCGCCGTTCGCTTGGCTGGCCGCAATCGCCAAGTCTTCCGGCCCTAAACATACCTGATAATATCCGTCTGGTATCGCGTTCCCAGCAGGCAAACTATAATAATTGCCATTAACATCACCAATTATATAATCGCCATATTCATTCAACATCGGAATATATACCGCCGGATTCGGATATTCATGATCCTTCATTGTTAAATTGTGTCTGAAAATTTCATAGCCGACAACCGGCGACAACTTCCAGCCCTGCACATCAAACACATTCTTTGCCCCAAGTCCAAACCGAATGCGACTGGTATCGCCGCCGCTACCGCCCATTGAAACATAAAACAATCCAACATCAGGATATGCATTGTCGTAAGGCTTCATATCGTAATCGTATGAATGTCCGCCCGCCGACACAAATGTCCCCTGCGTATATTCGCCGAATGCAAACAAATCGTAATCCTGCATCTTGAAGTCGCGTTTCAACCCTGCGCCCAATTCGTTCCACACCATATCATCCCACTTCAAAATTGACTGCACTCCCGTTTCAAACTGGAAGTTGGAAAAGCGGCGGCCGGTAAATGCGTAAGCCTCCCAATCCGTGGGCTTTTGCAACGCCACCCCGTTCGGCGTCATATACTGCTGCCAATCCTTTGTCCGGTCGCGCGGGATCGCAATAACCTGTGAAGATGAACTTTGACCCACAATCGCACGACTGGGTTGATTGCCCACCATAACCGGCTGAGCATACGGATTCCGCGGGTTCTGATATACATTGAAATTCTGCTGAGGGGCATAATTTTGATAATAAAGCGGCGTGCCCTCACGCGAATGAGCCGACATAACGGGCATTAAAATCCCGACTAAAATCAATGAGATTTTCTTCAAATCCCCTCCATAGACTTACTTCATTATATCATATTTTAGGGAGGGAAAAAAGTGGGAATTGCGCCGGAAGCCATTGACTTTTCAGCAGGGGCGTGTTAGGGTTGCTGGCACACGGATGGGTGGCAGAGCTGGTTGATTGTACCTGACTCGAAATCAGGCATAGGCGCAAGTCTATCGGGGGTTCGAATCCCCCCCCATCCGCCAGGAATTAGGGTGGAGTGTTGGTAAGCACCAACCACCCCGCCCTGCGGGCACCCCTCCACCTTGGAGGGGAATTTTTTTACAAATATCCCGGCCTGCGCCGGGATGACGGCACTGAAAGTGCCGTTTTGGTTTTATTACCACTACCCCGCCGTGGCGTTGCCACGGCACCCCTTCGCCAGCGAAGGGGAATTTGTGCGATTAACAAGCACCAACCACCCCGTCCGCCTACGCTTCGCTGCGGCGCGACACCCCTCCACATGAGAGGGGAATTTTATTTGGCCGGGATTGCCCGATCAAGTCGGGCAATGACTTATTATTTTGGCGGGCTGCGCCCGCGGTTTTAAGCCCTAGCCCCGCCTTCGCGGGGATGACGGGTGGGTGGGCGGGGCTGACAAAAAAGTGCGAAGGGGAATTTTGTGCGATTAACAAGCACCAACCACCCAGCCGGCAAAGCCGGCACCCCTCCACCTTGGAGGGGAATTTATTTGGCGAGATCCCGGGGTCTCCCGTTCCCACTGGCTACGCTTCGCTCGCCGGGTGGGACCCAACGGGTCGCCCCGGGATGACATTATTATTTTGGCGGGCTGCGCCCGCTTCATTATGTGCGGGAAATGTATTGCTGTTGAGCCAAACCGAACAGGTTTGAGATAGTCCAATAAAGCACCAAGCCAGCGGGCAAACCTGCAAACATTATAACAAATATCCACGGCAACCACTTCATAATTTGCATTCCCGGCACAGCCGAACTCGCGCTCGCAGTCGCAGATAATTTCTGCTGAACCCACATTGATAACCCCATCAGCACTGGCAAAATTCCAATAACCGGCAGCCAAGTCGGTGGCGAAAACGGCAATAACCCAAATAAATTAAATATGCTCGTCGGATCCGCACTTGCCAAATCAGGAATCCACAGAAAATCCGAATTCCTCATATCAACCGCAATGATAAGTGCTTTATAAAGTGCAAAAAATATCGGTATTTGCAACAACATCGGCAAGCACCCTGACATCGGATTCGCCTTGGACTTGGCATAAAGTGCCATCATCTCTTTCTGCAACCTCGCCTTGTCATCCGCATAAAGTTTCTGAATCCGCTGCATCTCCGGCTGCATCTTTTGCATCGCTGCCATCGACTTATACGACTTCTTGGTCAGCGGAATCATCAGCACGCGAAGTATCAATGTCAGAAAAATTATCGCCAATCCATAATTCCCAAATAACTTATGCAACTCCGTCAGCAACCACAAAAATGGCCGCGATAAAAATGAAAACCATCCGTAATCCATAGTCCTGTTTATCCCGGATATTTCCGCAGCCGCGGCATTTAATGTATCTTGCTTTTTCGCGCCCGCGTAAATTTTATAATCCGCCGATCCAGTTATGTCCGCCTGAAATTTATCTTTGCCGACCTCTTTAATTCGCGCAACACCCGGCGCAGATGGCGCAACTACAACCTCCCAATACTGATCTTCAAATCCAACAAATGCGCTGGAATCATAAGCCGTGCCCTTGGCATCAATACCAGACCAACTTTCGCGCTTGATCTGTCCCCCAGCATTCACAACCCCGCCCGCCGCAGCAAGCATCGTATTATCACCATTGCCGCCACGCACAATTCTGGCATACGGCGTGCCAGTTCCGCTTACCTTAATCCGTGTAATATAATTTTCGCCTGGCTCAATCGTTATCGCGGAATCCGCCCCAACAACACCGAACTCTATGAACTCGTTCTCTCCGCCCAGCAACTCTACCGGCGCACCGCCATCCAGATATTTTTCCAACTTGATATTTGATATGCGGTTGCCGCGCCGCGTAAATTCATAGCCTTCCCCACGGACAACCACAGGCGCAGATGGCTTTATCGTCTGTGTGATTTCTTGTTCTGTCTGCACCACCACCGGCGTGGGCGCGAAAAATTTCAACACCAGCCAATTCAATACTACAAACACACATCCAATTAAAACTATCGTAGAAAATTTTAATCCGCTATTTTTTCCCATACCAATCCCTTTTGATCAAACCATAAAAATACACCGCAATCCCAAGACATATAAATATGTCCGCAAAATTAAACGCTGGCCAATGCCATACCCCCCAATGAAAATCTAAGAAATCTACCACCGCGCCAAACCGAATCCTGTCGATCAAATTTCCAAGCGCGCCACCAATTATCAGCACAAGCGCAGTGTCCTCTATGCGCCCCACCCTTCCAACAAAAAGCCGGTGAGTCAAAAAGCCAATTATCGCAGCAGTCAACACAGCAATCGCCCACGGCGCAGTTTCGCCAACCGAGGTCAACATGGAAAAACTTGTCCCCGGATTCCATGTGAATATCAAATTGAAAAATTCATTCGCGCGCGCAAACAACACTGGCTGTGGAATTAACTCTAACCCCGGAGCAACAAGCACAACATCCCGCGCAAGCAGCCATATAAGGTATGTCTTTATCGCCTGGTCGGCGATGATGATTCCTAAGATTCCAAGTAGTTTGTATAGCATTTTTCTAACCACCCCGTCCGCTTCGCGTCCACCCCGCCACCATTGGCGGGGAATTTTTATTACCACTACCCCGTCCGGCTGCGCCGTCCACCCCTTCGCCAGCGAAGGGGACTTTACAGCCCGAAAGGAGAATTGTTTTTCTATCGCTTTAATATAGCAGAGGTATTTGCGTGTGTCAATGCAACCGCAAGAGCGTCCGCTTCGTCCGCAGTTTTCGGTTTCGCAGCAGGTAATAAAATCGTCAGCATCCGAATTATCTGATCCTTGTCCGCAGAGCCGCTACCCACTATCGCTTTCTTGATAATCGTCGGTTCATACTCCGCCACACTAAGCCCAGCCTTGGCCAGCGAAGTAATCGCCGCCGCACGGCCGTGCCCAAGCAGTAATGTCGAGGTCGGATTCTTGTTCACAAATGTCCACTCTATCGCAGCCTCGGTCGGAGCAAAATCCTTTGCGATTTTCTGCAATTCATCAAAAATCGTCAGCAGTCGTTCCGGCAATGGATCCTTGGTATTCGGATGTATTGCGCCAGACGCCACATAACGGCGAGCGTTCCCCTCAGCCTCTATGATCCCCCAGCCCGTATGCACCAGACCCGGATCAATTCCAATGATTCTTTTCATTTTGTGTTCCTTTTTTACCACTACCCCGCCGCCTGCGGCGGCACCCCTTCGCCAGCGAAGGGGACTTTTATAAAAAATGTAGAGGGGAGGGCGAAAAATGCTTCGTCAGACACCCCGGTCATCCAAACCGATACCCCCAATTTTTCAAGTGCGCTTAAAAATCGTGCGAGCGCATCCGTGTCCAAATGTGCACCCACTTCGTCCAGCAATATAATCGGCGCGACCCCTGTCAGCGCGCGGACCAGCCGCGAATGCGACAACGCCAGCGACAATAAAATCATCTTTTGCTGACCCGTCGAACACAAATGCGCCGGGCGGTTCAATCCAATATTCAACACCAAAAAATCCGTCCGATGCGTGCCGTCAAAAATCTGCCTTCCCGACACAAGCACGCGATTGTCCGCCAGATATTTTCGCCACTCGGTTTCTATCTCGCCCGTCGATGCGCCCGCAACAAACCGGTCTTCCAACCAGCCCGAAAGCGTCAGCGCGTTTGCCCCAAATTCGTTTTCTTCGCCAAAAAAGTGATTCAATTCCGCCGCGTATTTTACCCGCTCGGCCGCAATCGCAGCCGCCGCGCCCGCCAAATTTTCCTCTATCGCGCCCAGCCAATTATCGTCTGCGCCCACCCTTAACGCCGCGCCCCTTTCCGCCATTAACTTGGTATACTGCGCGAGATGCGTAATGTGCCCAGGCGAAAATGTCCCAATCAGATGATCGAAAAATATGCGGCGGTCAGATGCCGCGCCGTAAAATAACCCATCCTCGCGCGGGGTCAGCCATATCGGCTTTATAATGCGGGACAGCGCGGCAAAATCGGAGGCTTCGCCATTGATCTTCACGCCGCGGCCGGACGCCGTCGCAATCGTGTCGCCCGATGCCAATTCCGCGTGAACGCCAAAGCCGTCCGCTGTGCCAAAGCCAGGAATGTCCGCAGGTTCGGCAGAACGCAGTCCAGTGCCGGGCGCGAAAAACGAGATGGCTTCGAGTATATTTGTTTTGCCCGCGCCGTTCGCGCCGTGGACGATAATATGACGGGCATCGCCGGTGCTGATGCGCGCGGATTTGTGATTGCGGAAATTCGTAAGGGTTAGGGTCGTGATCATAGGAACACTATACAATTTGTTATGGGTAAAGGTCAACCACCCCGTCCGCCTACGCTTCGCTACGGCGCGACACCCATCCACCTTGGAGGGGGCAGGAAAATATAATGCGAGATCCCGGGGTCAAGCCCCGGGATGACTTATTACCACTACCCCGTCCGCCTACGCTTCGCTACGGCGCGACACCCCTTCGCCAGCGAAGGGGACTTTATAGAGCGGACTTTATGAGGGCGTCAAAGAGTGGAGCAGAACGAAATGGACGGCTCTTGAACTCTGGATGAAATTGACCCGCTACAAAAAACTTGTGTTTCGGAATTTCTAAAATTTCCGGCAACGCCCCATCCGGCGACTTGCCGCTGATAATAACCCCGTGGTCGGAGAGTGCCTTTTCATAAGATATGTCGATTTCGTATCTGTGGCGATGGCGTTCCGAAATCTCTGTCGCGCCGCCATAAATTTTTGATGCTACGGAATCTTTCGCCAATATGGTGCGGAATGCGCCAAGCCTCAGCGTCCCGCCAATATCGTCTTCCTTGGTCCGCTTTTCTGTTCCGCCATCCTCGCGCTTCCATTCGTTAATAAAGGCAACGATTGGTGTGCAATCCTCTGCAAACTCTGTGCTGTTCGCATTAGCAATCCCAAGCAGATTCCGCGCGATTTCTATAACAGCCACCTGCATTCCAAGACATATCCCAAGGTATGGAACATTATTTTTCCGCGCGTATCCCGCCGCCGCAATTTTCCCCTCTACCCCGCGGACACCAAATCCGCCGGGCACAATCATCGCGTCTATCCCAGTCAATGCCGTTGCGATTTCGGCATCCGTTTTGCCCTCTAATTCTTCGGCATTAATCCATTTGATTTTCGTCTTTACCTTATTAGCAATTCCTGCGTGAGCAATTGCCTCGCACACGGATTTATACGCGTCCGAAAAGCCGCAATACTTTGCAACCACGCCAACGATGACTTCGCGTTTCGCAGAGTCTATGGCGGCATTAATGTCGCGCCAGGCTGTTAAATCCGGCTCTTTCGCATCCATATTAAAATGCGCCAAAATCCGATCGTCCAATTTTTCATCGTGATAAATTAATGGAATTTCATATATGTTTTTCACATCCGGCGCGGACACCACATCGTCAATACTGACATTACAGAACATTGAAATTTTCTTCTTTTCCTGCGCCGCTATGCGATTTTCCGAACGGACAATTATAATGTGTGGAATCAGTCCTTTTTCCATCAGCATTCGGACGGATTGCTGAGTCGGTTTGGTTTTGACCTCTTCGCTCGGGCGGTAAAACGGGGCATACGAAAGGTGTATCAAAATCGCGTTTTCGCGGCCGACATTATTAATGAACTGGCGCACGCCTTCGACAAACACAAATCCCTCGTCCTCGCCAATCGTTCCGCCGACCTCGTATATTACAAAATCCTCTGCCGATAAATCGCCGCCAAGAAATTTTTTGACTTCGTCCGTAACCTCTGGAATAAGTTGGATATTTCGTCCGCCGTATCCCCCTTGGCGTTCGCGCGTCAGCACATTCCAGTATATGCGGCCGGATGAAACCGAGTCCTTGCGCTTTGCCGTAGTATCAGCAAAGCGTTCGTAATGTCCCAAGTCCAAATCGGTTTCCGCGCCATCGTCGGTTACAAAAACTTCGCCGTGCTGAAACGGGCTGAGCGTGCCAGGATCAACATTGAAATATGGATCAAGCTTGCGATTCCGCACATTAAAACCGCGGGCTTTTAGAAGCGCAGCAACGGTCGCAGCAACAATCCCCTTGCCAAGGCTGGACATAACGCCGCCAGTTATAAATATATACTTTTGTTTGCCCATTTTGTTTGCTCCTTTTTATCTAACCACCCCGTCCGCCTTCGCTTTGCTACGGCGCGACACCACGCCACCATTGGCGGGGAATTTTTATCTGAGAAATGCAGCGCGGGTGTGTTCGTCCAACTCTTTAACCCCCGCGCCCAGCCAAGCCGCCACCAGATGTCGATGGCAAAACTTATCCGGCTTTTCCCAACACAACAGAATCTTGTCATCGCCAATCTCACTTAAAACCTGCGCGGGATCAAGCGCGCCCAAAACGGATTCATTATAGTTCTGTTTGTAAAACTCTTCGGATAAGTTTTCTTCCTTCCACTTTTTCCACCAAGTGTATTTTGGGGCAAGTTTCTTATACGATGTGCCGGAAAATCCATCAGGAGCGCGTCCCGCAATCGAAATCAAATGCTTCGACGGAACCCACTGGGCGAATGCAAAATATGAAGTGTAAATCGCCATGCAGGGATTATAGGTTTTTATGGCAGGGCGAGTCAAGAGGGAGCAGGGTATTTTGTCCTTGCCATTTTTGCAGGGGACTTTATAATAGCCAGATGTCGGGGCGTAGCTCAGCCTGGTAGAGTACTTGCATGGGGTGCAAGGGGTCGCACGTTCGAACCGTGTCGCCCCGACCAATAAACTAAAATAAATGACAAAAGAAATCCTTATCTTGGCATCCGGGAATGGATCAAATGCAGAAGCAATTGTTCAATATGCTCGCCGCAAGGCTTTGCCCATCAACTTTACCGCAGGTTGCAATCGCAGTCCAGACAAGGCCGGCGTCTATGACAAAATGAACCGCTTGTTTGTCCAAACTTACCATCTGCCCACTATCGGTAAAGGATACTTGTCCTGCTCTCTGCTTGACTTTTTAGACGCCGCGCCTAAATTCGACCTTATTATGCTAGCCGGATATATGAAAATCATCCCTTCCGACATTACCGAAAACAACAATATGCTGAACATTCACCCAAGCATCCTCCCCTTTAACTACAAGGGCAGTTTAGACGCTTACTCCGATGCCCTGACCAATGGCGACACGCGAACCGGCTGCACAATTCACAAAGTATCCCCCGATGTTGATGGCGGGCAAATCATCGCACAAATCGGCTTTAACATCCCGCCAAACATTGAACTGGATACATTAAAGGCCATCGGCTTGGCGCACGAACACGCCCTTTATCCCGCCGTTATGGAAGCCGAACTATTTGGCGCAAAATTAGATATGGTGGATATTGCACGCCGGATCAGAGAATTATTATGCAAAAATGGATTGGGGGAAGTTATGCACGGGTGTAATACCATAATCCCGGATGTTCGCAATGGGCGAAAGTTTTTTAGTGAGTTTAATGGGAAGGGGAGATAGCAGAAAGTAAGATGGAAGAGGGGTCTAACCACCCCGTCCGCCTACGCTTCGCTACGGCACGACACCCCGCCACCTTGGAGGGGGCAGGAAAATTATTTGCCGAGATCCCCCGGTCAAGCCGGGGGATGACTTATGACCACTACCCTGTCCGCCTACGCTTCGCTACGGCGCGACACCCCTTCACCTTGGAGGGGGCAGGAAAATTATTCGGCATTTTACAATTTGAGATCCCCGCCTTCGCGGGGATGACGGCACCGAAGGTGCCGTTTTTATTACCACTACCCCGTCCGGCTGCGCCGTCCACCCCTTCGCCAGCGAAGGGGACTATTGAGCCAGTGGAGGGGAATTAATAATGTAGGGGAATAGTGTCCGATGGGATAATGAGTCGGGAATAATTATAATCCCGATTATGCATTGGGTTTATTTGATCCTTAGTTTATCTGCAATGATGATCGGCGCAAACTGGCTCGTCCGCGGGTGCATCGCAATCGCCCATCGCCTTCGCGTTTCCGAATTTATCATATCCGTCGTCATCATCGGTATCGGAACATCTCTGCCCGAATTATTAATATCCATAATCTCCGGCGTGCGCCATATGGGCGAATTAGTAATCACAACTAACATCGTAGCAAATATCTTTAATGTGTTCTTTGTTCTTGGGCTCGGTGCGCTAATCCATCCGATAATAATGGATGGTCGAAAACATTTAACCGATTTAATCTTTATATGTGTGGTATCAATCGTGGCGGCAATTATGTTATTCTTCCCGCCGATTGGTAAAGCAGAAGCCGCAATACTCTTGGCACTATTCGCTGCATATATGATTCTAAAATATAAAATGCAAAACAATAAATCATCGCCCGAATTGAGCGGACAATCTTGGAAAATAACAGCCAGTTTCGCGCTGGTCATCGCCGGAATCGCCGCAACATATTTCAGCAGTATTTATTTTATGAATGCGCTGGAAATAGTCTCTGATATGAATGAACTTAACGAAACACTCGCCGGTATATTAATAGTCGCGCCTGGAACATCCACGCCAGAATTATTAATTACCCTGACAGCCGCCATCCATCGCCGTCCGCAGATCGCAATCGGAAATATCATCGGGTCAAATTTAATGCACATTATGTTGATAATTTCTGCGGGCGCGTTAGTGGCAGACCTTGGCGTCAACGAGCACATTCAAAGTTTGGATATATGGGTTATGCTGCTGTCTGTCGCCGCGCTGATGTTCAGTTTGCTTTATAATCGCAAAATTTCGCGGATGGGCGGGGTGATTTATCTGGGTATTTTCGCGCTTTATATCGCGGCCGCGCTTGCGATTTAATGGCTTGACTTCTAACAATTTTGTGCAAAACTTCATACTATATAAAGGAGCCATAAATATGAGCCAAGCTTACTCCGACCTCGGCGTTTCCGCCAAAAAAGAAGATGTTCACGCTGCAACCAAAGATAACGATAAAGGACTTTATCCTTATTCATTCTGCAAAATTAACCAGATGCGCGGGCAGCCCGGCTGGGTGGAATTTATGCACTCTGACGGCGCGGGAACTAAGGCTTCGCTGGCCTACATCTATTGGCGCGAAACCGGCGATATGTCCGTTTGGAAAGGCGTTGTGCAAGATTCCATCGTTATGAATCTGGACGACATCGCGTGTGTCGGCGGCTTGACGGGCTACATTATGTTATCCGCAAATTTAGACCGAAATACTTTCCGCATTCCGGGCGAAGTTGTGCATGAACTGGTGAATGGCGAAAATTCATTCTTGGAAATGCTTCGCGGATATGGCATCGACATCGTCGGGCAATGCGGCGAAACAGCCGATGTGCCAGATCTTACCCCGACACTCGTAGTAAATAACTCTATGCACTGCCGGATGCAGGAAAAAAATGTCATTGATAACGGGCGAATTAAAGAAGGCGATTTGATCGTCGGGCTCGCTTCGTCCGGGCGCGCGGATTATGAAACCGAATTTAACGGCGGCAGCGGCAGCAATGGTATGACCCTGATGCGGCACAAAGTTTTCAGCTGCAAGTATAGTTATAAATATCCTGAAAGTTATGAAAGCAAATTAAAATCCAACGCTTACACCGGCACGCGGAATCTGACGGACTCCATCAGATGTAGCGATGGCTCGCTTACTACATTGGGCAAACTTGTGCTATCGCCAACCAGGACTTATGCGCCGGTTATAAAGAAAATGCTCGACAAGGGTATTGGCGCGGCGGCGATTTCTGGAATAGTTCATAACAGCGGCGGCGGACAGACCAAAGTCCTTAGGTATTTGTCGCGTCCGATGCGCGTCGTGAAAGACAGAATGTTTGAAACGCCAGAGGTATTTAAGATAGTTCAATCCGAGGCGAAAATAGGCTGGGAATCTATGTTTGAAGATTGCAATATGGGACACCGAATGGAAATTTATACTCCTGATCGGGATGTTGCGAGCGAGATTGTATATATTTCAACAAAACTTGGTGTTGATGCAGAAGTTATTGGTGAAGTAAAGCCTGCGAAAAATGATCGCCGCGAAGTGATTATTAACAGCAGATATGGCAGTTTTTCTTATTGTAGGTAAAAAAATCCCCTCAGTAGGAGGGGAGTTTATTTTGCCGAGATTGCCCGATCAAGTCGGGCAATGACTTATTACCACTACCCCGCCCTGCGGGCACCCCTTCGCCAGCGAAGGGGACTTTGTGCGATTATCAAGCACCAACCACCCCGTCCGCCTACGCTTCGCTACGGCGCGACACCCCGCCACCATTGGCGGGGAATTTATTCGCATTATACAATTTGAGATCCCCGCCATCCCCACCCCACGAACAAGTTCGTGGGGACCCCGGGCGCGTGGATGACGATAGATTTGGTGGGCGAGGGGGGAATCGAATCCGAGCGTATAAACACACAAAAAATCCGCGTTATTAGCGGATTTTTTAATGTGTGCATCGCAAGGATGCGATGGAAGGTAATTGCTGAGTTTTGGTGGGCGAGGGGGGAATCGAACCCCCAAACCTTTCGGCGGCAGATTTTGAGTCTGCTGCGTCTACCAGTTCCGCCACTCGCCCAATTTCTTGTTATTTCGCTTTCGCCTTCGCCTTGGTCGCAGTCTTGGCAGTCTTTTTCGCAATCGCTTTCTTTATCGCCGCCATCTCCGGAGTCAAGCGCGAAATCGGCTTGCTTTGCACATATTCGTCCAAGCCGCCGTGCTTTACCAATGTGCGAAGTCCAGCCGCAGATAAACGCAATGAAAATTCGCGCCCGAGTGCCTCGCTCTTGAATCTTAAATCACATAAATTCGGTTTGAAAGTGCGTTTCGTCCTGCGGTGAGAATGCGAAACATTCATACCAACTTCGGTTTTTTTGCCCGTTACTTCGCAAAGTCTGCCCATTTTGAATCCTTTTGAACTTGAATTATCGTGGGGCGAGAATACGACACGCACACGCAAAAGTCAAGGAGTTTCACTTTTATGTTGGCGCGCCCGATAAGATTCGAACTTATGACCCACAGATTAGAAATCTGTTGCTCTATCCAGCTGAGCTACGGGCGCAACAGCCGCATTTTACATCATATATCATAAAAATCAAATTAAAGTTTTTGGGAAGAGGGATTTTTAGTCGGCAAGATCCCGGGGTCAAGCACCGGGATGACATTGACCACTACCCCGTCCGCCTACGCTTCGCTACGGCGCGACACCCCTCCACCTTGGAGGGGAATTAATAATGTAGGGGAAAGTTATCCGTTTGGGTATGTATATTAGATATGATATAATATCTCCATAAACAAAAAGGAGTTTATTATGGATGAAATAATCGTAACACTTTCCGGCCTTATGGGCGCACTCGGTATCCTGATCGCCGTCGTTAGACCAGGTAAAAATTCGCAAGCCATCCGCGCAATCGGTGTCGTATCCCTTTTCGCAGGATCTTTCATAATGGGTCTTACCGCCGTCGTTTGGGCTGTGTTGGACTTTTTCCTGCCGAACAAAGATAAAATTATGGCTGAGTTGGATAAAAAGGCTGGGAAGAAGAAGTAAGTCGAACCACCCCGTCCGCTTCGCGTCCACCCCGCCACCCTTGGCGGGGAATTTTTATTCGGCGAGATCCCGGTGTCAAGCACCGGGATGACATTATTATTGGCGGGGAATTTTATGAAATTAATTCATTGAATTGAAGAAATCAACATTGCTCTTAGTCGTCCGCATTTTATCAAGCAAGAATTCCATCGCTTCCAATGTTCCCATCGGATTGATAATACGGCGCAATACCCACATCTTGGATAAGGTCGCTTTATCCACCAACAAGTCATCTTTACGCGTGCCGGATTTAGTAATGTCAATCGCAGGATAAACGCGTTTATCTGACAATTTGCGATCCAATATGATTTCCGAATTTCCCGTGCCCTTAAATTCTTCGAATATGATTTCGTCCATTTTCGATCCAGTATCAATCAACGCCGTTGCGATAATCGTCAGCGATCCGCCGTTCTCGATATTTCGCGCCGCACCAAAAAATCTTTTCGGTCTTTGAAGCGCGTGCGCGTCAACGCCGCCCGTCAAAACCTTGCCCGAACTTGGGACGACGGTATTATAAGCACGGCCAAGTCTTGTAATGGAATCCAACAACACCACCACATCTTCGCCGCCCTCTACCAATCGTTTCGCTTTTTCAATAACCATTTCCGCAACCTGGACATGGCGTGTCGCAGGTTCGTCAAATGTCGATGATATAACCTCGCCCTTGACGGTGCGCTGCATATCGGTAACTTCTTCTGGTCGTTCGTCAATCAACAACACAATCAATTTGACTTTCGGATGATTAGTCGCAATGGAATGTGCGATATTCTGCAACATAACGGTTTTACCAGTTCGCGGCGGTGCAACTATCAATGTCCGCTGCCCCTTGCCCGTTGGCGAAATCAAATCAATAACGCGTGCCGCTAGACTGCGCCCTTTTTCGGCATCATTCTCCGTTTCCATTTTTAACATTTCATCCGGGTATAACGGCGTCATATCATCAAACGAAACGCGGTGGAAAATTTCTTCGGGCTTTAACCCGTTCACCATCGAAACATCGCTGAGTGCCAAATACCTTTCCCCATCCGCCGGCGCAGAAATCGCGCCCTGGACATAATCCCCCGTCCGCAAACCATACTGCCTGATCAATCCCGGATTCACATAAATGTCATCGGGTCCTGCCAAATAATTCGCCTCTGGCTGTCTTAAAAATCCGAACCCGTCCTGCATTCTTTCCAGAACGCCTTCGCCAATATGTCTAACATCCGGCTCGGCAAGTATCGCCGTTTTGGCAATAGCAAATCTCAGCTGCTGCGCGTTTAGTTGCGATGGGCTTTCAATGCCCGCAGATTCAGCAATTACCAACAAATCTTTTGCAGACTTGGATTTCAGGTCTTTGACCAACATAGTATTTCCTTTTGATAAATATAAGTGAGATTCAAACGGCGAATGCCGTTCATACACGCATTATAACAATAATCCGCTACTTTGCAAGCGTTTTATAATACTCGCTTAATTCCGCCATAACAAAATTAAAGAACTTGGTCGGCATCGTATCGCCCGCTACATTATGCATCGAATTCGCATATGGCATCGCCGCACTTAACACAAACGCCGCCATATATTCAAATATCAACATTAACTCTGTATTCGACATCCTTCGCGGGGCATTCTCAATCGCAAAATTTCCGCTTTCTATATTCTCGGCAAGTTTCGCGTTAATAGAATCAATCAAACTCCGTGGATAATGCGCGATATTATTACGCGGAAAACCATCAAACAAACTTTCAAAAATGTCATTATTCTGATTATACAATATGTTCCAGCCAATCCGATCAAACAACTGGCGCGTGCAATCGCACACCACTTCATTATACGACCACACACCCGCTTCGTGCAATTTCGATATGCCCGTATTATCCCATAAATTTTGATTCCCCTTGCGATACGCAACATAAATGTCATGCGAAGCATTTTCAAAATCAAAAAATGTCCGAACCTGGCAAATTATTTCAAGCGGTATAACCACCCCGTTCTGCCCAATGTCTATGATAATCTTGGAATCGCGGTAATTGCGCTGATTCTTATGACTATAAAATTTGTCATATGCCGCAATGATCCTATCCGGCATTGAACTGGTAAGCCCATTCACAAATGCTCGCAGTTGAGGCATAATGTCAAACAAGCACTTCACGCGATAAACATCTTTCAATCTTTTATACGGCGGAATTATCTTTCTGGTCAATTCATCAAACTCTGCGTCCGATTTCGCGCGTTCACGGGCCGATGCAATCGCAATCGCGTGTTCCCGATAATATCTGGAATCTAAGGAAACCTTTTCAATAGCACGAGCAACTTTTTTCTGCGAAGAAATCAACATAGTAATTATACTGGAAACCAACAGGTCAACCCTTCCGGCCTTGCTCATCCCGAAAAACTGATTACGAACAGGATCCTGATCAAGGCGGTGATACACTATATAATTATGCAACGGATTAATATCACTGATTTTAAGATGCGTAGTATCCGCTGACAAAGTTTCAAAATTATATCTTAAAATTTTGTGCTTTGGAGGGCCCAAATATCGACCCAGCAACTTGAACGCACGGAAAAACCAACGCATCCCGTCCGAATACAATAATTCCAGATATTCTTTGGCATCCGAATTTATCTTGCCATCGTCATATGCCTGTCGTATCGCCGCCAGATTCGCCGCATCCGTTTTAGCCCAATCGCCGCTGAAAAATTCAGGCGATTCAGACTTCATCTGCCGCCACGCTGTGTTTTAATCGACAATGTCCGAACATCTACCACGCGATCAAGGGCTTCGTAATTCGGATTTTTGGCATCCACCAAATCATCCCAATTCATATTATAAAACTCCGCCGCGTTTTTAGAAAGTTTTTCCAATCTTTTCGCAAGCCAAGGCGCAGCACCCTCCCAAGTAGCGGACTTCATATAGGCGTCAAATGTGCCGCCCATAAATATCCCCGCCATCGGTTTGTCCCCTGTCTTTTTCGCGCGGTCGTGCGGCGCACTATCCGTTCCAGGCATCAAACGCCCAGACTGATCGGCCGCAAAAATGTCCCAAAGTAGATCCCGGTTCCTCATCGTCTGCAAAATCGGTTTGCAGAAAAAGAACGGATATTTTTTGCTGAGCGTTTCTTCCGCCGCAGACAAATCCGTTATCTCGAAATCTTCCTGACACAGCCACATATGCGCCGGATTTATCGTATAGTTGAGGTTGTATTTTGTAACAGCCTGAATCGCCGCGCGAGTCGAAATGTGTTCCAACGATACTTTCAATTTGCGGACGCGATGGCCATCGTGCACTATTTGTTTCAAGGTCTTGCTAATCGCAGCCTCTTCTTTCAGCGATGCGTTCGGTTCGTCTGGATCCTCCATATGAAGCGCGAGCGGAACTTCTTCGGTTTCCAAAACATCAATCAGACCTTTGGCTTGTTCCAATGTCGGCGCGTATCCCGCATTCGTGCTTTGCCCTTTGGAAAATAACTTGAACCCGGCCAAGCCCAGACCATCCGCGCGGGCGCGTTCAATAAATTTTCCTAACTGAGAAGGCGTCATCGTTTCGTTCAACACGATCATCAGCAACGGCAAGTGCTTTGGATTTCCAGCCGCGCGCGCCGCGTTCAATATCGCATTTTCATACTTCGCACAATAATGAACCGCAGCCTTGACATCGTCAAGTTCCAATGGTTTTGGGAAATTCATCATATAAATCCCGGCGGAATCAGTGGTATATATTGGCATTACCTCACGAAATTCGGCTGTGTGGTCTTCGCGGGCGTGAAGATGAGCATTAATTAATTTCATTTCTTTGACCTTTTTAAGTTGGCTCTCTCTGCCCCTTGGGCATTGATTATAGACCCAAATTTTCTAAGGTCAACTTAATAATCAGAAAAGTTTCTTACCTGATAAAATATGTAAATGAAAGTGTGGAACAGCCTGTCCGTGCGATTTTCCCGTATTCATAACGCCATTAAATCCATCCGCATTGGCCATATCCGCAACATCCGCTGCCAACTTCCAGAAATCTAATTGTTCCGCCGCGCTCGCCGTGCGAATAAAATGATATGCGTTCACATATGGCCCCCTTGGCGCGACCAAAATATGAAACGGCGCGTTCGGATGAATGTCCCGAAACGCAATCGCGTGTTCAGATTCAGCAACCTTATCACATGGCAATTCGCCACGAATGATTTTGGCAAAGACATTATTCCTATCATAATTATTATCAAACATAGTTTTTACCCCTTGAAATTTTTCATACTTCCACTATATTTCCAGTATGTCTTAAAAACAAGGAGAAAATTATGCTGAAACCACTTGGCGATTTCGTTTTAATAAGCCGTCTAGAAGAAGAATCAAAAACAGCAGGCGGAATAATTATCCCTGACAACGCCCAAGAAAAACCATCGCGTGGTAAAGTCATCGCAATCGGTGAGGGCGCGTATGAAAACGGAACCAAAATTCCAATGTCCGTCAAAGTCGGCGATGTCGTTCTATTCGCTAAATGGGCCGGATCTGCATCTGAAATAAAACTGGATGAAAAAGACTTTGTAATCATTAAAGAAAAAGATATTTTAGGAATACTATAAGGAGAAATAAATGGCAAAAAAAATACTGATGGGTGAAGATGCACGAAAATCACTTCTCGCCGGTGTGAACCAACTCGCGGACGCTGTGAAAACCACCCTGGGACCCAAGGGGCGCACGGTCGTAATTGAAAAATCTTACGGCGCGCCAGTCGCCACAAAAGACGGCGTCTCGGTCGCAAAGGAAGTGTCGCTCGCCGACAATGTCGAAAATATCGGCGCGAAAATGGTGCGTGAAGTCGCCAGTAAAACAGCAGACTTGGCCGGAGACGGCACGACCACGGCAACGGTCTTGGCGCAAAAAATGTTGGCCGAAGGATTCAAGATGGCTTCCGCTGGAATGAACTCTATGGACATTAAACGCGGTATGGACATCGCGGTTGGTGCGGTTATTAAGGATATAGAGGCGCATTCCCGCGCGGTTGGTGGAAACTCCGAAATCGCCCAGGTCGCAACCATTTCCGCAAATGGCGACTCCGACATCGGCGCGAAAATCGCAGAGGCAATGTCCAAAGTCGGAAAAGAAGGCGTCATAACAGTCGAAGAGGCCAAAGGACTGGAAACCGAAATCGACATAGTCGAAGGTATGCAATTCGATCGCGGATTTTTATCTACTTACTTCGTAACGAACGCAGACAAAATGCAAGCCGAAATGGATGGCGCGCAAATTTTGGTATCGGAGAAAAAAATATCAACACTGCAATCATTGCTGCCGATTTTGGAACCAGTAGTGCAAAGCGGAAAATCTTTGCTGATCATCGCTGATGACATAGATTCCGAAGCGTTGGCAACATTAGTGCTGAATCGCATTCGCGGCGGATTGAAAGTTTGCGCGGTCAAAGCACCGGGCTTTGGCGACCGGCGCAAAGAAATGCTGAAAGACATCGCAACCCTGACCGGCGCAACTATGATTTCAGATGACCTTGGGATGACCCTGGACAACCTGACCCCTGCCGTTTTGGGCAGCGCGAAACGCGTCATCGTATCAAAAGACAACACGCTGATCGTCGACGGCGGCGGAGATAAAAAATCCATAGACGCGCGGTCGGCGGAAATTCGCAAGGCCATTGAAGTTTCGACTTCCGACTACGATAAGGAAAAATTGTCAGAACGGCTGGCGCGCATAGTCGGCGGAGTCGCTGTAATCAAAGTCGGCGGTATGACCGAAGTCGAAGTGAAAGAGAAAAAAGACCGAGTGGATGATGCTTTGCACGCGACCCGCGCCGCCATAGCCGAAGGCATAGTCGCAGGTGGCGGAGTCGCGCTGACCCGCGCGGTCGCAGCACTTGCCAATGTAAAGGGCGATAATGCCGACCAGACAGCCGGTATTGATATTGTGCGTAAAGCGTTGACGGCACCAATGGCACAAATTGCAGAAAATGCCGGGAAAGAAGGCGCGATTGTCGTCGGCAAAGTCTTGGAATCCAAAGAATATAACTTTGGATATGATGCTGCGAAAGATGACTTTGTTGATATGGTAAGCAGTGGAATTATTGACCCGGCGAAGGTCGTGAAGACTGCGCTGCTTGATGCGGCGAGTGTCGCCGGAACGATGATTACGACTGGCGCAGTGTTGGCGGAAATTCCCGAAGATAAGCCGACTGCCGCGCCACAAATGCCGATGATGTAAGGGTAGGGAAGTTTTTATTATCTAACCACCCCGTCCGCCTTCGCTTTGCTACGGCGCGACACCCCGCCACCATTGGCGGGGAATTTTTTACCACTACCCCGCGCCCTTCGGGCGCACCCCTTCGCCAGCGAAGGGGACTTTTGAGCCTGTTGATCCGGGGTGGGGAACTATAAAGATTTTATTAAATCATCGCGGAGGATGTCGCTTGCGGGAAGGCCGCCCAGCGACCAAATTTTATCCGCCGATTCTAATTCTGAAATCATCTTTTCGCGCACAGCATCATCATCCAAAATTTTATGCGCGGACATAATAACATTATTTGCAGTCGCGTTATGCTGTAAAAATTCAGGATAAATTTTCCGCCCCATTATTATATTCACCAATGAAACAAATTTGATTTTTGATACCAGACGAAATCCCCAATATGTCAGCGCGCTCGTCTTATAAACCACCACTGCCGGGGTATGAAGCACCGCCAGTTCCGCGCTTGCCGTTCCGCTTGCCACCACTGCCAATGCGGCATCGGCGAAAACAGAATATCGGTTTTGACTGGCGGCGAAAATCGGCTTTGCATTCCATGATTTCGCAGCCGCTACAACTTGTGCCCGAACTGGGTCGGCGACAGGAACCATAATTTTATATCCTGGAAAATTTTCCGCAACCGCGCCCAATAACGGCATATGCGCTGCGACTTCTGCCGGGCGCGAACCGGGCAAAAGCGCGATCATTTTATTGTCGCGTTTCCGACCAATGAAGTTTCTGATTTCTCCGTCCGCAATAGGATGACCGACTGGAATTGTCGGCAAACCGAACTTTGTAAAATACGGAACTTCGAAATCAAAAAAGCAATAAAGCCGATCAAATAGTTTCGCAAATTTTTTCGCGCGTCCGGCACGCCAAGCCCATACCTGCGGCGCAACAAAATGATAAAGTTTCGCGCCATTGCCCTTGCCGATTTTTTTTGCGACTGCCTTGGCAAAGCCGGGCGAATCTATGGACAGCACGACATCGGGATTCCATTTTTTAATTGCGTCTGCGGCTTGCCGAATACGGCGGAGCAATGTCCAAATTCTTGCGATAACTGCGGACAATCCCATAACGGACAAATCGGCCATTGGGAAAATTGATTTAAGTCCCGCCGAAGTCATATTCATTCCGCCGATGCCGCGGAATTCTGCTTGATTGCCGAAACTACGCATAACTGACGCGCCAAGCACATCGCCAGATGCTTCACCAGCCATTATGAAAATTTTGATTTTGTTGTTCATTCGCGTTTAGAAAAATCGGTTGCGCCGCGCTTCGACCGATTCTCTATAAAATCAAGCGCGTCCATTGCATACGGACTATCCTTTACCTTTTTCCGAATTTCTTTCAATCGGCTTGCAACTGAACTTGTAATATCAGACTTGTCGAACAACGCTTTGTAGACTTCATAAATTGCGTGCATATCATCGTTGCCGATTCCGTGGCGCGAAAGTCCCACGCGGTTCAGGGTCTTGTAAATCGCAGGCCGTCCGTCCGAGATACTATAAGGCAGAACATCGTTTGCGACTCCGCTGACGCCGCCGACAATCGCGTATTTTCCGATGCGGCAGAATTGGTGGACGGCGGCCATCCCGGATACGATTGCAAAGTCTTCGACTTCCACATGACCGGCGAGTTGCACGACATTGGAAAGGATGATGTTGTTGCCAAGGATGCAGTCGTGGGCGACATGGGCGTTGATCATAATCTGGCAGTCATCGCCAACGATTGTGCCCTTTGATGCGGGGGTTCCTTGTTGAATGGTGGCATATTCGCGGATGCGATTGCGCTTGCCGATTTTGACGCCGGACATTTGGTCGTCTTCTTGGAATTTCAGGTCTTGCCCTTTTGTGCCGATGGCGGCGAAGGGATAGATGATTGTGTCCTCGCCGATTTCGGTGGGACCTTCGACTACGACATGGGATTTAAGGATGACGCGGTCGCCGAGTTTAACTTGGTCGCCGATTATGCAGTATGCGCCGATTTCGACATCTTGACCGATGATGGCGTTTTTGTGAACGATAGCGGTTGAATGGATCATTTTGCTTTAATTCCTTTTATCTTGGAATTATACATATCCCAGCGGCAAAATTGAAATTAAAAAGAATAACAGGTTATAACAAAATAAGTTTTAGAATTATGTCCTCAATTTTTTTATTCCAAACATCGATATTTAATGTTAAACTCATTAATTGAAAAATTAATAGGGGACATAAATTATGAAATTGTTTGGGAAAAAAAGTTGTATGGACGGAGACAAGAGATATTATTTCTTTGGTTTGCCATATCTGATGAAGAAAAAATCAATCAATGCTGTTGAAACTTATTTTATGGGAATTAGAATAAGCAAACGCAAATTGAGTCCTCGTGGACAAGGCAGAATGATAGAGAATAATGTTTATGATAAAAAAAGGACGGCGATGCCACGAGAACGCGTTCCGAAAAAGTTTAGCTTTGCCCGTTGTGAAAATCCCAAAGTATCAATAATTATGCCAGTCTATAATCAATATAAATATACCCGTGCCTGCCTGTATTCCATACTTGCACACACTAAAGATACGAATTATGAAGTAATAATTGCGGATGATAATTCTTCGGATAGAACGAAAAACATTTCAGAATACATAGAAAATATCATTCATGTTCAAAATAAAAAGAACCTTGGCTTTATTAAAAACTGCAACAATGCGGCAAAGTATGCCAAAGGCGATTACATAATGCTGGTCAATAATGATATGATTATGATCGAGGGATGGCTGAGTTCGCTTGTTAAAACGATTGATGCCGACCAATTGATAGGAGCTGTCGGATCAAAGATTTTGAATGTATCGGGATCTGTACAAGAATGCGGCGGAATTGTCTATCAAAATTGCGATATTTGGAATTTTGGCTATGGATGGAAACGCAACTCGGATGAAGTCAAATATGTCAAAGAAGTTGATTATATATCCGGCTGCGCCTTGATGGTTAGGCGGGATCTATGGACAAGACTTAACGGATTCGACGAGGAATTCTGTCCAGCATATTTTGAAGATGTGGATTTCGCGTTTCGTGTGCGAAAAAGCGGATTCAAAGTAGTCGTCCAGCCAAAATCAGAAGTCTTCCACTTTAATAACATATCATATAATAACAACTCGAAAATTTTAATTAATAACAATAGAGAGAAATTTATCAAAAAGTGGACAAACGAGTTGCACAATCAACAATGTATGTCCGGCCAGGAATTTTGGGGGCGCGATCGCACAAAAACAAAGAAAACGCTTCTCTTTATAGATAATAATGTTCCCAAACATGATACCAACTGCGGCGATAGAGCTGCACGCCAGTATTTGGAATTTTTCAATCGCCACGGCTTTAATGTGAAATTCATGCCGCAAAGTAAATTTAAGGGCGACGAGTATATTAAATATGCCGATGAACTTTGCCAACTTGGAATTGAAGTGCTATTAAATGCCGATGACCTAATGTGGCTGCGTGAAAATGGTCGATTTGTTGATTGTATTTATCTTTGCAGACCTTCTGTGGCGCATTGGTATTTGCCTTTGCTTCGTAAATACACTCGCGCCAAAATTATATATCAAGCGGTGGACATACATTGTGTCCGTGAACAGCGTAATTTCGAAATCACAAAAGATCCTTGTGCGTTAAAAAGTGCCGAAATACATAAGGCTTGGGAGATTGAGGCGATGACCGGGTCACATGCGGTCGCAACATATTCAAAAGATGAAATTCCCGAGGTGAACAAGTTGGCTCCGGGCGTGCCGGCTGTCGCGGTGCCATTGTATATTCTGGACACGGATAAAAAGAATGGAATATCATATAATCCTGCTAATCGCTCTGGTATAATGTTCTGCGGCGGGTCGCATGGTCCCAATCTTGATGCGGTGAAATGGTTTCTGAAAGACATATTTCCAGATATAAAAAATAAAATCCCAGACCTTGAATTTTATGTTATCGGAAAAAAACCAGAAAAAGAAGTGCAGGATTTGTATGGGGACGGCGTGATTTTCACTGGCTATGTGTCTGATGAAGAATTGGATGAATACTACCAAAAATGCAGGCTGGTAGTGGCTCCGCTTCGCTATGGTGCAGGAATCAAGGGAAAGATTATAGAGGCTATATACAACAAAGTCCCGGTCGTTACCACAAGCATTGGTGCAGAAGGTATTGCGTCAGGTATACTTGCCATCGCAGACAGCTCAGATAAATTTGCTAATGCGGTGATCAAACTATATAACGATTTTAAGGCATTGGAAGACATATCATTTAAATCAACCGCATTTATTAATGAGCATTTTTCTGAGGCCGTAGTAGAAAGGGTGTTGGGCGACTTGATTGATTTCCCAAAAAAGCAAAAATAAAATCTTGGTCGAAAGGGTATACCATGCTACCGGGATGGTAGAGGTGGGTGCGGAAATAATAAAGTGATAAAAGGGTTCCGGGCGGGATTCGGAGATCCCGCCCGGCTTTTTATTACCACTACCCCGGCGGCGAAGCCGACAGATGGTTTCGCCAGCGAAGGGGACTTTTGTGCGATTAACAAGCACCAACCACCCCGTCCGCCTACGCTTCGCTACGGCGCGACACCCCTCCACATGAGAGGGGAATTTTATTTGCCGGGATTGCCCGATCAAGTCGGGCAATGACTTATTAAACCCCCACCCCCGGTCGCTATAACAGGCGACCGCCCCGCCCCCGGCAACGGGGGCAGGAAAGTTATTCGGCGAGATCCCGGGGTCAAGCCCCGGGATGACATTATTATTTTGGCGGGCTACGCCCGCGATTTTTAGCCCTAGCCCCGCCTGCGCGGGGCTGACAAAAAAATTGGGAAGGATATAATTATTTTAACTTCTTGCGGGTGCCGAGGAAAAGAATTATTATTCCCATTGCCACAAAGAATGCCATTGAGAGCATTGCAGCGCGATAACCCGCGCCGGATGCCAAAACCCCGCCCCAAATAACCGGTCCTACCATACACGAAAACCTGTCGAAAATCGTATAAAATGAAAAGCCATAGCCCACCTGTCCGTCTTCCAAATTCGTGCTGATATACGCTCGGCTCGCAGACCAACCTGCCCCGATTGTCAGGCCTAGAATCCCTGCCAGCACAAAAAACACCCACATTTGACTGGATGATGCAATCATCGGAATCAGCAATAACCAAGTCCACAATATCCCAAACAAACATCTGCGAATCCCAATCCTATCGCCGACAAAGCCAATCGCCAACGCCCCCAGTGCCGCCGCAATCTGAACCACTATCATTATAACCGAAGTCGTCTCGTCCGTTATAGACAGCACCTGACCCGCATAAATTGAATAATTATTCGTAATCGTATTCAACGCATTCGTATAAAAGAAGAACGCAATCAAAATCGGCGCGGCAGCCGAAGTTAATATAAATGCACGGAATTTCTTCCAATCAAAACCCAACCTAATTTTCTCTTTCTGCCGAACGGCGCAATCTTCGCGGTATAACAACATCATCGGCAATGCAAGTATCGTGAACGCAACAATAGACGGAATCAATGGCGCAAGTCTTCCGCCCGCCGACACCAATGGCAATGACGCCGCAAGTCCAAATATCATTCCAGACGCGCTACAAAACTGCCCTATGCCCGATGCGCTTCCGCGATGCTCTTTATCCGACAAGTCATTCAAAAGCGGGTCGTAAAATATATATGACATTTGGAAAAAATATTGTGCGGCAATCAAAAATAAAAACGCCAGCACCACCGGCGCGCCCCATAATGCGGCAAGCGCGGCAGCCAGATACGCCAAAATCGTCCCGACCGATGCAATGTTTAGCAAAATCGTCCGATTTCCGCACTTGTCCGCGTGAGCCGACAAAGACGGCGCGGAAAACAACAGCAAAACAGCCACAGCCACAAACACTAAATTATACGCCATATCCGATAATCCGCCGTCCATAACCAGCCATTTCGAGAAATAAACCAGGAAATTGACGAAAACAATCGAGTTCGCAAATGTATATAAACCCCATAAAAAGATTTTCTTCCTATTCATGATTTTTGGATTATAATCACACTATGATGAAAATGAAAGCAATAATTTTTGCCATATTATTTGGACTTTGCCTCCCGGCGCGGGCGTCTATGATCGAATACTTTAAATGGGAAGAACGATCGGTCGGAGCAATGGCCTTCATTTCTCCGCGATATGAAGGATCCAACAAATACGAGCCTTTCTATTTCCCGATGATGGAATTACAATATGGTCCATTATTCGCATCCATTATGCGCGGAGCAGGCGCATACATCCCGGTCAACGATTCACGAAGTCTGATCTTCGCGCCCGCTTTGCGCTGGCGTGCAAAACGAAACCTGGGCGAATCCCTCGGAACCATTGACTTTATAAAAAGCATTCGGCCGACCGCCACATTGAATACTATATATAAAATCGACCCGTTTATGTTGAACTTTCGTATAACCGAAGGTTTGGCGAACGACAACCCCGGCGCGTCTTACAATATCGGTGCAACTTGGCGCGACGACTTGCTGGATAAAAAACTGAATCTGACCCTATACACGACCCTTATTTGGGGCGACCGCGCCTTTAATCAAACTTATTTCGGAATCACAGAACGCGAAGGCGAAAGGTGGGGTTTCCCAGAATGGAACGCAAAGGGCGGGCTGAAAAGTTGGGATTTCGGCGGGCTGGCAAAATACTTTATAACAAAAGCCTGGTCGGTGGACATCGCATTCGAATATCTGCGCCTGGTGAATGTCGGTGCCGAGTCGCCAATAACATTCGCAAAAGACCAAGTCTTGTTCGGTCTGGGACTGAGTTATAGGTTTTAAGGCTTGCATTCCTAGGTCAAAACTTTTATAAATAAAACAACCAAAGGAGAACAATATGAAAAGACTAATCACAATAACAATAGCCGCCGTTATGGTGGCAAGCGCGGCATCCGCCAGAACACCCCTTGACCCGGGATACCGAGTGAGTTCAAATCAATTTTTGGCCGGCATCAACTTGGGCTATAACTTGCCGAGCAAGGCAGGCATTACAGACGGAACCTTTTTTGGCCCGACCGCACAGACACTCAACTATGGCGTAATGGATCAACTTTTCGTCTTCTATGAACCAAGCAGCATTTCCCGCCCGGCAATCGGATTCAACTGGCAACTTTCTAGCAACCGCCGGTTCGGTATGGACTTGATAGCGAAATACGAATTGTCCGCCGACAACATTGTTCCGACAATCGGCACATATATTTATGGCGATGTCAGCGATAAATTTTCTTGGGGCTTTAATGTCGCCGCCCGCTTTGTCGACCGGGACTATTATTCTGACTGGTTGGAATATGACTTGCTGATGAACCTGCAAGGCCTTTATAAGTTGGGTAAAACTTGGGCGATCCGTGGAGATATTTTCTATAACATTTCAGCGCACGACCACTATATGGATTTGCCTTCCCGCAAAGACGGCATCCTTTATCAACGCAAGCCCAGTGCCAGGATCGGTGCTGTATATAATGTCAACAAATCTGTGGATATAATGCCTTATATCGCCCGTAGTTTTGATACGCAGAATACATATAAGGGTGGCAACTGGGAAACCGCGAACTCCGTCTGGACTATCGGAACTCAGTTCGGGGTGCAGTTTTAATAAGACGGGATGATGGGTGAGGGTGGGTAAGCACCAACCACCCCGTCCGCCTACGCTTTGCTACGGCGCGACACCCCTCCACATGAGAGGGGAATTATTATTGACCACTACCCCGCCGCCCTGCGGGCGGCACCCCTTCGCCAGCGAAGGGGACTCTTACAATATATCCCCGCCTCCGCGGGGATGACGATAAAACTTGACTTTTTGGGGGGCAGGGGTTAAAATCCCCCTAATTTAATGTTCAAGAATTCTGATAAGTCAGGTCTTGGCAAAAACGCAATCCCTATAATGCAAGATACCGGGGTCAAGCCCCGGTATGACAATAAGGGCGGAAACTAAAAGGAGCGAAATATGCGTCATCAAATGTCTGGTAGAAAATTTAACCGCGATTATAACGCGAGAAAAGCACTATTCCTTGGCTTGGCCAAGGCACTTATAGAACGCGAGCAAATTAAAACCACGCTCCCAAAGGCAAAAGACCTTCGCTCTATCGTTGAAAAAATTATAACAAAGGCAAAGGTCGACGACCTTGCTCACCGCAGAAAACTGAACGAATTCCTACGCGACGAAACCCTGGTCAAAAAGGTTTTCACCATTCTCGCCCCGCGCTATAAATCCCGCCCGGGTGGATACACCCGTGTATTAAAGGCCGGATTCCGCTATGGCGACGCCGCGCCGATGGCAATCATTGAATTGCTTGACCGCGATGTCGCAGCCAAATCCGCAGGACAGAAAGTTGTCGCTAAAAATTCGGAAGGCGATACCAAGGCTGATGCGAAAAAATCCGCGGCCGCCAAGGTCGCAAAGGATTCCGGGGTAAAAGCAACGACATCGGGCGCAGCCAAAGCACCGACTATTCGTCGTCGCTCCTCGGGAAGTTAATTATCCTTCAACAGGTAATAACGCCCGGGTTCGCCCGGGCTTTTTTTGTTGCAAGAATGAAATTTTAAGGTAAAATAAAAACAATAAAAAAAGGAATTCCAAATGTCTTATGATATAGAAATTATTCGGCACTCGTTGGCGCACATACTCGCCGCCGCAGTGCAGAAACTTTTCCCGGGTGTCAAATTCGCAGGCGGCCCCGCCATCGAAAATGGATTCTATTACGACTTTGATACCGACCACCGCTTTGTCCCGGAAGACTTTGCGAAAATAGAAAAAGAAATGCGCGACTTGATAAAGTCCGATGGTCGCTTTGAACAAAAAACTATTTCCAAATCCGAAGCGCGCGAATTGTTCGCCGATCAACCATACAAATTAGAATGGATCAATGAAATCCCGGATGCAAATGTCAGCATTTATAAATTCCGCGACTTTGTCGATTTATGCCGTGGTCCGCACGCTGCTTCATCAAAAGAACTCCCGAAAGATGCGTTCAAGATTCGCACCCTGGCCGGCGCATATTGGAAAGGCGATTCCAAAAATAAAATGCTGCAACGAATCTATGTTGACGCGTTCGCCACCAAAGACGAATTGGACGCGCACTTGAAATTTATGGAAGAGGCCGCGCTACGCGATCATCGCAAGATCGGTGCCGCACTTGACCTGTTTCACTTTGATCCCGAATATGCCCCGGGCAATGTTTTCTGGCATCCCAAAGGTTGGACGATATTTCAAGAATTGGTCAAATATATGCGCGACCGGCAAGAAGGTGAAGAATACCAAGAAATCAACACTCCGTCCCTATGCTCTCGCAAGATGTTTGAAACTTCGGGTCATTGGAAAATGTATGCCGCGCACATATACTATGCAAAAGTCCGTGATGAAGACGGCGAATTTGCAGCCAAGCCCGTCAGTTGCCCGGGCGGAATGTTGGTCTTCAAACAAGGCATAAAATCACACCACGATCTGCCGATGAAAATTTCCGAATTCGGCAAGGTGGACAGATACGAATCTTCGGGCGCGTTAGCCGGTCTTATGCGCGTGCGCGAATTCACCCAGGACGATGCACACATATTCTGCACCGAAGAACAAGTCGAAACAGAATGTGTCAAAGTCATAAAACTGATAATGGATATTTACAAAGATTTCGGATTTAACAATGTTCGCATAAAACTTTCCACTCGCCCAGCCGAACGATTGGGCAGTGATGAAATTTGGGATATATCCGAAGCGGCACTCGCCAACGCCCTTAAAGCCGGCGGATACGATTTCGAATTGTTCCCGGGTGAAGGCGCGATTTACGGACCCAAATTGGAATTCGTATTGAAGGATGCAATCGGGCGCGACTGGCAATGCGGCACCCTGCAATTCGATATGAATTTGCCGGAACGATTTGATATAAATTATGTCGATAAAGATGGCGAGAAAAAGCGTCCCATAATGCTTCATCGCGCTTTGTTCGGCAGCCTGGAACGATTCATCGGAATTCTAATAGAACAATTCGCGGGCAAACTGCCATTATGGATTTCGCCCGTCCACGCGGTCATCATCCCCATATCCGAAGCGCATCAAAAATATGCAGACGAAATCGCGGATAAACTTTCGCGGTCGGCTGTATTTACATCAAGCCGCGGATTCCGTATCGAAAAAAGTTATTCTTCCGATAGTATGCAAAAACGAATCCGCGATGCACAATTGATGCAAATCCCATATATGTTCGTCCTTGGCGATAAAGAAATGGCCGATGGAACCATATCAATCCGCACCCGCGACAATAAACAAATGAACGGAATACAACTAGACGAATTCATTTTGACAATGCGGTCAAAAATTTACGCCAGGGAATTTGATTTATGACTGAAATAATAATTGCAGGCATCGTCTGCTTTGTTATCGGAGTTTTAATCGGGCGGCTGTATTCGCAGCATCGCTATGAAGTGGTGTTGCAACAAAAGGCAACATTAGAAGCGGAAAATCGCGCCGTCCATTCCAAGATGTTTGACCAATTCAAACTGATTTCCGCAGAACTTTTAGAACATCAAAAAAAATCTGTCGCTGAAACTCAACAAGAAAAATTATGCGTTGTATTAGACCCATTACAAAAACAAATCAAAGATGTATTGGAAAAAACTGCCGAAAATAAAATCAGTTTTGCAGAACAAATGAAAACGATGATTGCACAATCCGGCGCGCTTCAAAAAGAAGCCGCGGATTTAGCGAACGCGTTAAAACACAAAAAACAGCAGGGAAACTGGGGCGAATTCCAATTGGAACGGATCTTTGAAATCCTGGGATTCGTTGAAGGGCGCGAGTATTCCAAAGAAGTTTTCGCACGCGGTGAAGATGGATCCGGCGTCCGCCCCGACTATGTCCTGAACTTGCCGAACAATCGGCGCGTTGTAATTGATTCCAAATTGTCATTGGAAAGTTATATGAAATATGCAAATTCCGAAGACGAATCAGAAAAGAAAAAATATATTCGTGAATTTGTCGCGGCAACAAAAAAACACATTGATACACTTGGCGATAAAGAATATCAGAACAAATTAAAAGATTCGCAACTGGATTATGTCTTTATGTTTATGCCATTAGAACATTCTTATTTGGCGGCGTTGGAAGAAGACCCGGAACTATATCAATACTCTTTCAAGAACAATGTCGCGCTTGCCACGCCGTCTCTGCTGTTCCCGATGATGCGGACAATCGACACGATGCTGAAAATAGATAAGCGCGATAAAAATATAGAAATCGTCGTCGATATGGTCAACAAACTTTATGAAAAATATGTCGGATTTACAGAAAATTTTGCGGATGTCGGCAAACGGCTTGACGGCGCGCAAAAAGCGTATGACGAGGCATTAGGGCAATTATCCGCCGGAAAAGGCAACATATCCGGCTGGTTTGAGAAAATCCGCGACAAAAGCGGCATCGCATCCAACAAAAAAATAGCAGTTGAATATGAAGAATGATTTGGAAATTTTTCAGGTGGGCAATCCAGTGCTTCGTGAAACGGCATTGTGGGTTGAATTCGTCGACGACGAGTTGCGCGAAATCCTGTCCGATATGGAGCGCGCAATGTTCGCCAATGACGGCGCAGGGCTTGCCGCGCCGCAAGTCGGATTGAACAAAAGAATGTTCGTTGCGCGCATCGGTGCCGATGTGGTCAAAATGATCAATCCCGAATTGTCCGATTTTTCGGATGAAAAAATTACAATGGAAGAGGGCTGTCTGTCAGTGCTGGGAACAAAGGGTCCCGTATTCGCAGATGTCGTCCGACCAGAATCCGTGCGCGTTAAATGGACAGATGAAAACGGTCATCAACATAATGAAATTTTCGAGGGAATCCCTTCGCGCATCATTCAACACGAATACGATCACCTAGACGGAGTCCTGTTCATCGACAAGATCAGCGGACTCCGCCGGATGATGATTCTGTCCAAGGTTAAAAAGGCGCAGAAATGAAAATCATTCTGATGTCCAGCGCGATGGGCGATTCCGACTGGTCAATGCCCGTGTTTGAAGCCATTCGCGCCAATGGACACGAGGTAGCCGCAGTTTATACGCGCCCGGAATCTTCCGCGGAAATTTGGGCAAACAAACACTCCATTCCCGTCTTTGTCCCGAAAAATTTTCGCGCCGCAGAGGATGTCGTGGCGTTTCAGAATCTGAATGCGGACATTGCATTGGTTGCAGCATACGGCGTAATTTTACCCGCCGCGGTTTTATCCGCCCCGAAGATGGGCTGCATAAATCTTCACCCCAGTCTGCTGCCGAAATATCGCGGCGCGTCCCCGTTCGTCAGCGCGATTATGAATGGCGATACCGAATCCGGCGTATGTCTGATTAAAATGGGTGAAGGGCTTGATGACGGAGATATTTTCATCTGTCGCAAAATGTCCATCGGCAAAGACGAACAAAAATCCGAATTGAAAAAACGCATATCAGAAATTTCAACCGAAATGGTTTTGGAATACCTATCCGCGCCTGAAAAATTTCCGGGCGTAAAACAAATCGGCGAACCAACTATGACGAGAAAAATAACAAAGGAAATGTTGGTCGCGGACTTTTCCGACCCGGTGCGGATGCACAATATGGTTCGTGCATATCCCGTGCGCGCGAGGCACAGCGGAGTTGACCTGAAAATAACCGAAACGCGGCTGAATGACGGCAAGTTGGAAGTTTTGCGCGTTCATCCGGCTGGTAAAAAAGAAATGGATTTTTCCGCATTCATCAACGGACACAAGGGAAGCTGGGAATGACGCGGTGGAAAGTCCTTATTGAATATGATGGAACAAACTTGGTCGGATGGCAATCGCAAGATAATGGTCAATCCGTGCAAGCCCTGTTATCCGATGCAATTTTTGGTTTTTGCGGTGAACGAGTCGAACCAGTCGCCGCAGGTCGCACCGACGCTGGCGTTCATGCGATCGCAATGCCTGCACATTTTGATATTGTAAAAGAAACAGACGCTGACACTTTGCGCGGCGCACTCAATTTTTATCTGAAAGATTCGCCGGTCGCAGTGCTGCTAGCGGAACAAGTTAATGCCGATTTTCACGCGCGGTTTTCGGCGCGGGCGCGTCATTACAGATATGATGTCCTGTGCCGCCGCGCACCATCGCGCCTGATGGCAAATCGCGCGTGGTGGATTCCAAGGTCTTTGGATTTGGATTTAATGTCAACTGAGGCAAAAAAATTAATCGGCCACCACAATTTTAATTCATTCCGATCAAGCGAATGTCAAGCCGCGTCCCCAATTAAAACCCTGGACGCCGCGCGTATTGAACAGAACGGCGATGTAGTCAGTTTCTATTTTTCTGCGCGTTCGTTCCTGCACCATCAAGTTCGCAATATGGTCGGAACCCTGGCAGATATTGGCCTGGGGAAACCATTGGAAATTAACGAAATTATTGCCGCCGAAAATCGCGCGGCGGCTGGACAAACTGCGCCAGCCTGCGGACTTTATTTCATTTCCGCAGATTATTAAATTTTTATTTCTCTATTATGACATTCGCAATTGCATAATCGCCGTCATCCGCCAAGGACAAAAATGTCTTTGCGTCCTTATCCAATGCAAGCAAACATTTCCGCGCTTCGCCCGCAACCAGCAATTCCGGCTTGCCCGCGTCATCGTGCAAAACCGATACATCCGTGAACGCAATTCCCTTATCAAACCCCGTGCCGAGTGCCTTTACAAACGCTTCGCGCGCGCACCAGAATTTCGCCAAGTGCTTTTCTTCGTTGCAATTATCTTCTGCCGCGAAGTCTAATTCTTTCTTTGTGAAAATCCGACCCTTTTTGAAGTCCGTCCAATCAAGAAACCTGCTGCACACAGCTATATCTACGCCTGTTCCTAAAATCATTTTGATCCTCCTTTGTTTGCCGATTTACCACTACCCCGTCCTGCTTCGCAGTCCACCCCTTCGCCAGCGAAGGGGACTTTTATTTGCTGGATAGGGATTTGGCGATGCGTTTGATACGAGCAAGGATTTCTTCCAAATCCGTATCGTTCGCCGCCGTCCCCGTGTCCGCCCCCGCTTTGCCAGATAATTCATCCGCCAAAACTACGCAAGTAGTCGCCAGCAATGTCTCGTCCGGTAAATCCCCAATCTGATCCAATATCTGCTGAGCCCGAGCATCCACAACCCTTGATAACTCTATCAGACGCGATTCCTGTCCGTCTTCGCACCCAATCGCATATGTGTTATTCGCTATTTTTAGCGCGACCGTGCTCATTTCTTCCCCTTTTTCAATAACACTAACGCCTCGCCAATATATGCGTTCGCCCGCGCGTTCGCCGCCCGCAGCGACTGAACCTGACGACTGAGAATCGCCGTTTCTAGGTCAGTTTGCTGGGGTTCCGAACGCTTTGCAACCAATAGCCGCGCCGCAATCGCCATTTCTAGGTCGTCTAGTTCCGATAAAATTTCTGTCTTGATTTCTCTCATAGCCCTTAATTTGGAAAAATTTTAGCCCTAAGTCAAATAAAATATGATATAATGTTAAAACTATATGCGGATAATCTTAAATGAAAACTAAAATCATATATATATCAGGTGGGCAATTCTTCCAGCCCGCAGAAATAAAGCGCGCAATGGACGACATTCGCCGCCAACTGAAACTGGGTAGCGATGTGTTGCTGTTCGCTATGCCAGTCGATGAAGACGCTAGCGATGCCGAAGTCGCCCAGAATGTCGCCGTGCGGGCTGCAAGTTCAGTTGCCGCCCCGGCTGGAAAAAAGTCTATTTTGGGAAATCTGTCTTCGCCGGTTATTACCACTACCCCGGCGGCTGTCGCCGCCACCCCTTCGCCAGCGAAGGGGACTTTTGAGCCAGAGGATGACGAGATGCCGGTGAGGGTGGTTAAGAATTCCGATGACTTGGAAGAAATCCTTAGCGATGTTCCCCCAATCCAAGACATCGCAAACGAAGACCCAGCCGCTACAACAGCATTTCCAAAATCTGTTCAAGACCTGGCCAAGGAAATGGTCGCAATAAATCCAAATGACTGGGATAAAATTAACGAAAGCCTCGCATCAAAAACCGCCCGCGGATTTTCCGAATTCAAAAATATCCTCAGTTTTCGCCGTGGAAGAAAAGCAAAGGTCGAAGTTAATGGACCTTCTCTTTTTGACTGGAATGACAGCGAGCCCGCCAACGACGGCGACAGCGAGTTTGAGTTGCCGCCTGCGTTAAGAGATATTTTTTGAGTGTGGAGATTGGGGAAGCACCAACCACCCCGTCCGCCTACGCTTCGCTACGGCGCGACACCCCTCCACATGAGAGGGGAATTAGTGGACTATAATTTATGACCAATGATGAATTAGTTCGGCACCTTTATGAAAACGGAATTAACGCAGAATTAATCGGCGATACACTTATCATATCCGATCAATCCTGTTTCGTCCGATCCGCGTTCGAATTCTTTGATAACTTCCAAGTCATCCTTTACATAATGGCCGGACTGCTTTTGGCAGGTTGGGCAATCTCTATGATCCGTGGCGCGAAAATTAAAATTATGAATAACCTTCGCAACCTGTGTCTGCTATTCGCAGTCCTCGCAATGGTGCGCCCAATTATGGTCGTATTCTATGGCGGGCGCGGCGAACTCGACGAATCCATTTGCCGAAAAGTCAAAGTATCCGCAGACTCCGTCCGCCGCGCAATCGCACAACAAAAATCCGGGCGCGCACCAGACGGCTTTATCGGAAATATGGTCGAAGGCGGCATCTCCATACCCGACATCGGCAAGGCAATCGTCATCCCGCGTCCATCCGAGCCATCTTCTTATTCCGCACTCCATCTGACACAACTTCACGGGCGCAGCAACCACAGCGTTTGGAATGTTCAAGACATCTCTGCACTTCGCCTGTCCGATGTCGGCCACGCACAACAAATCGCCGCACAATACGGCTTTACCATCCGCACAGAAAAAAGCGGTGGTGGAAGCGGACATCTCGGCGCATCACGCGACCACGGCGCGCGAGACCACCTCGGCACAGACCTTTTCGTGAAAGGACACGAAATGCCAATCAATACCGCTATGCCCGCCTTATTCTCGGGCGAGGTCGTCAGAATCGCCCCAGTTTATGGCGGACGCAGCAACCTTAAACTTGTCGAAATCCGCAATGACAACGGAACCAAAAGCCGCATACTTTATGTCCAATCAAATCTGAAATACAAAGACCGCGTTAATGCAGGTGATATAATCGGATATTCCCAAGACATTAAACATTACTATGGAAAAGATATTCCGCAACATATCCACTTTGAACTGATAAAAGGCAGCAACACAGTCATCAATACAGAAGGAGTATTATTCAATGAATAAATTATTGTTTGCGATTTTCGCTATGCTTATGACCGGCGCAGCAAGTGCCGCAGAACCTTTATTCGCAGAACGCGTAGTGCGAATGATCCCAGCAACCGGCGAATGCGTCGGGCGCAATGACGACCCTATATGCGTCTTTGACACCATCATCGCCTGTGTCATTCGAGACGATGCCGACCTGTGCAAAAAAGTCGGTGTGAAATACTCGCAGAATATGAAAAATGCAATGGCTCACCTTGGCGGGCAAGACTATAAATACGCAATCGTTGATATGTATGTCAACCGGCGCAAAAATGTATGCACGATCGCAGACGACAAGTCCTGCGTTATGAATGCTGAAAACGGGAAGTTGGAAAAAATTGATATGTCGCTTAAAGACGCAAACAATGTGTCAGTGTATTTGCGGCGGGAAAAGGATGGAAAGTGGCAAGTCATCTTTGCCACGCAATCAGAATGTTGGTCGGATGAAGATTGCAGTTAAGGGGTAAGGTCAAAAAACATAAGGGGTGTTTTTCATCCCGACTTGATATTTCCGCCCACTACACTTCGGAAACCCAACACTTTATGTATATACAATACACCGCAGGTCGGGTTTCCTTGGTATTGGACGGCCTATCAAGCCGTTGCGACACCCCTAATGTTTTTTGAGATTATTACCACTACCCCGTCCGCCTTCGCTTCGCTACGGCGCGACACCCCTTCGCCAGCGAAGGGGACTTTTTAATCTAGGACTTCTACGACAGACAGGTCTTCGATGATTGGATATTCGCCGCCGTTAGGTAATGAGAAATGCCACCATTCCGATGATAACGGATTTAATCCAATTTCGCGCATCAAGTCTTGGAGTAGGGCGCGGTTCTGAAATATCTCCGCGGGCAAGTTCGCATCATAAAAATCACAATGCGCCCGTTTCAGATATTCATCATAATTTTTGTCTTTTTCCCAACCATTAAAAAATGCGTCCGGCGCGCTTGGGAATTTCAACGGCGTTCCATCCTCCCTTACAAGAAAACAATCCAATGCCGCGCCCCGCGTATGAAGCGCGTTCTTTGACTCGCTTGTCGGTGGTCGTGCAATATATGCCCGCAGATTTTCCGGCGCGGTATCATACATAAACCTTTGCGCTGCAACCGGCCGATATGCGTCATACACAAAAAGCCGCAGTCCAAGTTCTTGCAATTTTGGCGCAAGCATCATCAATCGGTCGTGCAATTCCGGCAAGACAAGCGCATCACTTAATCCAAACTGCGAATACATATCTTTATAAAAATGATTCTGCGTGCTGGCGTAAAACAAATTTACGACAAATCTTTCGCCTGATATTTTTTTCAACTTATACATTTTATCTGCACCTTTGATTCAAATGATTCTCTATCATCATTTTCGTGTTTTCCGACAATGACGGCGCGCCCGTTTCAGCAGCGTATTCCGCAACACTCTGTCCGCTTCGTCCAAGCACAGACGACAACAACACCGCGCGATCGTCCGCGTGCAAATCTTCCAAATCCAATGCTTCCAGATTCTTGTCGCCATTCATCAATTTATATCTATGCGTGAACATAGTTTCAACAGGCATCAAACGAACCGCATCCGCCATTTCTGTCCCGCGGCAAAATTTCGCCACGGCATCACGGACATCCGCGCCATATATTGACTGCAAACGGCCGCCGTGTGGAACAAGTCCCGAAAACAAGCACGCCGCCATCATAATCGCGCTGCCCGGCATATTTGTTTCTTCATCAATCTTCGCACTATTTCCAATCCAAAATGCGCGTTCAAGCCCCTTGATAAATTCTGGGTCGGCGATTGCGCGGGTGAATGGAGATTCTGGATTCTCGCGGCTGCGCTCTATGAATCGCCGCGCAATCTTCGTGAAGTCCAAAGTTATTTGATTCACATTAAGCGGTCTTAAAATTTTTGACAGCGCAAACGAAGTCTGAAACGCCGCGCAATCTGAAATGTCCTGCGCGTCTTCATTCGCCGCCAACAGGCGATCATATTCATCACGAATCTTATCGCACGAAAAGCCCGTCCTGTCCGACAATGGATAATCCTGCAAAACCCGCGCGGACATATCCGCAACATTTTTGGAAAACTTAACATTCTGCACGAACCTTGTCCACGACGCGTAATCGGAAATTTGCCCCTGGAATAGGCTGGCGATTTTTGTGTTCGCCGACCTTTCCTCATTCGTCATTGAATTCCACATCATTTTATATTCCACGGCGTGCAGTAAATTAACATTCAAAAATTCTTTATCCAACTTTGGAAAGCCATATGCGAAATTCTGGTTCAGCGTCTTGCGCGATGCGATCGGAATAATCTGCGACCCGATCTGTATATGACCCGGCGCGTCGTCGTTCGACAACTTTATATTCGACCCGGAAAACGAAATGTGCATATCCAAGCCACGCGATGCGTTATACGCCGCCGACAGCAAAACATTTTTTATCATCGGTGCGTCGCCGTTCTGATTCTTGCGCTTTGTAAAACTGATATGCGTCCCGGTTTCCGCCACCGGAAATTCAATCAACTGATTCACAACATCAAGCGCGACCGCATCCCGATACAACCGGCGGGCTTCGTTGTATATACATTCAAGCATCAGCGGGCGGTCTGGGAAATCCGCCGCGCTGATGGCGTTGATATTCCGAAATGCGGTATCGTAATGATTTTTAAGCGTGGGCGCGGCGGCCATCTTGGCCAATTCCGGCGTGTATTTATATATGTCTGTTTGCATAATCTTTTCCTGTTTTTTTCTGTGCAAAATGTGAGGGCGGCGTGGCTTTTAATATCCCTTTACGCACAAAAAGCCATCAAAACCCGCGTAAAGGTTATGCAATAAAAACAAGGAAAAATAGCCAAAGTCCGCTGAAAGCGGTTTTAGAAAGTTGTAAAGATTTCACAGACGAAATCATTCGTGTTCCTTTGACTGATGATTATATTATAGGTTTTCGGGCGATTTGTCAAGTGGGGGATTTTTGGGATTTGAAATTGAGGGGGAAATCTGATATAATAAATTTACACAAAGGGGCGAAAAATGGCAGAAACCTACACACACACACACACACACACATCTAAACTCTAATAAGCCAAATTTTGCACGGAATTTTTTAAGCGCGATTGCATCAGCAATCGCGCTTAGTTTATTTTAACCCCCACTTATCAGTGGGGAAAGTCGAACCACCCCGTCCGCCTACGCTTTGCTACGGCGCGACACCCCGCCACATTCCGGGGAATTAGAAAAGGAAATATACAATTTGAGATTCCCGCCTTCGCGGGAATGACGAGTGGAAGAGGTGGGTGGTTAGAAAGAAATTGAGGAAGAGAGAAAACTGAAATAAATAAAACCAAAGGAAAAGAAAATGACGGATTTTAATAATTCAAAAGTTGAGATTAAAAAAAGAAAACCTGATACAAGAGATGACTTAAAGATTGCGTCGCCAATTATGCCTAAGGATGCCGTGCCGCCAATTATGCCTAAGGATGCCGTGCCGCCAATAATACCTAATTCAGAAGTTGTCAGCAAGGGTGCCCGCGAAGGAATCGTGAAAATGATACCTAGTATGCCTATGTCTATGCCTATGTCGATGGTAGATCCAAAAGAAGAAATGAAAAAGGCCTTAAAAAGGGCTATTGATAGTGAGAGAAAGAATAGGCGCGATTGACTATAAAGGGTGGTGGGTTTGTAGGCACCAACCACCCCGTCCGTCCCGGCTCACGAAGTGAGCCGCGGCCGCGACACCCCTCCACATGAGAGGGGAATTTTATTTTGCCGAGATCCCCCGGTCAAGCCGGGGGATGACTTATTTATTTTGGCGGGCTGTGCCCGCGGTTTTTAGCCCTAGCCCCGCCTGCGCGGGGCTGACAAAAAAATGGTGGGGAATTTTCGGCGGGGATTGACACAATCGCAATAAATCTTTATTATGCCCTCTATGGCAAATGCAAACCAATCTTATAACGCGTCAGATATTCAGGTCTTAGAGGGTTTAGACCCCGTCCGTCTACGCCCCGGTATGTATATCGGCGGCACTGACGAAAAGGCTTGGCATCACCTGCCCACCGAAATCCTGGACAACTGCATCGACGAGGTCGTCGCCGGTTTCGCTGACCAAATTGAAATAAACCTTATCGACGCAAAAACCATCGAAATTTCCGACAACGGGCGCGGAATCCCAGTCGATATGCACCCAAAATTTCCCGGAAAATCCGCGTTGGAAATCATCTTTACAATGCTTCATTCGGGCGGGAAGTTCAACAACAATGTCTACAAAACATCCGGCGGGTTGCACGGAGTCGGTTCGTCAATCGTCAACGCCTTGTCCAAGGAAACAATCGTGCGCGTGGCGCGGGACGGGTATTTCTGGACTATTCGGTTCTCGCGCGGGAAAACAATCGGTCAGATTGAACGCGGCGAGAAAACATCCGAACACGGCACTTCCGTCCGCTTTACGATTGATACGGAAATCTTTGGCGCGGGTGCGGCGTTCCGCCCAGTTTGGCTTTATCGGCGTGCGCGCGCGAAAGCATTCCTATCGCGCGGCGTGAAAATTTCGTGGCTTTGCAATCCGAAACTTATCACCGAAGATATGGCCGTTCCGGAAAAAGACGAATTCTATTTTCCAAATGGCGTGTCGGACTTTTTGGAACAGACCACCGCGGACAAGGTTCGTCTGACCCCAAAAATTTTCTCGGCAACAATTCCATTCCCGGACGATTCGGGCAGTTTGGAATTTGCGATAACTTGGCTGACTGACGAAAATGGCGCGGCGTCCGATGACGGATTTCTGAATTCATATTGCAACACAATCGCCACCACCGACGGCGGCACTCACGAAAGCGGGTTCAAGTCTGCAATCGCTCGCGGGTTGAAAAACTATGCTGAGAAAATTGGCGACAAGGGCGCGGCCAACATAACCGCCGAAGATGTTTTCGATTCCGCCTGCGCGATTATTTCTTTGTTCTATAAGACGCCGCAATTTTTAGGGCAGACCAAAGAAAAACTTTCCAACCCGGAAATTATTAAGTATGTGGAAACCGCGGTGCGCGATCCGTTTGACCTGTTCCTGGGTTCTGATCCAAAGACATCGAACGCGATGCTTGCGTTCATCAACCAGTTGGCCGAGGCGCGAATCAAAGTTAGAAAAGCCAAGGACATTGCGCGGAAAACGCCGTCCAAGAAATTGCGGTTGCCGAGCAAACTTGCCGACTGCTCTAAGCATCACATTGACGGCACGGAACTTTTTATTGTTGAGGGCGAATCCGCGGGCGGCACTGCCAAACAAGCGCGAAACCGCGAGTTGCAGGCCATACTGCCTTTGCGCGGAAAGATATTAAATGTTCTGACGCATTCGGATGAAAAGTTTGACGGGAACAAAGAGTTGAGCGATTTGATTGAAACTCTTGGTGCCGGAACGAAAGACAATTATGATGCCGACAAACTTCGTTATGAAAAAATTATTATGATGACTGATGCTGATGTGGACGGGTCGCATATCGCTAGTTTGCTTATGACATTTTTCTATCAATATATGCCGCAGATGATTGAAGACGGGCATTTGTATTTGTCTTGCCCGCCGCTTTACAAGTTGACCTGCGGGTCGGAATCCATTTATGTCGACACGGATGAAAGTTTGGAAGAATTGAAAGCCGGAAAATACAAGAACAAGAAAATTGAAATTTCGCGGTTTAAGGGACTTGGTGAAATGATGTCCGGGCAACTGAAAGAGACGACAATGGATCCGAAAACGCGCCGTCTGATTCGCGTTGAATTGCCGCCGAAGACCGAAGAGGGACAAGAAGATACCGAGAAAACCAAGGTGTTGGTCGCAAATTTAATGGGTAAAAAGCCCGAATTCCGATTCAAATTCATTACCGAAAATGCAAAGTTCGTGAAAGATTTGTTTGTGTAAAATTTACCCCCACCCCCGGTCGCATAAAAGCGACCGCCTCGCCCCTCAAAGCCACCCCACGAACGAAGTTCGCGGGGACCCCGGCGGGGGCAGGGATTTTTGGGATTTGGAATTGGGATAAAAATCTGATATAATAAATCCAACCAAAAGGGCGAAAAATGGCGGAAACCTACACACACACACACACAAAGATTTAATAAGCCATTTTTTGCACGGAAATTTATAAACGCAAAAGTATATGCTTTCGCGTTTATTTTATTGCAAAAATAAAGGAGAGAGGAATGAGACAAGTTTTAATTGGCGTGATTGTTGTTATTGGTGCTTTTGTGGTTGGTGCTTCAGCAAGTGCAAGTTCCGATTATGAAGACTGTATTATAAATAAGGAACAGGAATTTAGAAACCAACCGCTTAAAGAACATTATATTGAGTTTATAAAAGAGCAAGTTGATAACGCGATGGCAGGAGGATTAGAGCCCGGGGAACCTTTCGCCAAAATAATTACTAGCGATAGTATGAGTGGTAATAGCAGCGGGACTAGTTATGAAAGCAATGATGAAAGTTTTGATTGCACTGGACCAAAAAACTCGCTTAATGATTGTGAAGATGCAGAAAAAATCAGACAATTCTATGAAAAAGATTTTACTAAAATATTTAAGGAAGAATTGCCGAAAACTCTATGCAAAAATAAACAGAAAAATGAAGAGAATGGACAAAACTGCTTTGACATATCAGATGGTGAACTGACCGAAATAAATAGGGCTGCTGACCAAGCGCGCTTTGTGGAAATGGGAAAAGGTGGTGCTCGAGCGGATGTAATGGGAGATGTGGCTTTTACTCGTGAGAGAAATAAAGGTTATAATGAATTAGCCCAGAAAAACTGCGGCGGAAATGGTGATATAAAATTCAGCATTAAGGGCACGAGATTATGTTGCGTGTAACTCTGATTTTGATATTGGTCGCCGCGATATTTTCGCCGGCGCGTGCATCTTTGATCGATAACATAAATATAGAAATATCCGACAATGAATTCGCTGGCAAGGTTCGCAAGGCCTTGCGATTAATAGAGGACACGGACAACAAATGGGTTCTTGAACTGATGGCGCAAGAAAATATGCGCGTTATAAAAAGTGATATAGGCCAATATAATTATAAAAATCCAAACGAATTCGGAATTCATGAAAGTGGATATAACGATGTAGAAGATGATATTAAAGATTTGCACAATACAACAGTTCATGAAATGATACACAAGTGCCAGGATTTGAATGCCGGATTTAGCAATATATTTAATAAATTCGGACACGGCTCTAATTTGGCCTTTTTCTATTTTTTTGTGGAGTTGGAAGCATATGCAAAGACAAGAGATATTACTGGAAACTACTCAAATCCGATAAATAGTTATGGTTCGGGGAATTTTTACGAGCCGATTGCAAAATTACAATATTCGGAACGAAATAGAAGTGGTCGCCGCACTGCGGTTGATGAGGTTGCGTTTGATGCTTTGTTCCCGGATTGCGCGGAAGATGCAAAATCTTGTTTGGATGCATTGGATGATGAAAATACTGAGATGGACGAAATTTTGACTAAGATTGGGCAAACTTGTGGTGCGCCGGAATACAATCAAGCATTTGGTGCCGAAACCTTGGCTGCTGCAAAAGAAAAATTTGGAAATTGGCTTGATGCCGAAGAAATTAAATACTATTCCGCCCTAGATAAAAAATTACAGATTCAAGAAGATCTGAAAGGCAAATTAAAAAGAAAACAGAAGAAAGAATTAACCAAGAAATTAGAAACACTTGACGCGATGTTTTTGCAATAACATGTATATTGTAGATATGTGGTCGCGGCGGTTATGACAAAATATCCCGGCCTTCCGCCTACGCTTCGCTACGGCGCGACAAGTCGCCGGGATGACGATGATAAAATGTTCGGGTGGGGGTCAGGAGACCCCCACCCGCTTTCTATTGACCACTACCCCGGCACTTCGTGCCACCCCTTCGCCAGCGAAGGGATTTGTGCGATTAACAAAAACTCAACCACCCTGCGCCCTGCGGGCGCACCCCTCCAACTTGGAGGGGAATTTTATTCGGCGGGATCCCGGGGTCAAGCCCCGGGATGACATTTATTTATGGGGGCAGGGAAAAATTTTTATGAACATCGGGCGAGTTCTAAATTAAATTCATTTATCTTGCCTTGCAAATATGCGTTATAAAGTCCGCCAGCCGTCATCGCCGTTTCCGCACTCGCCCGCGCCAGAACCAAATGCGACATATAACTATCCATCGCAGCAGGCGTTTCTAACCCATAACTCTTTATCCGCTCAATTATCTTTTCCATGACCTTGTAATCACGGATCTTCTTGTCCATAACAACCTCCCTTGGTTATCAATTAATTCTAAGTTGAAAAATTTTGTGCGCGAAATGTGCGCGAGTTTTTATATGTCGGTCGCTAACCGACAACAATATGCTGAGAAAATCACAAATCTGTTTTGCATAAATGTATCATAACATTTTTTGGAGGGCAGTGCAAATGGAATTTTTTATTTGCATTTTACAATTTGAGATTCCCGCCTCCGCGGGAATGACGGCACCTTTGGTGCCGTTTTGGTTCTTTTACAAATATCCCGGCCTGCGCCGGGATGACTTATTAAACCCCCACCCCCGGTCGCAATAACAGCGACCGCCCCGCACCTCAAGGGGGCAGGGTATTCCCGCCGAGCGGGGCAGGGATGCCATCGCCGGATTTTTAATTGACATCTGGGATGATTGTTTTACAATCTACTTATGCTTGCTGATAAAGACTTCCTTATCTATTCCGAAAACCCCGTCGTCCAAAATGTAATCGGCGCGATCGGTTTCAATACCTCCACAGAATTATCCCCCGTCGTCGACCTGGCCATAACCAACAACGAAGTAAACAACATCGCAAAAATATCCGTCCCGATCGCCGAAGAACCAATCAAAATTAAGGACAACATCCTCCGCGCAATCAACCACTTTGAAATGGATGTCATCGACAAGTGTCGCGTTGCCCCGCAATCATTCTTACAACGCCGCATCCTGGTCTGGCTTTATCAAGCCGGTTCGGTCGGCCTGTCGCCCGAGGAAATCGCCGTGCGTATCGGTGGCGGCGAATCCGCCGCAAATAATGTATGCGGAAATGTTTATACCCTTCGCAAAATGGCAGTGCCGCGCGACATCATCATATCTAAAAATGACCGCTATTTCTTGAAGGTGCGATAATGGCAAAATACAATGTGATGAAATTTGATTCCTTGGACAGCACGCAAATTTATGCGCGCAACTTAGTGGCAATCGGCGAGGCCGCAGACCATATGGCGATTGTCGCCGCTGTGCAAAGTGCAGGCATTGGTCGGCGCGGTGGACAATGGGTTTCAGAAACCGGCAATTTATATGTGTCCGTGATTTTAGATGATGTGCGTGATGCGCGTGCTGCTTATGCAGTCGGCCTCGCCGTCAGCGATGCGTTGTCCGAATTCGGTGTCGCAAACAAAATCAAATGGCCGAACGATGTGCGGACTACGCGCGGGAAAATATCCGGGTCGCTTGTGGAAACGGCGGGCGAATTTATGATTATCGGCGTAGGCATCAACATTGACTCCGCCCCTGAAATCAAGGCATATAAAACCACCTGCGCGTTGGATGAAGGCGCGAAAGTTTATCCCGATGAAGTGTTGGATGTGCTGTTAGCGCGGCTTGATTTTTGGCTGGATGCGTTGCGCGGCGGCGGGTGGGAACAGGTGCGTGATGAATGGTTGGCGCGCGCGGAACATTTGGGTTGTGCAATTACATATCGCGGCGCGGCGGACAAATTCGTTGGTGTTGCTGATGATGGGGCGTTGGTGCTTGCGTCCGGCGCGAGGGTGCTGTCCGCGGATGCAGAGATTGTTTGGTAAGGTGATAAAATGTTCGGGTGGGGGTCGGGAGACCCCCACCCGCTTTATGCTATAATTAAATTGTTGGATTTGGTATCTATATCTATGGTGCTGCCGGGTTTTAATTTGTCCGACAATATCAAGTCGGCGATTTTGTCTTCAACCTCTGACATAATCAAACGCCGCAATGGGCGTGCGCCAAACATCGGATCATAGCCCTTGTCCGCGAGCCAATCGATTGCCTTTTTTGATGTATGCAAACCAAAGCCGCGTGATTGAAGTCGACGGGTGAGATCGCTAAGTTGTATCTCTACTATCTTATCCATTACTTCGCGCGCAAGCGGCTTGAACATTATTATTTCATCAATACGATTTAAGAATTCTGGGCGGAGCGTGCTTCGCAACAATGCCATAACCCCGTCCGTATTTGTCGCGTCTTCCAACAATAAATCCGAGCCGAGGTTTGATGTCATAATAATTATCGTATTAGAAAAATTAACAGTGCGACCCTGTCCGTCAGTCAATCGCCCGTCGTCCAAAACTTGGAGCAGGACATTAAAAACATCGCGGTGCGCTTTTTCAATTTCATCAAACAGCACCACTTGATACGGGCGGCGGCGAACCGATTCCGTCAGAGTCCCGCCTTGCTCATATCCAACATAACCCGGAGGGCTGCCGATCAAACGCGACACCGAATGCGGCTCCATATATTCGCTCATATCAATCCTGGTCATTGCGGCATCATCGTCAAACAACAATTCCGCAACCGCCTTTACCAATTCCGTTTTTCCGACCCCAGTTGGACCCAAGAACATAAACGATCCCTGCGGGCGGCGGCTGTCGGATAATCCCGCGCGGCTACGGCGTATAGCACGCGCGATAACGCCGAGAGCCTCGTCTTGGCCAACTACGCGCTTGCCAAGTTCGGTTTCAATCCCAAGCAATTTTGTCTGTTCATCCGCGGACAATTTCTGCACGGGTATCCCCGTCCATTTCGACACCACCTGTTCAATATGCGCGGTGGATACGGTTTTTAAGTCTTCGGTATTAGTCTTTTCAAGTTCCGCAATTTGTGTGTTGAGTTCTGGAATGCGCCCGTTTTGCAAACTGCCTGCCGCCGCGTAATCGCCGCGGCGCACGGCACTTTGCATTTCCGCTTTCGCCGCATCAAGTTCTTCAATCGCACGCGCTAATGATTTCATATTTTCGCGCTCTGTTTTCCATTCCGCGTTCATAGTTGCGGACTGCTTTTCTATGTCGGTCAATTCGGTTTCAATTTCGGCAAGCCGCTTTTTGGAATCCGCGTCCTTTTCTTTTTTTAATGCCTCGCGCTCTATTTTCATCTGCGTCAATCTGCGATCAATCTCGTCCAATTTTTCCGGCTTTGAAGCAATCGTAATGCGGACACGCGCGGCCGCCTCGTCAATTAAATCAATCGCTTTGTCGGGCAGAAATCTATCCTGGATATAGCGGTCGCTCAGCCTCGCCGCCGCTACCAATGCGGCATCGGAAATACGCACGCCGTGGTGGCCTTCGTATCTTTCTTTTAATCCGCGCAAAATCGAAATGGTGTCTTCCACGCTTGGCTCGTCCACGAAAACTGGCTGAAATCTGCGGGCGAGAGCAGGGTCTTTTTCTATATACTCGCGGTATTCGTCCAATGTCGTCGCGCCCATACAATGCAATTCGCCGCGGGCAAGCATTGGTTTCAACAGATTCCCCGCGTCCATCGCGCCGCTTGTTTTGCCCGCGCCCACCACCATATGAAGTTCGTCTATAAATAGGATGATTTTCCCATCCGATTCCTTGACCGCGCGGAGCACATTTTTCAGCCTTTCTTCAAATTCACCCTGATACTTTGCGCCCGCAATTAATGCCCCAAGATCCAACGACAGGATTTTGCGCCCCAATAAATTTTCCGGCACATCGCCTGCGATGATGCGGTGGGCGAGGCCTTCGGCAATAGCCGTTTTACCCACGCCCGGCTGTCCGATTAACACTGGATTATTTTTCGTGCGGCGCGTCAAGACCTGGATAGCGCGGCGGACTTCGTCATCGCGCCCGATTACTGGGTCAAGTTTGCCCGCCGCCGCAAGTTCCGTGAAATCCGTCGTGAACTTTTTTAGTGCTTCGGTCGGTGAAGATGTCTGTTCTGGTTCCATTGCGTTGTCCTTTTTTATTCGGCCGAGATCACCCGGTCAAGCCGGGTGATGACTGAGATATTTTACCACAGGCGCGGTGGGTTCCCGCCTGGATAATATTCATATAGTGGGAATCGCGCGCTTTTTCAAGGGGTGGAGCCGCCGGAAAAAATATCCTTGATTCCGGGCAGGAAGATAATCTAAAATCTTATTCGCAAACCCAAAACAAAAAGGAAAATATTATGAAAAAATCATTAGCACTACTTATCGCCGCAATCTTGGCAGCAGGCTGCACTATTAACCTTCCGGCAAATGATGGAACCGCCCAGACTTCTAAAAAAGTGCGTGCGGAAAAGTCCGAAAGAGCCGATAAGTCCGGTAAAGATGCCCGTGGCGCGAAGTTTGAGAAAAATAAAGATGCCAAGCGCGCTGGCAAATTTAACAAAAATGCCGAAGTCGTTGAAGAGGCCGTGGTCGTAGTCGAGACCAAAGAAGCCGGGGTAGAAGAAGTTGCTGTGGTGGAAGTTGAAACCGCCGCTGCGCCCGAGGCCAAAGCCAAAAAGTCCAAAGGTGATAAATCAAAAGACAACAAAGGCAAGAAATCTAAGAAAGGCGATAAAGCCGCTGCCGCCGATGCGGATGTCGCAGAAGAAGCAGCCAGCGAAGAAGTTGCTGAGTAAGTATAATTAAGTTGATAAAATGTTCGGGTGGGGGTCAGGAGACCCCCACCCGCTTTTATTAACCCCCACCCCCGGTCGCATAAAAGCGACCGCCCCGCCCCTCAAGGGGGCAGGGTATTTTCGCCGAGCAAGGAGGCAGGGATATTAAAATCGCTGTTGCATTGAAAATTCAATTGCCCATTTGTCATACTCCCGCTGCCAGATGTTAGAATCGCGCCTGGTATAACTGAATGTAAGCATCGGCGCAAAATCCCAAACCCTGAACTTGCTATTTGATACCGACACCGCATATCTATGCGTAAAGTTATGTTCTGCAACCTGTGAAAATGAATTGTCCTTAACAATCCACCTTTGCCCATCATAATCCTGCCAATAGAAATTAGTGTCAAAATATACGCTGAATCGTGCCGGTAATTCAATCCCAAATCCCGCGCCAACACTTGGTCGCCAATTGGAATAAATCAAGTCAATTGTGATTTCCCTATCAAGTCCGCTACGCAAAATAATATACATATCCGCATCTATGTAATATGTCAGCCGCGCATTCGCGCCATATGTTTCGCCATCCATATATTCACTGAAATTATCATAGATATTTTTTGACGCGAGCAATGACAGCCCTCCTAATAACTTGCGTGAGAAATCGTAATTTATATCTATTTTTGCGCCTGTTGACCAATTATAACCTTCCCAGCCATACCAACGACGAGCAGCGATTCCAGCCAGCCAAACATCGCCATATTTCCAAACATAGCGCGGGCCTGTGCTGGCGGATAAATATAAATCATCGTATTTGGATTTGTCATATGCATTTGTGTAAATGTTTCCCTCGGACTTCCATCGCCATTGGTCGGATAACTTGAATTCGTAATTGCCGCCAAGGACAAAGTTATATCCTATCGCGCGTTCCGGTTCTGGCAATTGTCGACACATCAAACCGAATATCGTCATTACGCATTCTTCGCCGCCTGCCGCTGAGTTTATGTTGTTATCAGGCGCGGCTCCGAAACTGAACCAAGCATTCCAATTCTTGTTTTGTCGCACAAAATATCGGAAATAATTCATTATATTTTTAACTTCGTCAGGTAAATCATCCCCGGCCATAGCAAGCCGTAAATGATAATCCGCGCGCCACCATTGTCCCAGTTTTGTATAACAAACGGCCAATTCAAAGCGAACCCTTGCAAGATTCGGCTGCGCGTCAAGAATCCGACGATATATTTTTATCGCTGTGTCAAAATCCCCGCGAAATGCAGAAATCCTGCCCATCAAAAACCAACGCTCTACTTCCAACACTCCATTATCAAGCGGTGGCATTTTTGTAAGAATTTGTTCCGCGCTATTGAAATCTTCGCGCTCGACAAACGCCCCCGCCAGTTTAAGCGCGTCAACCGCCGACATTGTTATTTCGCTTGTAGTAGAAGATTCTGCCGACGCAAAGGTCGGCAGAATCAAGTATATTAAAACAACAATTATTCTTTTCATTTATTGAGTTCTTGTTCCGCCAAAACCAAGCGTCAAATTCCAATCATAATTCGGGTCGTTCCGAGGCGCGCCATTTTGTTCTGTCGCTAGAACGCTATACTCAAATAATGCCGTGGCTTCGCTTGGGATTTTTTTGTCGCCATAATAGTTTGTGTCAAAATATCTGACATCGCCTTCATTTGTAGTAAAACCATCTTTATATGCCTGTGGCGCGTTTTTCCCGTTGCCGATAAACTGCACGGAAATATCATTGTAGGCAAATGTGCTAATCTTCACATCATACCAGTTGCTGAAATTCGCTTCCAAGGTTTCCTTGCCCGCGTTAAATGTAAGAGTGGCATTTTTTGCGCTCGCAGGGATAAGGTTGTGCAGACCCTGGCCTTGTGCTTCAATATATCCTATGGCTCGTCCTGTAAATTTTGCTTCGCCGGCAATATCGCCTTTGTTAATTTTTTTTATTTCATATCCGCCAGCAAAAGGAACTTTGACATTGGTAAAATTTTCTCCGCCAACAGATCCGTTGAAAGTCATCGTTCCAAAATCTGAATACGAAAGTCCAAGTTGTTTCCCAATGCTGTCATAAGCAAAAGAACCTGTCGCATTTCCGTTCGCCGCCGCGTTAACTATAAAATTGCCTGTGTCATTTTGTCGTTTCAATTCGCCTTTGAAAACGGCTTCTTCAACAAAATGAATGCCAGTTATTTTTCCGTTCTTATCAATAACAAATTTCATTGTGTCGGGCTTTCCATTGCCCATTGCAGCCTTGAAATTGGCGTCATCTAATCTGTATAATTTATATGTCTTGCCACTTATATTGGCCGTGCCGGATGCAGAACGCGCCAAATTGGTATGATTGCCTTCGGTATCAACGCCTATCTCGGACACCATTCCTGTTATTTTCGCATTGTTGGCCGCCGTTGCCGTGCTTACCCTTGAAATTTGCGGAAGTTTGTTGGGATCATTGGGATAGCTGAACAAGCCTCCACCACAGGAGGCAAGCATAAATGGTAATAACAAAATTAACTTTTTCATTTTACAATCCTTTGGTTTTGTTATTAAGTTTATATGGGGCGGTATGCCCGCATATTGAGTGCAATTATAGGTTTTTATTCCAACGCGGTCAATACAATTCGCCCGCAATATGAGTGCATAAGTCAAGACGAGTAGTATGTCCTCATTATGAGGGCAAAAACGATTTTTGATGACAGATATAAACACTTGATTAAACAAGTGGTAAGTTTTCGCATAGCCAAAGGTATAACTCAACGCCAATTGGCCGAGATCTTAAAAGTGCCCCGATCTTATGTTTCAAGATTTGAAGTCAAGGATAGACGACTGGATGTCGTGGAACTGATAGATGTATGCAAAGCACTAGGAATTCCTCAGAAAGAAATTTTGGCACTTGTTAAAAATTTGTTTTAATTATATTGTTGGCTGCTATTTTTTATTACCACTACCCCGTCTGCCTTCGGCATCCACCCCTTCGCCAGCGAAGGGGACTTTATCGGAGATAACTGGTGGGGTTGAAGGCTTTCGTGCCTTTACGGACTTCGAAGTGTAATTGTGGTGAATTGACCTTGCCCGTTTGTCCGACTGAGCCGATTTTCGCGCCAACTGATACTTGTTTCCCGCGTTCAACCAATATCGTGTCAAGATGGGCATACACGCTCATAAAGCCATCCGCGTGTTTAATTATGACGAGGTTGCCTAAACCTTTTATCTCGTTCCCGGCGTATGCGACAACTCCGTTTTCCGCCGCCGAAACCGGTGCGCCCTTGGTGCCTTTGATATTAATTCCGTCATTATAAAGGCCATTCGGTTTCGCCCCGAATGGCGAGAGTATTGTCCCGCGGATTGGCCAGGCAAACTTACTACTGCTCCGTGCGGGTGCCTTGGCCAGGCTTGAAACCGGTGTGGATTTCTTCACGACCTTTGGTTCGGGTGTGCGGGTGGGTTCTGCCGCGGGGACATTACCCCCACCCTGTCCGGCAGGGCCGGACATCCCGCCCCCGGCTACGGGGGCAGGAGAAGTCGGCCGAGATCCCCCGATCAAGTCGGAGGATGACTTATTATTTCCTTCGCCAGACGAAGGGGACTTAGTATCTGTTAACTGAATCTGGGCGGGGAGGATGAGTTTTTGACCAACTTTCAGCGAATACGGCTCCTTCAAACTATTCATCGTAGCCAAACTATTCGTATCCATTTGATACAGCCGCGAAATGCTATACAGCGTTTCGCCCTTCGCAACCGTATGCACAAACTGAGATGGCATATAAAGCGTTTGCCCCGGTTTCAACGCGTAAGGTGCTTCCAACTTGTTCGATGTAATAAGGTCGCGGAGTGGCACATTATATTTCCGCGAAATGGAATAAAGCGTGTCGCCCGGTGCGACCTTGATCAAATCTTGTTTGGGCGCGACCGCAGCAGGCGCAGGTGTCGGCGCGGCGCGTTTCGGCACTAGCAATGTATCTTCGGGCTCTTCATCCTGCGTTATGACCGGCGCAGGTGGGGTTGGTGGAATATAATCCGCCATATTCGCCGTTTGGTGGTATTCGCTTGGGTTAGCCGTTGCAAGGTATGTGGGTTGGAATGTGCCGTAATCCTCAACCACCCCGCCGCTACGCGGCACCCCTCCACCTTGGAGGGGAATTTCCCAAAAGTCGCCAGTGGCGCGGTCGGGTTCTGTGGCGCGCCCGGTAATCTTTTCCCGCACATCACAGGCTGTTAAAAGCAGGGCGGACAATGCCACCAATTGGAGTTTCATAAAGGTATTATAACATAAAAGGACAAAAAACATAAGGGGTGTTTTTCATCCCGCCGCGTCATTTCCGCCCACTACGCGGCGGAACGGCAGGGAAACTTATGGGCATCCAGCCCACCGCGCCCTGCCGTTTCTTGGTATTGGACGGCCTGCCGTGCCGTTGCGATACCCCTAATGTTTTTTGCGGGTTTTAACCACTACCCCGCGCCCTGCGGGCGCACCCCTTCGCCAGCGAAGGGGACTTTTGAGCGCGACAAGAGGGGGTAAGGAAAAAATGCTTTGGAAATAGGATTGGAATCTGATATAATTAGACATAAGAAAAACAGGCGAGACAATGAAAAATGGCAGAAACCTACACACACACACACACACACACCTATAAACTCTATTAGGTTATTTTGCTCTGCCTTTGTTTTTTTAACTCTGAATTTACAAATTTCCCAGGCGATCGCATTTGCTGAATGTGGAAAACAAATTTCATTAGAAAAAAGTGAAACAGATAAATATCCATCAAGAGCAGTAATAGAAGAATATACTAAATTCTCAATGGCTGAGGATGCTTGGCGAAAACAAATTTTAGAAAAATATTGTGAGTCTAGATCAGGATCGGCCGACAGAAAATCCGTAATTTGTTCGTGCCCAGTAAAATCAGAACAACAGGTCAATCGTGCGAGAGATGATAATCAAGGTGCCGCAGCCGCAAATTCCAATTTTTCCGCCGCCGATTCCGCAGCAGCAAACCAAGCATCACAGCAAGCAAGCCAAGCTGCCAGAACAAAAGCGGAAAACGAAAACGAAATAAAGAAAATGAAAGCCGACCAAAAATGCAAAGAATTAACATCCGGCTCTTATACTTGTTGTGGAATTGGCGTGGGGCATCATTGGACAAGGCTAGAATTAGGTCTCGGAAGGGTGGTTATGCAAATTGGAAACGGCGGAATTCTGACCGATCCAAAAGATACTTTTTGCAAAAATACAGCGGCATTAACTTGCGAATCCCAAACATGGGTATGCAAGGAAGATAAAGAACTTGTGCGACTGGCCAAAGTAGCTGAGGACAAACGAAAGGCAGACGAGGCTGCGAAAATACAAGCAGAGAAAGACAGAATAGCAGTTGAAAATCAAGCAAAGAACGATGCGAACAAAAGAGAACAATTCGCAAACTCGCAATCGTGCAAGAAAGGTCTTGATGGGAAAACCCATTGCTGCGGTGAAAAATTTGCAGGATTGGCGCAAACATATAAACAAGGCAAAAGCAATAAAATAGATTGCAACTATGAAGGACAAGAAAGAACTTGTATGTATCAAGGAGGAAGTGCCGTCGCAGATACCTCCGATACTGGAAATTCATCTTATGGTGGAGAATGGAAATGGTCGGATTGCAAAAATACCAAGGGACAAAATCAAAAAGAAGCAGATCTTGAAAAAATACTTAAAAATAAATGCGTAAAAGGAAAGGATAGCGATATTTACCATTTCTGCTGTGATTTAAGTCAAGATGAAGGAGTGTCATTAATAGCCGGAGCATATCCAATTAAAGATATTCGGACGGGTGGTGTGGACCAAACGAATTGCAAGAGCGAAGATCAAGAACGGACTTGTCAAAGCGGCGGCAAATGGTCAAAGTGTGAAGATAAACAAAAAAAATTAGATAAAGAAATTAAAGATTTGCAAAAAAATATAGCAAAGGATGAAAAATTAGAAAAAGAATTTAAGGCGGATATAGATGGGGGAGTTTGTCTGGCGGCAGGCTACCAAAATGACCGTCCGGACGAATATTATGTGTATGAGTGTTGCGGAATAAAAGATAAAAAATATGATGAAATTCGAGCCGAACTTAAAGCATATATATCTTATAATAAAATCGGGGAAGCCCGAGACATCTGTGAAAAAAATGGATATGAGCGCAAATGTGTCGGTTCTGGCAGAGGTGGTTTCAAATCTCATTGGTCAGACTGTGAACAATCCAATGAATCCAAAGCACAGGCAATGACTAAAAAATGTATTCAGCTGAAAAATAACAAAGGACAGCAGGTTGGAGAATATTATTGTTGCAACTCTGATCTTAAAGAAGAAAAGGTTTGTGACCAAAATGGTAAAAATTGCACAAAATGGCTTAGTGAATATAAAAATAATGCAACTATTGACTATGATATAAATGCAGATAAGTGCAACGAGGGAAGTAAGAATTATTGTGCAAAAGACGGCTGGACGGGATGTTCTTCCAAAACTCCGAAAGCGGAAGAAAAAGATAAACAAAAAATAGCCGCTGCGGAAGAGCTTAGAAAAAAAGCTAATGAGGATTTAGAACACTGTTTTGCCGATCCAATGCCAAATGAAAGCGGAGATATGTATTGCTGCAATTCAAAATTAAAAGAAGGGGATTTGGCGATTATTACTACGGATGGACCAGTTATTGGTGCTTGGTTATATTCTCGCAAAACTGGAGATATTCTTGGTATAAATGGCAGGGCCGTTGATAAAAATGGAAAATGCGAATCCGGTCAGCAAAGCCATTGCCTTAAAGATGGTTGGTCGGAATGCAAGACACAAAAAGATAGCAATGAGCCGAATAAAAAGGACGACCCGACAGATGCGGATGATGAAGGTTATAGCGAAGTTTTGGTTCAGACACAGATAGAAATAAAAGAGATATTGAAATCAATACAATGTGAGATAAATGCCATTCAAAGCGGAGATGAGAGAAAATGTTGAAAATGCGCGCATTATTTCGCTCCATTATTATTTCGTCATTATGCCTAGGTATAGCATATCCGGCATCTGCAGAAGACATGAGAGATACCAAAGATTTGTTAAAAGAATTGAGAGATAAGAGTCCAACATCTTTTGACATTCTTCTTGGCGACAATGTTAGTCCCGAACAGTTAAGGACAGAATTCAATAAAGTGTTAGAATGCAAGTCTCAAAAAGATGTTTTCTTCGAAAACAAAAAAGCAGGATGTAAAAATAATAAAAAGGCAAAAGTTTCCTCGGAAAGTGGGGCGAACGATAAAGATAGTAAAAAAATAGAAAAAATATTGAAACAGGCCGAGGATGCGGGTGCAAAAAAATGTATTCCAGAGGATGGCAAAAAAGTATATCACTGCTGCGATGTTAGGTTTGATGATGGTAAAAATGTTTTTGGGCACGGCTCTAAAAATAAGAATACTTATGGTGGAAGTTGCCAAGACGACAAAGTCCAAGTTTGCCAAAAGAGCGGATGGTCGGATTGTCAGGCGAAAGCTTCGGAAAGCACAGAGCAAGCAGACAATCAGAATCAAACCGAGCAGGCTCAAAAGTCAAATACAGAATGGAATCAAAGTTATTTTGATGAGAGGATGAAAGAGCTTTTAGAACAATCAGCTAAATGGGTGGCGGATGATGATAATATGAAACTCCCGCCTGAAAAGAAAAAGGAACTGATTGATAAATGGGAACAGGACCTTGCCAACTTTAAGGCCTCTATGGAAAAAATTGGGATAACAGTTAAATAAGGTGAGAAAATTTTCTAACCACCCCGTCCGCCTGCGCTTCGCTACGGCGCGACACCCCTCCATCCGCCTGCGCTTCGCTACGGCGCGACAAGCCTTGGAGGGGAATTTTTTGCCGAGATTGCCCGATCAAGTCGGGCAATGACTTATTACAAATATCCCGGCCTGCGCGGGAATGACAAAAGAAAAGTGGGGAATTTTTAGCCGTATTTTTATGCTTGCGTTAGGTGTTCCAAAATTGCTACCCTTGCTCAAAGTAGGGAGAACTATACAAAATGATTACTCCGGGATTCATTATGTCCCGTATCATGGGCTTTGCACTCGCAGCCCAACTCGTCGTCATATTCGTCCTGTGGGCAACACTCGACGGACTATTCCCGCTCGTTAAAAAACAAGTCTTCTTCGCCGCAGAATCTGAACGCTACATAGCCGTCGCCCCATACTACCCAGACGCCAAAAACCTAGAGCTATTCAAACAAAACTTCATCCGCCAATATGTCGTCGAACGCCTCAGCGTCTACCCATCATCGCGCACTATGTCCCGCCGCTGGGGTATGACAGGCCGTGTTCGCGCCTGGTCAACATCAGAAGTTTTTCGTGAATTCTCCGCAGAACCCTTGACAAAGGAAGTCCTGGCCGCTGAACCATTCTGGACTACGCGTATAGTTTTCCTTGAAAATCCAACGCCCCGAGGGCAAGACCGATACGCAATCCGTGTCCGAAAAATAAAGGAACTTGTCGCTGGACACACCACCCAAGAAGAGGCTACAATAATACTGAAACTACACTTTGAAGACAGCAGGAACATTCGTTGGAATGACCGACTGGATAACCCCTTTGGAGTGCAAGTAGCAGATTACAGAATCGAAAACCTTGATACGGCAACCGAGGAGCATAGTTCAAATGATGAAAGTTAAAAAGATTTTATTCGGAGGGGAATTGACGGCAATGTTAATGGTGGCGGTTATGCTATTCGCCGCGTCAAACGCAATGGCCAACGAATTCGGTGTCCAAAATGCTTGGGATAATCCCGAAGCCAATATGGCCGCCGGTTCGTCCCGCCCCGGATATGCACAACTATCTTGGTCGCCAGGAACAATTTTGACAATCCGCCTACGCCAAGGTATGGTAACAATAATCAATCTTCCAGAAGGTGAGGAAATCGCAGATGCCATTATCGGAAACAATGCGCTATTCGAATTCCTAAATAATTTGACTGGAAAACGAACCATATCTATTTCTCCAAAGGCAGAAAATCAAGGTTCGGATACCAATATGATCGTTGAAGGAAAATCTGGAAACAAGTATGTTTTCTATCTTCGCTCGGAACCCGCAAACGCGTCCGAAATAACATACTCGCAAGTCGACATAACCATTGAAGGTCGTCAGGGTCTTATATCCGGCGGCTCTAATGGCTCAAACGGATTCGGCAGCAAGTCATTAATCAACAAAGGCAAATCTTCCGCCCCGGCAGTCAGCTTTGATGGCGAAGACTATGGTTGGATAAAAAGTATGAAAATCGACCCGTCCGAATTCCGCTTTGACCTCGACATCTTCGTCCCCAACCCAGACGACTATGTCATCGCCCCGGAACGCGTATGGCGCGACCGAATTTTCACTTACATTGATTTCGGCGACAAGGTAATCGCAATGACTCAACGGCCAGTCGTTAGCGTATTAATAGAGGGCGGCGAATCCCCGGTCGGATTCCGCACTGATGGCCCCGATGGCCGCTTGCTGATAGTTGAAGCAGTTGGCGATATGGTCTTGCGCTCTGGTCAGCGGTTAGTTTGCATAAAGAAACGCGCCAAGCCATTCCTTATATCCGACTCCGCGTCCGTGATGGCACTTGCCGAGGCAAATGTTATGCAACGCATGAATTCCAACACTTCGTTGAACAATGCCTATATGGGCGGCGGAATGATGATGGATCAAAATATGATGTATGGAACTATTGATACTTCGTCTATGTATGGCGCGCCCGTGATGATGATGGGTGGCGGCGGTGGTGGAACCGATCACGATGCCTTTATCGGCAGTGGTGGAGCCGCGCCGCGCCTGACCGCCGGAGCATACTTGCCAAACCGAGATGTCCCGATAATCGCCAGCAATCAAAAAGGTGTCGCCGTTGAACTTCAATCCGACACCTCGGTCAAGGCACTCAGCGAATACTGGAATAAATTATTGGCGAATTTCTCGGCTGGTGGCGGACAAGGTATTTTGGGACCATATGCGTCCAAAGTGTTCTTCGCCGTTGATGAACAAGGCGTGGGGCCGCTTGGAACCAGCGCGTCCGCAGGGCGGTTATATCGGTTGCGAGTAGGTCCGCTGTCGTCCATTGATGAAGCGCAGCAGTTGTGTGAGAAACTTTCCAAGTTCCAGAACACTGCGTGCAATGTGGTGAGGATTCAGTAATGACAAAAAATCCTGGCGAGTAATTGTAGCGAACCACCCCGTCCGGCTACGCCGGACACCCCGCCACCCTTGGCGGGGAATTCCACTACCCCGTCCGCCGAAGGCGGACACCCCTTCGCCAGCGAAGGGGAATTTAGAGAGATAGAATTGGCGGATGTAATGCAATATATTCAGAATATCAAAAAGTCTAGTCCCGCATACTTGCGCTGGACTCTACTTGGTATCGCCGCAATGCTACTCCTGATATTCGCAGTCGTAATCCTACCACGCGCAGGTGGCAAAGGCGGCGGGCTGGGCGCAAGCAATTCCATCATAAAAGCCACTCCGTCTGATATATCCATCGCATCGGTATCCGGGCAGGAAGTCAAAGAATCCATCGTCATTTCTTCTGAACAGGAAATCGCAATACACGGCGTATCTTTGGAATCCAAAGATTCCAGTTTGACTATGACCAATACTTGCGCGGGACTTCAACGCATCGCCGCTGGAATTCCTTGCAATGTTAACCTGATTTGGAAACCCGCAAAAGGCGCGAAAAGCGGCAATGCAAAAATCATCATCGCACACAGCGATGTCGGCGCGCCCGCGGAGGCCGCAAAGAAATTCGTCGTGCCGATTGCGCTGAGAGTTAAGAGTGAAGAATCAAAAGTTAAAAGTGAAAATGTGGAGTCGGTGAAGGCGACGGATGAGTCGAACCACCCCGGCGGCAATGCCGCCACCCCGCCACCCTTGGCGGGGAATTCATCGGAGCCGGCTGCGCCGATAGTTTCTGAACAATCTGAGATTCCCGCCTTCGCGGGAATGACAGATGCTGAGGAAGTGGTAAGCAGTCCGGCGGTTGCGGAGCCAATACAACTTGGAGGGGGAACATCGAACCACCCCGGCGGCGATGCCGCCACCCCGCCACCCTTGGCGGGGAATTTAGAAGATGACTATTCATTTGATTCGGCGGTGGAGGATTGTTATAAATATGCCTTCGTCGGATACAACCTGTCAGGTCAACAAGCATTCTTTATTCGCCCGGATAACGGAACTTTCAAGGCGCATCCTTTTGCCGACAACGACTGCCAAAAACCCACTGGCGAATATAATATAGAAACCGGCTTTATATACGACCTGCGCGATAAAAATAAAAAAATCGGCTCGGACGCGGAACATGTCAATTCTACCCGTGGAGCAATCCGATCAAAAGGCGGTATCCCGCAACTGAGTGGTTCTGGTTCGGTACCACGCGCAGTCAACAAGGCAAGACAACTTGAAACAGCGGATTTGGGTGGTTTGCAAATCGGTTCGGCAGGACGACCATTTGAAAAACCTAAGGAGCAGAGTGTATTGAAGCCTTTGTCTGCTGATAACAATGATGCAATTATATCTACGGCAACAACTTTTAATCGTAAGTTCGTTATGCGCGCTTTCAAGTCCATACCAGCAACAATAGTCAGTGATATTCGTGTTGATGCCAGAATACATGAACTGCCAGTTCGTGCGGTTGTCGACAGAAATGTATTCTCCGACAGCGAACGCAATATAATTATTCCGACAGGAACGGTTATTTATGGATTTGTTACAGGGTCAGAATATCCAGGACCATATAAGACCATAGGAAGAATACAAGTTGAATGGTATCAAATGATACGGCCAGATGGAGTGGAATTTTATCTGCCTAATAAAAGTGTATATTCCGCGGATGCACAGGGACGAATGGGTATTCCAGGGCGCGGTTCCACAGATTATTTGGAACAAATCGTTATGCCAATGGCGGCATCACTTGTCCCTGCCGCAGTCAATCTTGTCGCGCCAATATCTGATAAGTTTGTTAATCAAATCGACCTGAACAATAACACTGTTACGCAGAGCGGGCAACTTCGTTCGTCCGAATTGGCCAAACAGGAAATTATAAAGTCGTGGGACAAAGTAACGCAGAAATTATTTGTTGATATGATGGATAATATGACGCCTCCATTCACCATACCAGCAGGAACCCGCATCACAGTTCTGTCCAATAAAGATATTATTGTAAATTGGAGCAATATTGATCAAACGGCAGGTTTGACGCCTACTTCATATAGAGGGCGCAAAGACTTTAATTTGGATGATGCAACAGCAATGGCTACGACTCTTAAAGGCAAAGCCAGTGATCCGGATTGGGTTGGGCAGGTGCGCGGAACAAATGTTAATCCTGCCACAGGGAAAATTGAATATAATGCAAACTCACCATTTCTTAGAGAATTTTTGGATAAATCAAGTATGTATGAATCACAATATGTCGCGCAACAAAAAGCATATCAGCAGCAACAGAATGCCCAAGCCGCAGGAAATAACCTTGACGCCCACGGAAACAATAAATACCTGGGTCTGCAATACGATGCCGCAGGAAACATTATGAAGCCCGGCACTGCACCAGCCGCCGCACTTCCAACACTGGAACAACAGATCTTTTCCAATCCCAATCAGCCCGAGTCCGCCGCCGCTTTCGGCGCAGGACTAACCTGTGATGACGGCAGCCAAACCGACGCTTTCGGTTGCTGCCCGTCAGTCGGTGAACAATATGTTAAAGAAGCTGATGGTAGTGAGATATGTTGCGTCAATCTGAATAAAGGGGACGAAGAAACATGTTTCCCGCCGTTGAAGTAAGGACAAAAAATGCAAGGCCAATTTTTCGTTTGCGGTCTATTTGAGGGTTATTGCCCGCTGACGCGGGACTATGACCACTACCCCGTGCCCTTCGGGCGCACCCCTTCGCCAGCGAAGGGGACTTTGTGCGATTAACAAGCACCAACCACCCCGCCGCCTAAGGCGGCACCCCTCCATCCGCCTGCGCTTCGCTACGGCGCGACAAGCCTTGGAGGGGAATTAATAAGGAGTATGAAATGAAACAGATATTAATTGGATTTGGATTTTTGATCTTGGTCGGTGTCGCCAGTGTCGCGCGCGCAAACGGATTCCTTCCCAACTTTGAAGATGTCCCAATGCAGGACGGCCTTGAAGCCGCAGACCACGAAGGATTCCTCTTTTCAGTGCCAGAGGGTCGCATTGTCGAAACATTCGTCGTTTCCAATTCCGTATCCCGTCGCCAATTTCAACGATTCTATCGGGATGCCCTGCGCGGTCTCGGGTGGAAAGAAGTTAAGGACGAATCCAAATTACAAGAGTTTTCGCGCGGCAAAGATGTATTACGCATAGAAATTTTATCGGCGGATCCCTTGGAGGCTAGGTTCGCGTTGACTCCGGGGGAATAATTACCCCCACCCTGACAACGGGGCAGGAAAATTATTTTTATTACCACTACCCCGTCCGGCTATGCCGGACACCCCTTCGCCAGCGAAGGGGACTTTGTGCGATTAACAAGCACCAACCACCCCGTCCGCCTACGCTTCGCTACGGCGCGACAAGCCTTGGAGGGGAATTTTATTTTGCATTTTACAATTTGAGATTCCCCTTCGTTAGCGTGCGCCGAAATGTTTGCGATTGCCTTTCGGGGGATGTTCGCCTTGAACTCGTAAGATTTCTGCGTTGCCACTTGAAATCTAACTAGTTCTACGGCTCAATTCCCGCCTGCGCGGGGATGACAAAAAAATTAGGGGGCAGGGTTTTCTAACCACCCCGTCCTGCTTCGCAGTCCACCCCTTCGCTAGCGAAGGGGACTTTGTGCGATTAACAAGTGCCAACCACCCCGTCTGCTTCGCAGACACCCCGCCATCCGCCTGCGCTTCGCTACGGCGAGACAAGCCTTGGAGGGGAATTTTATTCGGCCGGGATTGCCCGATCAAGTCGGGCAATGACTTATTACCACTACCCCGTCCGGCTATGCCGTCCACCCCTTCGCCAGCGAAGGGGACTATTGAGCTCGATAGCCACGGAGGGGAATTATTTGCATGGGCATTTGCACGCTTTCAATTCTAAAAATTTCAATGCGTCTAGGTATGATATGTTTTTGCTGGATTCTAAATGTGGATACCAGTATTGTCTGAATACCGTATCAACACCTTCATACAACATCGTGTAATCATTCAAAACAAATTCTGCCGCAAGACCCGCAACTATCTCGCGCTTGGTTTCGAAATTCGCCTCGTTCTCCGTGCCATCCTCATACTTAAAGTCCTTGATATGCACAGCATTGCGACAAAAAACATCCAACGCCGTGAACCAAATGCTGTGCAATTTATTATGCACAAGCAAACTCCGTAATTCGTATTTCTCTATAAGACATCCCGGCTCTATACCAATCTTCCTTAATGTGTCCGAATCCGTCGATATAATCGCTGCCTTTTTATAAAACTCCCAGTCAATCGCATATCGGCCGCGTCCGAGCGCATCCGGTAAATGAATGTCCGCAATAAACGGAATGGGCGGCACAAAAAAGAAGCGGTCAAATGGTTCTAACCCCGCATCGCAAATTACCGCTAGATTTTTATTCGGATTAACCTCGCGGGTCGGTAAGCCTTGCTTAATAAGTCCGCGCTTTAACATCCACCTCAGACCCGGAATGGATGTGGGTAGTTTTTTGTTGTTATCCAAATACTGGCGCACCAAGCCAGTCATTTTCTTGTCGCCTGATAAATAAATCGCCATAGTAGGCCTCCTTTGTTATTTACACGCAAATAATAGCGCGGAAAAAGCATTTGTCAAGGCATTATTCTGAGTTCGGAATAATGCTGTTGGAAATTTGGGGGTATTTTGCAGAAATTGCTTGAAATTTTGGTGTATTGTTCCTATAATTGTTCTGAAAGGGGTCTAACCACCCCGTCCGGCATAGCCGGACACCCCGCCACCATTGGCGGGGAATTAAAAAGTGTCGGCTTCGCCGACAGGTTCTTACAAATATTCCGGCCTGCGCCGGGATGACGAGGTGAGAGATGCAATATATAAATGTGAAATCAGCGGCGGAAAAATGGGGCATAACAACGCGCCGTATCATCTCATTAATTCGCGCAGGTCGCATAGTCGGCGCAAATCGCAATGGCAATGCCTGGCAAATTCCAATAGATGCAATAAAGCCATACGACAAGCGCGCCAGATATTCCGTTTATGAAAAACAACAACGGCGCATCGTAGTCGCAGGAATCAATTTATCAATCGGGCTCGCGCTGACAAAAATCTTACTAGATGCTGGATACTCCATCATTGGACTTTACGATCACAAATCCGAAATCCCCGTCGAGTTGCGGCGTCCAGAAATAACCTTGATGCCCGTCGACTATTTCAACCGAGAATCTTTAATGTCCGCAACCGATCAAATCGGCGGGCATTTGGATGGCTTTGTATTCCTAGAAATTTTCTTCAATATGGAAAATGTATTGAACTTTGATTATGACGAATTCGAGAAATCATTCGCAGGTAATGTCTTCGCAATGAACATCTTGGTGCGCGAACTGGTCAAAAAAATGAACTATCAATCATCCATCGTTATCCAAAATTCCATTGAAGCAATGCGCGGTTCATTCGGCGCGTCCGCATATGCCGCCACCCAAGCCGCCAAAGAAAATTTAATAAAGACCTTTGCTAATGTGTTTTCCGAACTTTACGGCGTTCGCATCAACTCCGTTATGGCGGGCTGGATAAGCGGCGTGCAAGACGATGCTTCGTTCGTCCAAGGGCGGCAATCAACCGCGCTGAAACGCCTGGGACAGCCTGACGAAATCGCAGACGATATTTTCCTGATGCTGACGCGCCACAAATATACCACCGGCGCAAGTCTGATTTCTGACGGCGGATACTTGGCCTTTGACGAGCAATCGCGTTCCGAAGATTTGGGCACTGGAAAATTCTATGTCTGGCTGCACAAGTTTTTCACCGAAACAAAAAAAGGCGATCACATTTGGGCGACTTCCACAATGATGAACAACGAATGGACGGACGATGCGATGGAACGGCAATTCAAGCAAGACAACCTTGACGCGGTGCAGCGCGGCGTGAAATTGTCGCGCGTATTTCTATTCCGCAAACGCGATGCGCGGAAATTGAAAAATAATCCGAATATCATAACATACGCGACCAACAAACAAGTTAACGCAATGTGGGCAGACCTGGATGAAGTGGTGCAGCGCGAGCCGGAAGCATTCGGCGCGCTTGGAGACGGATGGGTTGGAATTAACGATGATGTTCTGCTGGTGGATCTTCCGCCGAGCGCGAAAGGTGAATCGCGCGGTTATGCGACAATGAACAAACGCGAAATTGCCCGTGCGAAAAAAGCATTTAATGCGATTAAAAAATTGGCACAGCCATTGAATGAGATTTTGTGAATTGCCACTACCCCGCCCGGCGGAGCCGGGCACCCCTTTGCCAGCGAAGGGGACTTTATGCGGGTTTTTTCTTGCGGATGTGGGGCATATGCGGATGTGGCATATGGATATGCGGATGCGATACCATATGCGCCAAGGCGCGCGCTTCGTCCGCCCATCTCTTCATTCTCAATTTTAATCCGTGTTCATATATAAAGAACAATCCGCCGAACAAGAACAACGGCATAACATAATAAATCACGCGGAATGCGATAAGGCTGGCGAAAATTGTCGCTTCGTTTCCTGTCCCGGCTGGAAGTGCCGCCACCATAATACTCTCGAACACTCCAAGTCCCCCGGGAACCTGGCTATAAATTCCAGTTGTCTGCGCCACCAAAAACACTGCGATAAATGTTCCGAATGGAACTTCTATAAATGCCGAGATAATTGAATAAAGCACCAGTCCTGCCAAGATGCTATCCATCGCGCCGGTCGCTGTCTGCGCCAATGCCATCTTGATATGCGGCATCTTGAAGTTGAGTCCGAATGCGCGGATTGTGCGCCGATAAAAAATCGAAAAGCCATAGCACAGCGTCAGCGCGGTCGCGCAAAATATCATCAGCACATTAATTCCGTGTCCGATAACTGACGAACTATCAAACAAGCCCTGCGGGATAAAGAAATAGCCGCCCACCAACACAGCGGACGCGCCAAGGAAATATGTAATGCCTATAAATGTCATCATCTTGACGATTTCAGAGGCCTTAATTCGCCAGCGGGTATAAAGGCGATATCGGATTGACCCGCCGGAAATGACGGCCGTGCCTGCGTTATTGCTGATTGCGAACCCAAGCATTCCGCCGAGCATCCATCGCCACCACGACACCATCCTGCCCAGATAGCGCAGCGCGAGGTAATCATAAAATGACAGCACCACATAGCCCGCAAGGCAGAGCGCGCCCGCCATCAGCAAGTGATCAAGCGGTATGTTGAAAACAATGTGGAATATGTCGGAGAGCGAGAACTTAGATAGTTGCCAATACAGCATTCCCGCTGCGATGGCGAAGAATACGATGCCGGAAATGGAGACCAATTTCTTGAATAGCCGTTTGACCTGGACAGACATTTTGTTCCTTTAATATGTCATTCCGGGCGCAAATCCCGGAAAGTTGTCGTATTATAGCACTTTGATATGAGTTGTAAAGGGGAAAGTGCGGGGACATCACCGCCACCCCGCCACCATTGGCGGGGAATTTATTTTGCATTATACAAATATCCCGGCCTTCGCCGGGATGACGGGGAAGTGGGGGGATTTATTGTTTTTTACAGATAAATATTCCGTTTTGGATGTCGGTGAGGACAACATTAACAATCGTATTGTGGGGGAGGTCGGGGACGGCGCATTCTATGTCGTGTTCATCCCGGCCGAGGTTGTTATTTTCCATTAGAACTTGGGCGGTTGAACCGATTCGGCTTTGCATAAATTCGTGCAAAAACTGCGCGCCGAGGTCGTTTAATATACGCACGCGCTCTTTCGCTGTGGCGCGTGGGACTTGGCCGGGGAAGTCCGCCGCCGGTGTTCCGGGGCGCGGCGAAAATGGAAATGCGTGGATCTTTATTGGGCGCAAGGCTTTGAGTGTTTCAATCGTTTCCGCGAATCGTTCCTTTGTTTCGCCTGGAAAGCCGCAGATTATGTCGACGGAGGTGGTTATATTCGGCGAGATCCCGGTGTCAAGCACCGGGATGACTTTATTATTTTGGGGGGAAATTAAATTTGCGGTGCGGTGGCGGCGAGCCATAAGGCGCAAAATCTCATCGCTCCCGGATTGCATTGATAAATGGATATGTGGCAGGACGCGGGAGTCTTCTTGCATTAATTGGAATAAGGGCGTCCAATCCACTGCCGGGTCTAGCGAGGACAGGCGGAGGCGTTTTATTTCGGGGATGTCGGTTAGGAGTTGGCGAATGAGGTCAACCACAGAAAATGTTCGGGTGGGGGTCGGGAGACCCCCACCCGCTATTTGATAGCTGGCGATGTCGACGCCGGTCAGGACAATTTCAGAATAACCATTTTCTACCAAACGCCTTGTTTGTTCCAAAATCGCAGAGTAGGGGAAACTACGCGACTTGCCGCGCAACTTATGCACTATACAATATGTGCACGCGTGATCGCAGCCGTTCTGTATTTGCACAAAGCCTTTGGTGAGAGTTGGGTAGGACTGGATGATTATGGATTCGGAAAGAGAATGATTCGGCGAGATCCCGGGGTCAAGCCCCGGGATGACTTTATTATTTTGGGGGGGGATTTTATTTGGCCGATTGACCACTACCCCGGCACTTCGTGCCACCCCTTCGCCAGCGAAGGGGACTTTTGTGCGCGACACAAGCGAAGGGGACTTAAATGCGTCTATATCAAATTTATTGGAGTTTTTGATGGTGGCGGCGACATTGGGTAGGGTGGCGAATTCATCTGAATTATTATCTACGGCGCAACCTACCACATATATCGGCATATCCGGCATTTCGCGGGCTGTCTTACGAATCGCTTGTTTTGCCTGCCGCTCTGCCTCGGCCGTAACGGCGCAAGTATTAAAAATAACCGCGCTCGTCAGACCCGCGCGGGCAGCCACAATTCGCAGTTTTTCCCCTTCGGCCGTGTTCAATCGGCACCCAAACGATTTGACGATTATTTTTTCTTGCATTTTCTAAACCTTTATCCCATTATAAGGAACATCACCAAAAAGGAAAGAAAATTATGGCACGCACTACAAATAGCGATACCCTGAAATATGTCGGTAATAAATATGAACTGAACCTGCTCGCCGCGCAACGCGTCCGCGACCTGAATGCCGGAATGGAAAGCGTCTTGCCCGCAAGCGGCGATCGCAATACCGTGCGCGCCCTTCGTGAAATCGCAAGCGGGAAGTTGGATATTGAAGGATTACGGCGCGAGTTAGTGCAGTCTTACAAGACATCCGCACCGGCAGAAGAATTTACCGAAGAAAAAGTCGCCGCGGATACAGAAATGCTTTCCGCATTCGACAGCGAAATTGATGGGTCGGCAGCAGTTGCTGAACAAGTCGCCGCGGTTGAGGCCGAAGCCGATGAGGCGCAGCCAGTGGCGGAGTAATAAGGTCTAACCACCCCGTCCGCCTACGCTTCGCTACGGCGCGACACCCCGCCACCATTGGCGGGGAATTAATAAGTAGTCGCGGCGAAAGCCGCGACATTTTTTAACCCCCACCCCGGTCGCCATAACAGGCGACCGCCCCGCCCCTCAAGGGGGCAGGGATAATATGGGTTGACAATTATTGGAATTATACTATAATCCCAGTATGGACATCGACATCAAGGACTTTACCGCCTATGACACCAGCAAAATCATCGCGCTGAACCGCGAAGACCGCTATCGCGCCTGGACGATGCGATTTGAAGCCGTTATCGCTGAACTTATCCACCTGAATCCAGACAAAAAATTCAAGAATCTTTGGGCTATTCACAAAGAAATCATAAAAATAAACCCCTCTATCAAATACAACACCCTTTTCCTGAAAACCCACGACAAGGTCAAAACCGGCAACAAAGGTCGCAACCTTTTCGACCCATACATCGTTGAAATCCTTAGCCCGCTGTTGCCAGACGGATATTTCCAAAACCTGCGGAGCGTCGCCAACACAATGGACACAAAACTTGCCGTCCAATGCGGCTGCGATGCCCTGACCGGAAACCATTACTCTTCAATAATCGCATTCTATGAAGCCTTGCCCGAACTTATCCGCCGCGCCGTTTCCCGCCAAACTATCTACAACTACACCGAACTTGGAAATAAACGCTATAACGCCGAAATAGACCACCTCATCCGTCAAATGGTGTCTATACAACCAAGACAACATAGATAAAAATTTTTCACTTGCCAATTTCAACTCGCCGTGATATTGTGAACCCGTGAACAAAAGGGACTACAAAATGTCAGAAATGACCTGTTGTAATATAGCATCGGCGCAATTTATCGCGCTTATCGCCGGAATGACAATCGTCCGAGGCGGTCGTGTTATTAGCCCATCTTCACAAGAAAAACCAGTTAAATACAAAGGATTAAATAATGCAAAAGCAAGTCTATGTGGACGCTGTCCACCCGGAGGAAATCCGAGTAGCCTCCGTTGATAACAACAACAAAGTAATCGATTTTGATGTTGAAACTACCACAAAGCCCCAAATAAAGGGCAATATCTACCTCGCAAAAGTCATCCGCGTAGAGCCGTCATTACAAGCGGCCTTCGTTGAATATGGCGCGGAGAAAAATGGATTCCTGCCATTTTCCGAAATCCACCCCGACTACTACCAAATCCAGGCCGATCACAAGAAAGCCCTTATGGAAGCCGCACACGCCAATATGATTGACGATGACGGCGACCAGGACGAGGAAAATTCCGAATTTGTGGAATATGACGATGCGAACTCTGGCGAAGACAACAAAGAAATCCTGAAACGGATGCGCGAATATAAAATTCAGGATGTCATAAAACCCAAACAGATTATGCTGATCCAAGGCGTCAAAGAAGAGCGCGGACAAAAAGGCGCGTCTATGACCACCTATCTGTCATTGGCGGGTCGGTTCGCAGTATTTATGCCAAATTCGCGCAAGCGTAACCTTTACGGAATTTCCAAAAAAATCAGCGGCAAGGATGAACGCGCAAGACTCCGCGACATTCTGCACGGCTTGCGAATCCCGCGCGGGATGACCGTCGTGCTTAGGACGGCGGCATCGGGCGCAGAAAAAGGCGAGATTGAAAAAGACTACGAATATCTAACTGGTCTATGGAACGACATTCGCAAGCAAACCCTGGAATCTACCGCGCCAGCAACTATTCACACCGAGGATTCTTTGCTGCGCCGCGTTGTCCGCGACTTTATGTCCGACAAGGGCGACACCCTCACCATCCAAGGTTCCGAGGCGTTTGACCAGGCGACCGAATACTTCAAATTAATGCACGGCACCGCGCCCAAAGAACGCATCATAAAATACGAAGATAAAATGCCGCTCTTTATGAAGGTCAACATTGAACAGCGATTGGAAGGTTTGCATAAGCCCGTAGTCGCTTTGCCATCCGGCGGATCCATCGTCGTCAATCAAACCGAGGCGATGGTCACGATTGATGTGAACTCTTCCCACGCGATAAAAGAAAAGAACATTGAAGAAACCGCGCTGAACACCAACCTGGAAGCAGCCGAAGAAATTGCAATTCAACTTCGTCTGCGCGATATGGCGGGCATCGTGGCGATCGACTTCATTGATATGGAAGAAGAAAAAAATCGCCGCAAGATCGAGGCCCGTGTGCGCGAATTAATGAAACGCGATCGCGCCCGCACGCAAGTTGCGAAAATTAATAACTTTGGCGTTTTGATGTTATCCCGCCAGCGGCTGAGGAGCAGCGTTATCGAAAGTTCCTATGTGCAATGTCCGCACTGCACTGGCACGGGCGTTGTGCCGTCCATCCAAACCGCGGCCGTCATAATCTTCCGGCATTTGCAGGAAAAAATGATGTCCAAGATGATGAAGAAAATTGTCGTCAGTGTTCCAAACGATGTCGCAATATATATGCTGAATCAAAAACGCGAAGACCTGTCGAAAATGGAGGCGGAATTTGATGTGGATGTCGTAGTGTTGGGCGATGATTCCTTGACCGGGCTTGCGTCATATCAGATTATGAGCGTTCCGCTTGATTATAAGTCTGATGATGCGCTACATAGTTTCGAGCCGGTTCGTGAAGCCCCGCGTAAGAAATCCCCGGAACAGCAGATGGCGCGCAAAGTCGTTGTTGATACGCCGGTGCATCGTTCAAGCCGCCGCAATCGCAACAACCGCAACAAGCCACAAAAGAAAAGTTTGATTAAAAAACTCTTTGGTTAAAAGTGGAGAGTGCCGAGTTAAGAGTGGAAATAATGAAAAAGATATTATTCATTTTTTTAATTCTCTTAACTCCACTTTCTTCGTTCGGCGCGACACGCGAAATACGCGATACCGAAATTGAATCCGTTATGTCCGACCTTATTCGTCCGATCGAAAAGGCTGCGAAAATGCCGCGCGGACGGCTTCGCATCCATATCCTGTCGGGCAGCGATTTCAACGCCTTCGTGACCAGTGGCGAAGATGTTTATGTCTATGCCGGACTTATAATGAATCTTGAAAATCCCAATGCCGTTCAGGCCGTAGTCGCGCACGAAATGGGGCACATAGTCGGTGGGCATTATGCCGGAATGATGGCGCGTATAAAAACTGAAATTGTCGGCGCAATCATAATGCAAACCCTGGGCGCGGCGGTTATGGTTGCAAATCCCGAAGCGGGTATGGGCGTAATGGCGGGCGCGGCAGGCGTTACAAAACAAAACCTAATGTCATTCTCGCGCGATGAAGAACGGCTGGCCGATGCAACGGGTATGAAATTTATGAAGGATGCGGGACTTCCGCTCGGCGGATTTATTGATATGATGGAGATTATGCAGGGGCGGACGCAATACTTGGAAAGCCGCATAAATACTAATGACATCAGCCATCCTACCACTACCGAACGATTGATGCACGCAAAAGAATGGGTCGCAAAAAACGGCGGGCGAGATGGCGCATTGGATGCAGATTTGACGCGGCGGTATCTGATGGCGCGCGCGAAACTGGCAGGATATTTAATGCCGGAACGAGCGGTGCGCGATATGTATGCTTCTGGAAAAAGCGATCCTGCAAAATACGCATTCGCAATATCAGCATTACGCGGAAACAAATTAAATGACTCATTGAAACTCGCAAAGGAACTTTCCGATGCGAATAAAAAAAATCCATATTTTTATGAATTAATCGGCGACATAGAATCGCAACGCGGAAATTATTCGGACGCAATAAAGGCATATGAAAAATCGCTTGCGACACTTGGCGCGGATTCGCCGCAAATCAGCGGATCAATGGCACTTGCAATGGTGGAACGCGCGGGGAAAAATGATGCGCGGGACGCAGTTAAAATTCTGAAAAAGGCGTTGGTGTCCGGCGGCGGCGAATATCCATTCCTTTATTTCGTTCTGGCGCGCGCGTATGCGGCGGTTCAGGAAAACGGCTTGTCAGATTGGGCGATGGCGGAATATTATTGGGCAAATGATAAAAAGAAAGACGCAAAGAAATTTGCAGAACGAGCAAAGAAAAAATTAGATGCGAATTCGCCTGAATATAAAAAGACAGAGGATATTTTAAGAAAAAATGATTGATAATTTTATAACTCCGCAGACCCGGTTTTTGTCGAACTTTTATCCTCATAAAAACAACGGCGAATTATATCCGCATAAAGTGGTCGTGTCGTATAACGGCCTTGATTTTGATTGCGTGGAAAATGCGTATCAGGCGGCCAAGGCGGCGAACGAGGTCGATATGCGCCAATTTGTTTTTAATACTCCGTTTTGGGCGAAGAAATTTGTGGATGATGGAGGCCTTAAAATCCGATCGGATTGGCACGATGTTCGGATGGCGGTTATGATTAATCTGGTGCAGCAAAAGTTCCGTCGGAATCTTGAATTGGCGAAAATGTTATTGGCGACGGGTGAGCAAGAATTGGTCGAGGGCAATACTTGGGGCGATACATATTGGGGCGTATGCGAAGGGCGGGGCGAGAATAATTTGGGGCGAATTTTGATGATGACCCGCCGATTGCTTCGCGGCACAATAAGGTAAATTCCGCCTGCGCTACCTTTTCATTGACATTTGCCCGACTTGCCCTTAGAATAAGCGAACATATTGGGCGTGCGCCGGAGTCGGAGAGCCGGGGCAGACTGTAAATCTGTTGGCTTTTGCCTTAGATGGTTCGACTCCATCCACTCCCACCACTCATTCGTCTGATCGTCCTATTTGGAGAGAGATAACCAAAAGGCCTTAACTATGTCCCTGAATCCACGATACAAAAACAATGCTTCCAATGCATTCTCAGATCAAAACATCCTGAACGCTTGGCGCGATGCCGAAGTCGCCGTCCTGCGTGCAAAGGCCAGTGCCGAACCAGACAACTCGGAATTCGAGGCCGCCGCACGCGCATTATCGGCTATCGGCGATGTGAATGTCGCGCGCAAAGAAGAAATTGAAAAAGAAACCAAGCACGATTTGGTCGCCGCCATCCGCGCGATGTCCGAACAAGTTGACGCGCAAAATCCCGGCAAAAATTATGGCCGCCTTATTCACCAAGGCATTACTTCATACGACACCGAAGACACCGCGCAATCGCTGCTGCTAACGGCGGCGGGCAAAGATATGCAAAAAAGCCTTTGGAAACTTAGCGACGCGCTGATGCAAAAGGCGAAAACATTCAAATACGCGCCTTGCAATGGATATACGCATTCGCAAATTGCCGAACCGATTACGATTGGCAAGCGGTTTTTGGATGCGGCGGTTGGCATTGACGAACAAAGTAGCAGATTTGCGTATGAAATTGATCAAATCAATCAATGCAAGATCAAGGGCGCGACCGGGATATATTCCGGCTCGCTATCTCCGCAGTTTGAAACGATGGTCGCTGCGATTTTAGAACAAAGCGTTTCCAAAACCGCCACGCAGATTTTGCCGATTGAAGATATGCTGAACTTTTTCCATCCGTTCCCGGTTATCGCTTCAAAGGTGCAGAATCTGGCTTACAGCCTGTGCCTTTCGTCCGGCGACCTGGCCGAAGTCAAGGAAGGTTTTGCCAAGGGTCAGACCGGCAGTTCGGTTATGACATTCAAACAGAATCCGATTAATTTGGAAAATGTTATTGGCGCGGCGCGAAAGATAAAGGGCCTTTATTCGGAACTTATGGATGCGACGCTGACATTGCGCGAACGGGACATTTCCAATTCATTCCAAGTCGTGCGCCACATCATCCCGGAACTTTTCGAGACTATGGAGCATCTGGCCAAGAAAATGACTTCGGTTGTGAATGGTATGGGCGTGTTCCCGATTCAAGCATTGCGGAATATCAATAAGTATGGCGACTTTGTTTATGCCGGCGCGGCCAAGGATTTTATTGCGACCAATTTTTCCGGCGGGGACAACAAGGAAATTTATTCGTTGGTGCAAAAATATTCTATGGAATCTAAATTTTCGTCCGACTATCGCGGCGAGGCGATTAGTTTGGCGGACGCGCTTGCGCCCAAGGTGCGCGAGATTGGCGGAGACGAAAAAGTCGCGCAGTTAAAGGCCGTGATGTCGCTGCCTTATAATCTGCGGAATGTTAGCGGCGCATATAATGTTGCATTGAATGATCCGCAGACCGATAATCATAATGCGATTGCCGATTATATAATTGAAAGCGGACAAATGGAGCAGTTCAAACAGGCTGACAGCTGGAATTGGATAAAAACATACGCAGGAATTGTTCGCGCGAATTATGATAATTCCGGGGCGGAAAAGGCGGAGTATTCGAACTTGGATGACGCGATGCAAAAAATTTCCTTTGCTTTGCAAAACACAAGAACCAGATAATATGATTAAAAAATACGCGCTTTATTTGATAAGGTGGCAGCTGAGTACCCCGATTCTTGCGGTGGTGCTGATAGTGCTGAGCAATATGAGCACGATTTGGGCGACGATTATTGCGAATCTTATTGGCGGATTGATATTCTTTTGGGTCGACAGATTTATTTTCCGCAGTATGTCGCATAATCCGCTGTGGGAAATTCGGGATGATGTTAAATGCGCGGATTGCGGCAAGGTAGGCGATGGTTATCGCATTGCGGAATGGATGGGATATAATCGCAAAGATGACAAGAACCCCGAATTTCGGTGCGAGCATTGCAGAGATATAAAGAAGGCCGAAGTCCATCATAGGATTAAGAAGAAGAAAGGGTAAGAGGTGCGTGCCCTCGCCGGAAACCTTTGGCGGCAGAGCCACCGAGGTTTCCTCCTCTCCCGGCAAAGCCGGGCGAGGCTTTCTAACCACCCTGGCGGCTGCGCCGCCACCCCGCCACCATTGGCGGGGAATTTTTTACCACTACCCCGCCGCTCCGCGGCACCCCTTCGCCAGCGAAGGGGACTTTTGTGCGATTAACAAGTACCAACCACCCCGTCCGCCTACGCTTTGCTACGGCGCGACACCCCTCCACCTTGAAGGGGAATTTATTTTGAGTCGCCGGAGGCGACCATTTATTAGCCCTATTCCCGCCTTCGCGGGAATGACAAAAGAAAAACAGAGGGGAATTACCCCCACCCCTAACCCCGCCCCTCAAGAGGGCATGGAATAAAAAATGGCGGGGGAAAGCCGCCATTGGTTTATTTAGAGATAGCACTCGCCTTAGGGGCGTTGGACATCGCTGAGAGAACAGATGCCTTGCGACAAGCACGAAACCATATTTATCCCGCAAGTCTCTTTGCTGCCTTTGACCGTCCAAGAACACGCATTCTCAATTACCATACCTTGGATCAAGCCCTCGCGGCGATAATTGACTTTCAGACCTGTGCAACTTGCCTCGTCCGTAATCATAGTATTATCAGTGCAAGCCTTTGTCCAATCAGATTTGCTCATAATCGGCAATGGCATACTGCCGCGTTCGTCCTGCAACTTTAATGCCCATTTCACATAGAAATCCTTGATCGTTGGGATCGTGAAGTCTTTATTATATGCAACCTTTTCAAGATTATCACCAACACGGCAATTTACTGCCTGCGATTCCAATGCATAAGTAATTCCCGCAGCAAGACCCAAACCGCCAACCGCGCCAACACCTGTGCCAATCAATGCGCCTGTGCCTACCTTGGTTTCTTTGTAGACAGGCGTGTTTTTGTCTGAGGAGTTGTCTGCTTGTAGTGCTTTGCAAGCGTTTACATCACCAACAGTTTTCCCAGTTGCTTTCGCAACCGCCTTCCAGTTGCTCTTGTCATTACAATCTATCCCGCTAACATAGGTGGTACTTGAGGCGTTGGCGGCAAGTGCGCCGATGCCGGCACCTACGCCTGCGCCACCGACTGTGCCCCACAATGCGGCCGTTTTGGTCGAATTAAACAGATTGAATGGGAACAAATCAGAATTACACTTGAAATTATCACCTGCAAGTTTCCAAACCTCTGCGGGCTCCTTAGTCCCGATATTTATCAGACCCGTGTCCGAACTATCACCAGCCCACTGGTGCGCGCCACCCCAATTATTATGTATCAAATTATCGCCATTATATGCCGCAACGCGAACTTCGCAAACCGCTTGTTCCGCATCCCAACGCGCATAATATCCACGATTGGCATCAACCCTGTTCTTGTTCAGATCCGCGCCCATCGGCTGGTCCGAAGAACTTTGCTTATAACCACTCGCGCCAGTTTGATCATTATATGCATTCACATTCTGATTATATTCTGTCGTAACCTTGTTAGTTTCGCCAACCGCCGCAAACGAAGACCCGAATGTATTCCGATCCAGCAACTTACACACACCCTCCGCCTGTCTTGGCGTCAAGCCAGTCCGCTGCAATGTCCATGTATAATACTGCGGCTGAATTACACGCGAATTAAAGTCTACCCATAATTCAACATTATTATGATATAACTGAACTATATCAAAATCATTTGAACCATCAGATTTGGGAACCCGCGCCGTAACCATCCTTTTACAGGCATCCAATTCTTCCTGGCAATAATTCGCGCCGTTCAATATAGATGTCCGCATATTTTCATCAAACATATTCCTTATGCCGCCTGGAAGTTGCGAATTTACGCAACTTTCAATCCTGCTCATACACTGGGGAATCGTCATATCTGGTTCCCATTCCGGCTCTGTCGTAACAGGCGGAGTCGTAGGATCAACCGGCGTAGTCGGTCTTGTGGTCGTGCCGCCACTGGTATTCGTCTGATACACTGGCGCATTCACGCCAGCAGGACTGACACCAAAACTGCCGCTGATTATCGCACGCGGACTTGCAAATACCGCACGCGCATTGCCCGCACCATTCGCCGCCGCACGCGCCGTTGAAACATTCGCCGCAGGAGCCGCAACCTGAGCCGCAGGCACATCAAGCGGAACTACCGCCTCGGCATTATATATCGGCGCAGTCGTCGGCGCAGAACCGCCGCCAAACGCAGTCGCAGCCACCGCCGCACTTATCGGCATCATTGCAAAAAGCGACAGAACACCAGCAATTTTATACATTTCAGACTCCCTTTTTGGTCTTAATTTGTAGTCATTATATCATAAAAAAGAAGTGGTTCCAAATGGAAAGTTGATAAAATGTTCGGGGCGGGGTCGGGAGACCCCGCCCCGCTAAAATTTGTGCGATTAACAAGCGCCAACCACCCCGTCCGCCTACGCTTCGCTACGGCGCGACACCCCTCCACATGAGAGGGGAATTTATTGTCCACTACCCCGTCCGGCTGCGCCGTCCAGATGGTTTCGCCTTTGAGGGGACATTTTTTTGCTTGGTGGAGGGATATAAATATGATAAAATAAATCATTAACAGAGAATGTTTATGAAATCATTATACTTTTCATTGGCAGCTATCATTATAAGTGCACCCGCTTTCGGCGCACCTAAGGCCGTTTGCCGTATCCCCGACCTTACTAACTGCATCGACTCCGCCTGCGCCAAAGATCTCTCTACCGACCCAGGCTCGCGCTGCACTCTATGCGGTTCCGAACGCGCTTCCAATATTGCAAAATCTAAAAAAGATACTTATATAGGCGCGGGCTTTGCGCCGACCTTCCAATCTCTGTCGATCGGTGCGGGCAATCCAAAACTTCTTATCAGCGATCGTGAAATGAAAAATGCGCCGGACGCGCCGGACGAACGATACGCCTGGTCAATCGGTATGTGCATCGGCAAAGTTCCAAACTGCACCAACGATGATGCGCGAGACGAATACGATAAACTTATTAAGGAATCTTGCCGCGCATTTATGACTGCCGAAGAATATGACGCCGCCACCAGCAAAGTCGCCGCGGAAAAATCCAAGGACGAATGCAAGACTCTTATCGGTTCTTGTATGACCAATGAGGCGCGCTGCGGAGCAGGGTGGGTCAACTGCAAAGCCAATATGCCGGATTCCGCGTTTGATCAATTCTATTCTTCGTGCTTGTTGGATTCCGGGTGCGCGGACAAGGGCGGCGCAATACTTGCCGAACTTAAAACTATGGCGAAATCCGTCGATGACATAATTGACAAGCGGTTGGCCGATGCGAAACAAAATGCCGCCGATGCACGCAAAGCACGCTGGGAAACTTGGGCGCAATCGTGCAGCAACAGCCACGAGGCTCGCAGCAAATGCGTGGAAAATTACTGCTGGATGTTTGACGAGGCACTCGGCGTGAATGGAACGACTTCGGCAAAAACAATGGGAACCACCAGTTGCAAATTCCAGGCATCGCGCGCAATGGCGGAAACCCTTTGCGGATATGTCGACGACGAAGTGTGTAAAATACAAAGGGCGGCGAATTTTAAGTTTTAAGCGGCCGGGATTGCCCGGTCAAGCCGGGCAATGACTTATGCAAATATCCCGGCCTGCGCCGGGATGACGAAGGAAGAAAAGTGAAGATATTGGATAAAATTTTATTAGCGAATTTGATGTCCGTTATGGTCATCGGCGGAGCATTCGCAGCAGATGCGCCAGCGCGCGCCCGTTCGGCTGCGCGTGGTCCCGCCGCCGCAAACACAGTCGCCGCAACTGCGCCCGCCGCCGGCGGCTCGCCCCGAGCAGTTTTGGGCGGAACACCCGTTACTCCAACGCGCGCCTCCACAGCCCGCAACACATTAACCCCCGCCGTTCAAGCACCAGTTGCAGAACCCGAGGCCGTCTTCGTTGAGCCCGAACGCGCAACCGAATCGCCCGAAGTAGACAACTCGTTCGTAGAAAGTATGGATTCTTTGGTTGGCGGCGACAACAATGTCGACGCCCGCACCGCCGCGCGGCTTCGCATCGCTGAACGCGACAAGGCCGATGCGTCCGAATCCGAATTCTTGCGCGGGGTTGCCAATGCTTCGCGGTCAAAATGTGAAACCGAACTTAATACCTGCGTGATCGGTGATTGCGGTTCCGACCTTCAAAAATGCAACGATGATACCGATGCCATCTGGTCAGCCCGATTCCAAAAGTGCCGCGCGAAAACCAGTTGCACAGGCGCGGAAATCGGCGTCTATGGCGACATTATAAAAGAAGACATCCGCGTGGATGCAAAAATTTCGTTGATGAACCTTATTATCAGTTGCAACAACGAATACAGCAACTGCTTGCAAACGCAATGCGCCACCACGGACGCGCGGAGCTTGATCGGCGGCGGCGCAGTAGTCGGCTTTAACGGATGCGTAACGCAAGCAAAAATTAATTCCGCACTGAATTACTGCAAGCCGGTTTATGACAGATGCCGCCCTTATGATAGCGGAATTCAAGCGCGGTTCACTAATATGATGGCGACACTTCGCGTGGAAAAGGAAAAGCGCATCGCCGAATTACAAAAAGAACTGGATGTAATGCTGCCGCAAATGCGTCAGTTGTGCCGCGATTCCGGCGCGAGTTTTGACGAGCGGTCGGGTAATTGCGTATTTACGGCCTTTTTGTCAGTAGAGGCGCAAGGGCGCAGATATACACCGGCATCCAAAATGGTTATGCCCGGTTCGCAATATCAATGCACGGATCAATGGTTTGGGGTGGATGTTACACAATACTTACAAAATGCTATATACTCTACCATTCAGCAGAAATCTTCCGTCGCAGCACTTATGGGCGCAGGACTCGGTATCGGCGCAAGTGTAGGATTGGATATGCTTAAAAATGGATTGCCAGGAGAGAAGTTGGATAAGGCAGCAGGGATGTTGGAAGGTGTAAAGGATGCAATGGAGGAGCAGAAACAAGACGCTCCGGCTCCAGCAAGCACCGAGAGTGAGGAATGTGATTGCGATTGCAAAGCCAAAAACGCACTGCCGGGTGAAGGTAAAGTTGTGAGATTTAATGCGTGTATAACAAACGCAAAGGAAATGGTAGAAGAAGGTGCAACTTGTGCAACCGGCGAGACAGTATCAGCCTCAAAGAAAATTGATGACTGCGGTGTATATGTCAGACTTGTTAGCGCGTCTCAACCAGAACTACCGACACCTGCATTAACAGAGCAAACGGTTGCCGCACCGGAAATCGTTACATATAAACTTATTGACTCAGATTTTGAAGGTGGATTTTTTGAGGTTGGCAAATCTGATATAAATGAACACGCAAGATGGATGAACGAATGTAAAGACGAAAATAATAATGTAATGGGGTATGAAATTAAATTCTTAACTTGCCAGAGAGGAAAATTGAGTGCGAAAATTAAAGCAGCAGAAGCCGCTGGATATAAAGATTGGAAAATAAATGTTGAAGGTTATGCTGATGACACAGGAACTGATAAAACTAATGATAAATTATCAGAAGACCGAGCACGAAAGATAAAAGAAGAACTGGGCCAACAATTGTTTGCTACGGGGTCTGAATTGCAAAGAGCTGGTGAAACAATGCAGAAAAGAATGAAACACGAGGGGAAGGGATCTAACGCGGCAAAAGCCGCAGTAGCGAAAGCCGGAAAATTATCTAGAAAGGATTTGGAAGAATTACGAAAACAATTTCGACGCGTTGATATAACCTTTATTCCAGGTAATCCGCCATCATCAAAGCCAGAGATATTGGTTGATGCCATAGGCCAACAATCAGATGAAAGACCCAGTTAATCAATCGGGGGCGAATGCCCCCTTTCATTTTTGTCATTCCCGCGAAGGCGGGAATCTCAGATTGTAAAAAAATCCAATTAATTCGGCACTATCCAATTTGAGATCCCCGTCTTCACGGGGATGACGGCACCTTTGGTGCCGTTTTGGTGGCGGGCTGTGCCCGCGATTTTTAGCCCTAGCCCCGCCTGCGCGGGGCTGACAAGAAAAAAGAAGAGGGAAGTTTAGGCCCGCGCCTCGCGGATCGTTAGAATAAATGAATTCTGTTTCGCAAACTTCATCATCTTCCTTAAATCCTTATTCCCAAATAAATCACCCGTATAATATAAATTAACCTCTTCCGCATCAGGCTCTATGCCCGCCGTAAATTCTTCAAATGTCATATGCTTTTGCACGGACGATTCATCGTGCGTCTCAAAATTCTGTATCGAAATATCCTTGTCATCAAACCAATTCTGCCACAACATATTCAATTTATAAATCAACCAATCAATCGGATGTCCTCTACGAACCCGCATTGCCGCATCATTATAAAGTATGTCTGACAGCAAACTCGTTCTAAGCCGAATCCTTCGCGCTACCAATCGCAAAAACTGCTGATGCGTTTTCGCCCTTCGTGTGATTCTCAGAACTCGCTGCGCCAATTTATAAAGACGCGGATTATACGATTTGTGGATTGTCTTCACAACTTTCTTGAACAACTGAAATGTTTGCTCCCGATCCGAACATTGATTAAAAAACATCGGCTTGAAGCACCCGGTCAGAAACAATGCCTCGGCCTGATACACCCATTCCGATTTGCACGCGCCAAGATAAACATTCCTGAACCATTCCAACACTTTATTCGCGTGGACAAATTCCGCAAGCGCGTAATTCGCCCCGTCCGTAAAAAACTGCGACTGAACGCTGTGCGCCCTTTGCCGATAATAATAAACCGCCTGCGGAATCTCCGCCACATAATTGCTCAGCGCGGCGAACATAAACGCGAAACCCGTATCTTCGTTCCATATCGCGCTGCCATCCGATTCAAACCGAATGCCAGAATGGCGGCGCAGCAAGTCCGCGCTGAACAAAACTCCCCAAATAGTCAAATGACGGCAATCGTTCGGATGCATAAACAATCCACGGCACGGAGCAAGTCCGAACGGATAATAATTTTGCTGGTTCCCGCCGTCTTCGTCCACCGCAATGGCGCGGCCAAAGACCATCTCCGCCCCGGTTTTCGATGCGGCGTAAAGCAAAGTATCGGCATAGTTATTCGCTATGAAGTCATCGCTGTCAACAAATGCAATATATTCGCCGGACGCGTTCGCAATCCCTGCATTATATGATTTGCCAATGCCGATGTTTTTCGGATTTTCCACTATGCGAATGCGCGAATCCCGCGCAGCCCATTTATCGGCAATCGCGCGAGAGCCGTCAGTGCCGCAGTCGTCTATCAACAGAATTTCTATGTCATTCAGAGTCTGCCCGCAAACGGAAGCAATACATTTATCAAAGTATTTTTCAACATTATAGAATGGAATTATGAAAGTGATTTGGGGCTGAAACATAGGCGGATTATAAAAGGTAAAATGTCCTTGTGCAAGGGGAGGGTGATTTGGGCAAGTGTGTTGGTAAACACCAACCACCCCGTCCGCCTACGCTTCGCTACGGCGCGGCACCCCTCCACCTTGGAGGGGAATTTATTTGCCGAGATCCCCCGGTCAAGCCGGGGGATGACTTATTAATTGGAGGGGGAATTTGGGGCTTGACAAAATGGGAATTTATGGCAGAATGCAACACTATGGTCAAAATCAACCATCCTCTTTACGGCGATTTTAACATAACCGAACAAGTCCTTATCGACCTGATGGCATCGCCATCCCTTGGTCGTCTGGGCAAAATTCAGATGGGTGGCTATTACCCCGGCGCGCAAAAAGACTTCCCGTTCAATCGCCTGGAACATTCGATCGGCGTATTCCTTTTACTGCGCCGCTTGGGCGCGCGTCTGGAAGAACAAGCCGCCGGTTTAATCCACGATGTGTCCCACCCCGCATTATCCCACACGATTGATTACATAGATTCCACCCTTGACAATCAAAAAGCCCAGCCCGGACACGACCCGTTTCACCGCGATTTCGTCTTGAAATCCGAACTGCCCGAAATTTTCGAGCATCACAAAATGGACACCGAATACATATTAAACCCGGCGAACTTCCCGTTATTGGAAAACAATCTGCCCGACATTTGCGCCGACCGAATTGATTATTCGCTGGTCGGCGGAATGCGCCTTCGCCAAGAAGATGGTGCCCCGTCATATTTCTCCGCCATTATTGACGCGCTGGTCATTCGGGACAATGAAATAATTTTTAATAGCGTTGAACCAGCGCGCCGATTTGTCGAAAACTTTCAAGTGATGAATGAAATCGCATATGCAAATTTTGAGGACGCCGTAATGTTCGGACTGAACGGCGAAATGTTATCTTATGCCATCTCTAAGGGTTATGTAAAACGCGAAGACCTTTGGAAATACGGCGATGACGCCATCATAACAGACCTTAAATGTGCCGCTAGGACAGACGGAGTAATTCGGAAATATCTTCACGCGCTGAACCGCCCGCCCGAAGCAAATATGCAGATGGGTTGTCCGTGGGCACCAATAAATGTATATATTAAAAACCGCGTGGTAGATCCAAAATTCGCAGACGGCAACGAAATCAAACGCGTATCAAATGTCAGCGTCCAACATATGATGGCTATGCGAAATACCCCGAAATTTATGCAATACCGCGTCTGTCGCCCGGCTCAGAGAGCGAGATAAAATCATTTTGATTTTCTTAAATGGAAGATGTAAGATAATCTAACCACCCCGGCGGCATAGCCGCCACCCCGCCACCATTGGCGGGGAATTATAGGAACAAAGATGTTTATGATAAAAACATTTTGCAAGGTCGGAAAGAAATGCAAATCGTTCATTCGCAACGATGATGCGGAATCTAAAATAAAATTCTCGCTATACGCACGCGTATGGCGCGAAATCGGTCGTCCGCAACTTTTCGGAATCATCGCCGGTGTCGCCTGTATGCTGATCGCCGCCGCCGCCGAAGCCTGGACAATAACAATCGTTCGCAAAATAATCGACGAAGGATTTATAACGACTTCATCCATCCAAGTCCTATATCTGCTGGGCGCGCAAGTAATCGCCGCGTTCTTTCTGAAAGGCGCATTCGGATATTCCAATACTTTGATAATGGGTCATGTCGGACTGCACGCCGCAACACGGCTGCGCCGCCGCCTTTACGCGCACATAATTGAACAAGATATGACGCGATTTAAGAAGACCAATTCCGGCTTGCTGATGAATCTTTTCTCGCTTCAAAGCAATGCCGTTTTGGATCTTGTAACCAGTTCGCTTGTCAACCTGATCCGCAACTCCGCCACGATGCTGATGATGTTCGCATTGATGATGTGGTATGCGGGTCCATTATGTATCGTTCTATTATTCATCGTGCCGGCCGTGTTCATTCCTTTGGTTTTAATTCTTCGCAAGCGCGCAAAGAACACGCGCAAATACTTCGGCATCGCGGCGAATTCTGCTTCGTGGGTTTTACAAAGCATCCAAGGCATCAAGACCATTCAGGGCTATAACGCCGAAGCACCTTCGCGCCAACGGATGGGCGAGATTGAGGACAAGGCTATCGGCGTGCAATATAAAAACATTCAACTGGACGGGCTTCGCAGTCCGCTGATGGAAGTGATGATCAGCGTCGGGCTTGCCGCGTCCCTCGTGGTCGGCGGAACTTTAATCTCGCGCGGCATAATGACCATCGGCGATTTTATGGCGTTCTTACTCGCGCTGACCGCCGCATACAAACCCGCAAAATCATTGACCAATATCGGTGGCGGTGTTCAACAGGGGCTGATTGCGGCCGAGGGGTTATTCGGATTTCTTGATTCCGACTCCGGCATAAAGGACAAAGCGGACGCTGTCAAACTTGATGCGCCAAACGGCATAACAGTTGAATTTAAGAATGCCGGATTTCATTATGATGACGAGCCTGGACGAAAAATTTTGGACAATATCAACCTAGTTGTAAAGCCCGGGCAGATGTGCGCCTTGGTCGGCGCGTCCGGCGGCGGCAAGACCACCATCGTGCATTTATTAGAGCGATTTTATGATACCACGGCGGGCGCGATTTTGGTTAACGGGTTGGATATGCGCGACTATACCTTGGAGTCCTTGCGTGCGAACATTGCAGAGGTTTCGCAAGATGTGTTCTTGTTTGACGGGACAATTGCCGACAATATCAAAATGGGCAAGCCCAATGCGACAATGGATGAAGTCCGCAAGGCTTCGGACGCAGCGAATGTATCGGAATTCGTGGATAAAATGCCGCAGGGATTTGATACAATTATCGGTGAACGCGGAGTGTTGTTGTCCGGCGGACAACGGCAGCGCGTGGCGATTGCGCGGGCGGTATTAAAGAATGCGCCGTTGTTGTTGCTGGACGAAGCGACCAGTGCATTGGATACTCGGTCAGAAAGATTGGTGCAAGACGCATTGGCGCAGTTGATGGTTGGGCGGACGACATTTGTTGTAGCGCATAGGTTGTCGACGATTGTGAATTCTGATATAATTTGTGTGATTAAAAACGGAGTAATTGCGGAGCGCGGAACGGATGACGAATTGACGGCATTGGGCGGAGAATACTTTGCATTAAAGCAAATGCAACTGGCAAAGAAGGATAAAGTCGCAGAAGAAGATTAATTACTTCCCGACGATTCCTAAATTCTTTGCGACATCGCTGAGACCGCTACCCATATTTCCGAGAACACCCAATTTATTGCCGTCCTCATCTTTTTTTCCAGCCCCTATTAATCCAAATCCATTTGTCAGAACGCCTGCTCCGCCGACTGCCGTCAGTCCGCCTATAACCTGGCCTTTCGTATCCTTGGCAACCAGCGCGCCCGCGCCGCCGCCTGTAATCAAGCCAGCCCCCAGCGCATTTTTATATACACCGGACGAACCATCGCCCATTGACAGCATTGCGCCCGCGCCCGCCAAGCCTGCGCCGATTGCGATACGCGTATTTCCGCCGCCTGTGGATTGTGTGGCAAGTTCGCCTTCTGCCAATCCGTCATCGCGGCCGTATAAATTGTTAGCGGCGAATGTCATTTGTTCTTCTTCGGTCAAGACCATATCCATTTCGCCCTTTGCGGCCTTTATCTGATTTTGTTTGGCGGTAAAGTCGGCTATTAAGCGCGGCAATCCTTTGGGCGCGGGCACCGTTCCGACCTGACCTGCGCCGACGGTTGCGCCGAACCAGTTGATGCGGCCTTCGTCTGTGGCAGATGCAGATCCAACGCCGCACATCCAGGTTTTCTGGTAATCTTCAAGCCGTTTTTTGCCTTCTTCTTCCGCCGCGTTTTGGGCAAGACCCTGTGCAAGTTGCATACCGCCGATACCCATTGCGGCAACGCCAAGTGCTTGCTGCGTGCGTTGAGCGGATTCAAGTTTTTTCTTTGCTTCGGCGAGTTTTTCTGCGGCGGCATTATATGCTGTTTGTGCCTCGGATTTACAGGATGTGGCGTCAGTGCAGGCGGCGAAAGACGAGCTTGCAAAAACTGATGCAGATAAAATGATTGCCAAGAATGCGACCTTGCGGAACATTGAGTAGAATTCTCCCTATTCCCTTATTTTATCATATTTCAACCCTGCAAACAACCCCTAAAAGTCCCCTTTATGGCAAAACCATCTGTCGGCTTTGTCGCTGGGTTTTTGTTCTTGCAAAAGTATGGCGAAAGTTTCTATACTCGTCATATGGGAAATAAAGTAAATTATGAAGAAATAATCGAGCGTTCCAAAATCTATGTTGTGCGCGAGGCATTAAACTATGTCCGCGAAAATGGCTTAGGGGATAATACGCATTTTTATATTACTTTCAAGACTGGTTTCCGCGGCGTCAAGATTCCGGACTTTCTTCGGACGCGTTATCCTGATACGATGACGATTGTTATGCAGCATTCGTTTGCGAATCTGAATGTTTCGGATACGGACTTTGGGGTAAGTTTGGCGTTTAACGGCCAGCCGTTTTATATAATTGTGCCGTTTGATTCATTGATAGAGTTCAAAGATCCGAGTGTGAATTTTGTTCTGGGCTTTGTTCCGAATGAAAGTGCGAATGACGAAGCGGCTGCGGATCAGCCATTGCCATTAGAAGGCGGCAGCGAAACGCCCTTGCCCCACACCCCAGATAATATAATTGATATAACGAAGTTTAGGAAAAAGGTTTAAGATGTCCATATTTTTCAGCCAGCGGAGAAGGGGGCTATGTGTGCGCTATTATGTGTTCGGCATTCGCGTTCATAAACGATTTGAGTCCAATAATGGAGATGTCGGCATCCAGGCGAAATGGATGGCAAAGTTCCAAAAAAATGTTCCGCAGAATTTCGCGCTTCCGAAAACAGCCAATCCGCTGGTTTCTATAATTATCCCGGCATATAATCAGTATGAATTTACGCACGCTTGCATTCATTCAGTTCTAAAAAATGTAAAGGGCGCGAGTTACGAGGTAATCCTAGCAGACGATTGCAGCACTGACGAAACTAAGAATGTCAAACAGCGCATAAAAAATATCGTTCATGTTCGGAATAAGAAGAATCTGCGCTTTCTGAAAAATTGTAATAACGCGGCGAAAAAGGCAAAAGGCAAATATATAGCCCTTCTTAATAATGATACGATTGTTTGCCAGAATTGGTTGGAATCTTTGGTTAAAACTTTGGATGGGAATTCCACTATTGGTCTTGTGGGCTCGGAATGCATTGATATTGATGGTAAGATAATTAAATCATCTGGAAGATCAGGAAAAATGCTTAAACGCGTCAATGATAAACTTGCACGCCAACATTCGGATTGCACTGATGGCAAGGATGTTGCGTATGTTTGTGGCGCATCAATTATGATTTCCAGAAAGTTGTGGCGCGAATTGGACGGATTTGACGAGACATTTGCCCCATCATATTTTGAAGATACGGATTTGGCATTCCGGGTTCGGGAAGAAAAGGGGTTGAGGGTTGTATTGCAGCCGAAATCGGAAATCATTCATTTTGAAAATCTGTCCATTACTAAATATCTTAGTGAGCGATGCAAAAAAAATAGCATTGTGTTCAAAAAGAAATGGGCAAGTGTTTTATAGCGTCGCCGGACTGAGTATTATCATTTGCTATGATTAATCTTCTACAACAATGCCCAGTTCGGTCCAGATCGGCAGCATAGCTGCCTTATTAATTATATTATCTTTATACAATTTTAGAACAGCAACTACTTTCTTATCCGGGTTGGTCGCGCGCAAATCCGCCGCCTTTTGCAATGCCAAATACACCGGCGAAGTCTTTTGCCCGCCTTCGGAAAACCACTGCGGAGTTTGCCCGGGTTGCTCCTTTTCATCCGCAAACCAAGACCCTTCATCATCGTGTTTCGCAATAATGCGGATCGTGTCATTCGTCTCGCGCAGGAAAAGTTTGGATTCCCCTTCGTCTTTATCTTTTTTGTTTTTGCCGAATTCAAGCGGCTTGAAATCTAGGCTCTCAAAGGTCGGAGCCTGGGTGTTCGGCGCGGGCGCGTTGTTGGGCGCGGCATTTGGCGCAGGGTCAAAATCGTCCATCGCAAACAAATCATCGGCTTTCGGTTTTGATTTCTGCTGCATCGGCGCGGGCATCTGGTTTTTCGCAGGATGTGCATCGCGCCTCATTCGGACATAAGCATTACGAAGTTCTTCCGGCAGATCCTTTTTTGTCTCTATGATTTCAGCAATTTCTGCAAAGTCCGAATGCGCGTTTGCAGGGGTTTCGGGCTTTTTCGGAGGCTTTTTGAAACCACCTTGCCGCCAGAACAAAACGGCGAGTGCCGCGCCAACCGGCAGGGCGGCGGCAATGCTGATTAATAATGCCGTGCCGCGAAATCCGTGAAATCCATATTTGCTAACGATTGCCCAATGGCGGGCGGAAAATATGTTGAATTTGAAGGCAATTCCTAGGAAAATTGTGCAGAAAATCGCCCAAGCGAGCCACCAGGCGGCTTGAATATATATATGTTTTAAGGCGGTTTTCGGGATAATCATACTGCATTCTAACCCCTAATACTGATTTTGTCAAGATAAAATGCGTTTGGGGTGGGGGTGTGGAGGATGAGGTGGGGTATGGGGGTGGGTGTTAATAATAGCCTTGCCCGCCGAAGGTGGGAGAGGAGGATTTTATTAATGAGCAAGGCGAATTTAGAAAATCCGGTGAGGGCTTTTGCGCTTGCCCTCACCACTCAGCCTACGGCAACAAGTTGCCGGGCTTCGTTCCTCTCCCGGCAAAGCCGGGCGAGGCAATTATTACCACTACCCCGTCTGCCTTCGGCATCCACCCCTTCGCCAGCGAAGGGGACTATTGTGCGACCACATCAAGCAGAGGGGGAATTTTTCGTTTGCGTAAGGGGTAAGATATTTACTAGAATGAAAATTATGTGGAAGAGTAGGAAAATTTTTATAATCATATTCGCCTTATGCATCGTGCCATTTCTGTCGCGGGCAGAAGATGAATTTTTCGACAGCGGCTTCGACATTGGCGCAGATGCAGGCGGCGAATACCTTGAAGGAGATATTACTTCATCATCCGAAAATATCGACTTTGAAATGCTGGGTGAAACCCTCGCACTTAACGCCGGCGAATCCTTTGCCAATGTTCACGACTTTGATATTTCCAGCATAATGCTGGGTATGCCGTTCGAATCCGTTCGTATTCTGTTCTTCCGCGAGGCCGCCATTTATCGCCCCGCTACCCGCAATGCTATAACATACACCATACCAAAAGAATGGAAGTCCAACCTGGACTATGAATGCAGGCAACAAAAAATCAATGCGCCCGCGCAATTGGAAAAGTGCATCAATTCCGCCGCGCGCAAACGGGGATTTTTATACCCTTCGGAAATGCGGCTGGAACGCCCGTCAACTGGTGAAAAAATCAGTGTGCATTTTACATCAAATGCAACCGATAATCTTGTTTGGAAAATAATCTACACCAATGATGTGGACGACATTCCAGGCGATGCTGAAAAATTCACCAATCAGCGCGATAAAAAAGTTCTCGCATTCTGGCAAATGGTTTTACAGAAATACGGCACGCCGAATTCTGGACAGGGGCGTTGGATTTCTTCGGATCTACCTACCGATCCGTTGATGGATGCGGGCTATGGCAAGTTAACCCTGATCGATTGGGGATTATATTGGGACGATGATCAAGAGAATTTAGACGATGCGCTGGAACGATTTAAGTCAAAACAATATGCGTTTTAAGCGTGATGAATGATCTATTCACGGATTTCTCTATAAAGTGATTGACTTTGTGCGTTATTAAATTAAAATTATGTAATAATAAAGCATTTTTAGATATGAGGATAAATATGGCGAAAACAGCAATCATTTCTGGGATAACAGGTCAAGATGGAGGATACCTTGCAAAACTTCTTCTGTCCAAGGGCTACAAGGTCATCGGCGCATTCCGCCGTGGCGCGACCGATACATTCGAAAAACTTAAAGAACACGGAATACTTGACCAAATCGAAATGGTGGATTTTGACCTGCTTGAATTTACCAACATTTGCCGTTTGCTTATAAAATATCAGCCGGATGAATTTTATAACTTGGCCGCGCAATCATTTGTCGCCGCTTCGTTTGAAGAACCAATTTATACCGCCCAAGCCGATGGTATGGGCGTTCTTTATATCTTGGAAGCCATTCGCCAGTTCAGTCCGAAGACCCGGTTTTATCAAGCGTCCACATCCGAAATGTTCGGCAAGGTGCAAGAAGTGCCGCAGACTGAAAAAACTCCATTTTGGCCGCGTTCGCCCTATGGCGTGGCAAAACTTATGGCGCACTGGGCGGCAACCAATTACCGCGAGAGTTTTGGCGTTTTCACCTGTTCAGGCATTCTATTCAATCACGAATCCCCTTTCCGCGGCAAGGAATTCGTTACGCGCAAAATTACCCAGCATTTCGCACGCATCGCCGTCGGCGAAACGGACAAACCTGTTGAATTGGGCAACCTGAACGCAAAACGCGATTGGGGATTCGCAGGCGACTATGTTGAATTTATGTGGCGGATGCTGCAACACGAACACGGCGATACTTATGTCATTTCTACAAATGAAATGCATTCCATCCGCGAATTTATATCCGAAGCCGGCAAGGCACTGGGGTGGGACATTGAATTCAGCGGCGAAGCCGAAAACGAAATCGGAACAGATAAAAATTCCGGGCGCGTCGTCGTCAAGGTCAATCCTAAATTTTATCGTCCCGCCGAAGTTGAACAACTGCTGGGCAATTCAGCCAAGGGCAAGGATATATTAGGCTGGTCGCCAAAAGTCAAATTCGCCGAACTGGCGAAAATGATGATGGATGCCGACCTGGCCCGCGCGAAAAAGGGAACTTTGTAAATGAAAGTTTTAGGCAAAAAAAGATACCCAAATGGCGATAAAAAATACTTCTTTTTCGGTCTGCCAATTTTAAGCAAAAAACGCAGCAATTCTGTTTCGCGGACATATTTGTTCGGTATACGGATAATCAAGCGCAAATTCACCCCCCCCCCTCTCTCTATTGTTGTGAAAATACAATATGCCAGCATATCGCCTGAACTATATGATGCAGCAGGCAAGATCAACTTTGTTAGTTTCGGATTTTTACCAAGTTTGCTTGGCATATCTCAACAACAATTTGATTCGGACGCTAAAACTATGTTGAATGGATTGGATAAACAAAGCAAAGAAATTTTTGACTGCAATCTTTACAGATTAGTTAAGGCGAATAATTTGCTTGTTAATGGAGCTCGTCCGATAAATCAAAAACCAAATTGCGCGCCGTGGTGTATTTTTTATGATGAAACACAAATAAAGAAGTTTGAAAAAATGCATTCCATGAAAGCGACTGATATGAATGGAAAATATTTTGAATTGAATGGATATAAGCTATATAAAAATACTTTTGAGCCATCCATATTTGTTGATGAATACGGATTGGATGGATTAAAGTCAAAAGATAGAATTATAAAAGAAGGTCTTGCGATTTTTGATGTGGGGGCTTATGTTGGGGATTCTGCACTTATATTCGCTAGACATTTCTCTAATAATCCAATTTATGCAGCGGAAGTATTGACGGGAAATTTTGAAGAAATGAAACGCAACATTGCGCTTAATAATGCAAAAAACATTGTTCCAATTAATGTCGGTTTTTCGGACAGCACGGGTTATATGGATTGCGCGGCGTTCGATGCGCCGGGACAATTGAAATGCAAGATGGAAACTTTGGATAATTATGTTAAAGAAAACAAAATCAAGGTTGGTTTGATAAAGGTCGATATTGAAGGGGCAGAACAACTTTTCCTTAAAGGTGCGCTGCAAACTATACGCGAACAAAAACCGACATTAATTTTAAGCATTTATCATAATTATGATGACCTGATGCACATTCTGCCAATGATTGATTCGCTTGGTTTGGGGTATAAATTTAGCCTTACGGATTCAAATTATGGTTGGTTCCCAGTCCATGAATTGACTTTGAATTGTGAAATCGAATAGGACTGCAAATGTTTAGAATCAAACGCAAAACCTTTATTAAATTAGTGTGTCTGTTCATTCCATCAAAACGCATGCGGAGAAGTCTTAGAGGTCAATTGTCCGCCCCCCCCCACAACAATGATAATGTTGTTATAATAATTGACGAGTCGGGTAATTCGCACGAATTTATAATGTCGCCGGCGATGGTTCTATCGAAAAAATACCGCGAATTAGTCCGAAACTTTTCTTTGAATGTAGGTTTTGATAATGTCTATACCAAAGATAGAAGCATTTACAAAAACAATAAAATAGTCATTCATCTTCCCTGCCACGGAAATATAAATGTTAAGTTCAATTATGGCGGTTGCAATAACTATGTGGAATTAGGCAGAAACTTTCATATGAAATACGCGCATTTGGATCTTTTCTATGATAACAATCGTTTTATCGTAGGGGAAAATGGAGCAGGCTCGAAACTTAATGTCCTGTCCTGTGGAAATCAAATAAAAATCGGAAATGATTTAATGTTGGCGCAAGTATTTATACTTTGCGATGGACACGCAGTATTGGATGCAAAAACTAGGGAATGCATTAATGTGCCGACAGAACCCGTATCCGTTGGAAACCATGTATGGATCGGGCACGATGTGATTCTTACTGCCAAGGCAGGCATTCCGGATCATTGCATCGTTCCAGTGCGTTCAGTAGTTACGAAAAAATTTATAGAGCCAAATTGCCTTATTGCTGGCAATCCCGCGTCAGTAAAAAAGACTGGCATTGATTGGGATGCAAATCAGCCCGCCGCTTATTTAATTGATGGCTCGCGTCCACACATTGATATGTTTTAGAATTAATTTGCGAAATTACCTGTTGACAAATTAATTCTTTGTTGTAAAATCCTGATAAGAATCAAATACGAGGTAAAAATGAATAAGGGCATAATTCTTGCCGGTGGCCTAAACACGCGTCTTCACCCTATGACATTTTCCATCTCTAAACAGATGCTGCCGGTCTATGACAAGCCGATGATCTATTACCCTTTATCAACATTAATGATGTTCGGTATCCGCGATATATTACTGATTTCAACTCCGCGCGACATCCCAATGTTCCGCGATCTTCTTCACGATGGATCGCAATGGGGTATCCATATTGAATATGCACAGCAACCAGAACCCGAAGGTATCGCCCAAGCATTCGTTATTGGTGAAGACTTTATAAACGGCGAACAGACTGCAATGATTTTGGGCGACAATATAATTCATACAGGATACCTTAGCGATACTGGAAAAAAACTCTCAGCAACCCCAAACCATGCAACCATTTTTACATACAAGGTCAGCGACCCGCAACGATTTGGTATCGTGGAATTTGATAAACAAAAAAATGTAATTTCTATTGAAGAAAAGCCCGCAAAACCAAAATCAAATTTCGCCGCAATCGGACTTTATTGTTATCCAGGCGATGTCGCACAATATGCAAAAAAGGTTAAAAAATCCGCACGCGGAGAATATGAAATAACCGACCTGTCAAATTTATATCTCGCCGAAGGTCGCTTAAAAACTATGGATTTGGGATATGGCGCGACTTGGCTTGACGCAGGCACGGAAAAAAGTCTGATGCTGGCATCAAATTTTATAGGCGCGATTGAAGAAACCCGCGGAATAAAAATATCCTGTCCCGAAGAAATCGCTCTTGAAAAAGGATTCATCAACGAATGCGGAATGGAATTGCAAATCGCAAAGTTCAAGCGCGGCGGATACGCCGACTATCTCCGCAAAGTATTAAAGGATCATCAAAATGCAATTTGAACCAACTAAAATAGATGGTGTAATCTTGATAAAGCCGCGCGTCTTCGCAGATGTCCGCGGATACTTCGTCGAAACATACAATCAAAAAACATTTGAAAACGCAGGCTTGAAATACAACTTTGTCCAAGACAACCAATCGCAATCCTATTACGGCACAATCCGCGGTTTGCATTTTCAACGCGGCGCGTCCGCCCAGGCAAAACTTGTGCGCTGTTTGGAAGGCTCTGTCCTGGATGTTGCGGTTGACCTCCGCCCCGGATCTCCAACATACGGACGGCACATATCCGCAAAACTAACTGGTGAAAATAATTGTATGTTGATGATTCCGCGCGGGTTCGCGCACGGATTCGCCGTCCTTTCCGCGTCCGCAGTCTTCGCATACAAGTGCGACAACTTTTACGATCCTTCCGCTGACGGCGGCTTGATTTACAACGATCCCGCTTTGGGCATTGACTGGCAAATCCCGGCCGGCGAAGAAATTCTATCTGAAAAAGACAAACGCCATCCATTATTAAAGGAGTTAGGAAGATGCTTTTAATCACAGGTGCACGCGGACAACTTGGAACTTGTTTGGAAGACATTTTGGGCGACACAGCCCGCTATGTTGATATGGACGAACTGGACATAACAAACGAAAAAGCAGTCGCGGATTTTTTCAAGTCCGACAAATATGACTGCGTCGTCAACTGCGCCGCTTACACCGCAGTCGACAAGGCCGAAGACGAACCAGAAATCGCCAACGCCGTCAACCATATCGGCGCGGGTAATCTTGCAAAATACGGACGGAACATCATTCACCTTTCCACAGATTATGTATTCGACGGGCTTGCAAATTCTCTATATTCGGAAACATCAAACTGCAATCCGCAATCCGTATATGGCGCGACAAAACTTGCGGGTGAACTTGCCGTGATGGAAAATGCCGAATCCGCCGCGATCATTCGGACGGCTTGGCTTTACAGTCCTTATGGAAATAACTTTGTTAAGACAATGCTGAAACTCGGTTCGCAAAAAGATGAAATAAATGTTGTCTACGATCAGCACGGAACGCCGACAAATGCACGCGACCTGTCTGATGTAATTCTTAAAATCGCGCCAATGGTCAATGGCGGGTTCAAGGAGATCTTTCACTACACAAACGAAGGCTATGTAAGTTGGTATGAATTTGCAAAAAACATTATGAAATTATCTGGACTGAACTGCAATGTCAATCCCATAACCACCGCCCAATATCCGACCAAGGCAAAACGCCCGGAATACTCCGTCCTGGACAAATCCAAAATCATAAAGACCCTAGGCATAGAAATTCCAGAATGGCGCGTCAGCCTTAAAGAATGCATAAAGGAGTTAGTGCGATGAAACCAATTCTTATAACCGGCGGCGCGGGATTTATCGGTTCTAACTTCATTCCTTACTTCGCAAAAAAACATCCGAAATACAAAATCATTTGTTTGGATTCTATGGTGCAGGGCAGCGATAAAAGCAATCTCGCCGAAATGGACGGCGTTCCAAATTATCAATTCGTGTTGGGCGACATTTGCCATTTTGGGATGCTTCAAACCCACTTTGAACATTATAATATTCAAGGGGTGATTCACTTCGCAGCAGAAAGTCATGTTGATAGATCCATTAAAACGCCGCTGGGATTTTATGAAACCAATGTCATCGGAACAGCGAATTTAATAGAGGCCGCGAGGGCGCACTGGGGCGAAGATAAAACGCCGCGATTCCATCATATATCAACTGATGAAGTTTATGGATCTTTGGGGGAAACTGGACTTTTCACCGAAGCCACGCCATACGCACCGAACAGCCCTTATTCCGCATCTAAGGCCGCAAGCGACCACATAGTTCGCGCCGCATTCCATACATATGGAATGAATATAACGACTTCAAATTGTTCCAATAATTATGGACCGAAACAACACGCGGAGAAACTAATCCCAACCATAATCCGCAAGGCGTTGGCGGGCGAACCAATTCCGATTTATGGCGATGGGAAAAATGTGCGCGACTGGCTTTATGTCGCCGACCACTGCAAGGCGATTGACTTGATTTATCATAACGGAGTTGCTGGCGAGGTTTATAATGTCGGCGGACGAAATGAGCGGAATAATTTGCAGATTGTGAATACTATATGCGGACTTCTAGATAGGGAACAGCCGCGAGCGGATGGCGTTTCATATAAAAATCAGATTTCATTTGTCGCGGATAGATTAGGACACGACCGCAGATACGCGATTGATGCGACCAAGTTGGAAAAGGAATTGAGCTGGCGCGCAAAAGAAAATTTTGATACCGGGATCGTCAAAACAATCAAATGGTATTTGGCGAAAACAAGATAACTATAAATAGAAAAATTTCCGGGTTTGTGATATAATCATTTTATGGAAAATTTAAGATTTTTTCACGGAACGCAAGAAAAGTTGGAAGTCGGCGATGAACTCATCCCGCAATTTAAGACGCACGAAGATGTTAATGCTTCGATTAAAATTCGACAGCCAATGTATATTAAGGCCAGGACTTTGCCCAAAGTCGCCCTAATAGATACCTTTGGGCATAGGCCGCTTTATGTTTTTTCTTCGGAAATCAACGGCGAAGTTTATGAACTGGAAAACAATGACAACTGGTATTTCTGCGGCGAAGATAACGAATGCCATTATCGCAATAACGCGCCTGTGAAAGTTATAAATAAAATTACATTCCATTTGGAAGACTTATCCAAAATCGTGGATGTTTATAAGGTCAAAGATTATAAATTCGGGATAAAGCGATTGGCGGAGTGGCGCATTAAACGGGCGCGTGAAAAATACGGAAATATGCTGATGGGATTTAGGGATGAAAAGAGCGAGCAGAAGTTTTTCAATGTTCTGAACCGCTATGCCATTAAAATCAATCCAGACTCAGAGATTTAGACGATCGAATTACTTTTTAAGAAAAATCAAATGGTGGAATAATAGATATTTTCTTTATGGCGTTCCAATCTTTGTTCGGAACATTGGGTGAACTTCTGATTTTATTAGGTGTGATCATATTATGATAAATTTTTAACAATGCATCATGTTTGACAATTACCCAATCCTTATTGGGGAATTTTTCTCTTTTAGGAAATGCCATAAATATATTCTTGCCTGCATATTTTTTGGGATCCACGGTGATTCGTGACTTCAACTGAATCTTGAATATGGCGCAAGTCCTGTTGTGGATACAAATAAAATCGGCCCCATTATCATCAACCCGATTCCAGTGGGTTATATATCCGTGGTTCACAAGATGCGCTGAAATCTTTATAAAATTTTTATATTCGATAAATTTTGTGCTCATAATTTCAAATCTTTTTTATTCCTTAAAAACTATATGGTTTAAAATCATAGTTTTTAAGATTTATAAATGCTATAAAAGCATTGCCCTTAGTTTCCATGGAAAATCCTTTTTAATCTTAGAAATCTTGAAACTTATTTTTTAGCCATTCTAAGATTTTCTTTTGATCTCCGCCATTGGCACGACGAATTTGTATTAATAATTTTTCATAAGATGGTCGTTCAAGTGTGATATTTGATGCCCCTTCATTACATATACTACAAATTGCGCGCAAATTAGAATAATCATCTGTGCCACCCATGCTTTTATCTATTATGTGTCCAATATGAAGGCGTGTTTTCTTGGTGGTATCATAAGGGTGTGGCTCCCCGGCAACAGCACCGCACATTTGACAAGTAAAGCCATTCCGATCCAAGACATATGCGCGGGTTTCTTTGCTGATTTCACGAGCGAATGCAGGTTTTGGTTTCTCTGTTTCCAAAATATATTGACCGGGTTTTAATGTGGATCTGTCATTGTGTGTTAAGATTTGTAGACCTTCTTCATCGCGTAATTCACGGACACGCTGCCCCCATTCTGAAGTCCCAGCCACTTCACGCAGTTCATTGGAAGACAACACTTTTCCTATATTATCAAATAAATATTGACGCAGTTTAGCTCGCGAGCCTAAGTTTTTTACCATATTCTTCACCTTCTTTTATTTCTTCTCCGGCTATCAAAGCCCTCATTATCGCTTTGCCCATTGCTTTTGCAACGGGTGGAGGAAAAGCGTTGCCTATTTGTCTGTATGCAGGTGTTTTTTTGCCTGAAAATTGCCAACATTTCGGAAATCCTTGCACCAAAGCCGCCATTTGTATGGTAAGCCGTGGTATTCCCACAAAATTTTTTTCCGGCGCTTTATCCGCCAACCCACAACCATCTATTCCAAGCTTTGCCCATGCTTCTTTGGCGCGAGTTGGCCCTAGATCGGCACCACCATGTTTTTTGCTTCCACCGACTAATGTAGGGGCAATCCAATCCGCCTTTTTTGCCCATTCTTCCGCGCCAAGCCAGCCATTGGAAGCGAGCTCTTCCTTTAATAAATCACCTATGGTTGGAGGTGGGGCGATGATGCCCAATGGCCATCTAAAATGTTGAGCATATTCTTTTTTTAATGCGATTAGAATTGTTCTCGGACGCAACTGAGGCAAACCATAATTACAGGAATTTATCAAATTCCAAAAGCAAACATACCCCATGGATTCTAGTTGTGATTTTATGTGTTCACGATATTCGTCAAATTTGGAACTAAAAAGCCCTTTTACATTTTCAAGCAAGATGGACTTTGGATCGCATTCGGATATAAGCCGTAATGCGGTTGGAAAAAGATCCCGGGGGTCATCTTTTCCTAACTGTTTTCCTGCGACAGAAAATGGTGGACATGGAATGCCACCTGCGAACAGGTCAATACCCTCATATTGTTTGGCTGACCAATTATGCAAATCTGTTTCAATTATATTCCAATTTGGACGATTTGTGCGTAAGGTATCGCATGCTAGTTTTTCAATCTCTATAAGTGCGGTATGTGAAAAACCTGCTTGTTCAAGTCCAATAGCCTGACCACCAGCACCTGCACATATTTCTATGGAACGCATCATATTTGGCTTTCCTCCATATTTATATTATATTGTCCTGTATGTAAAAGCAAATCAAAATTATTTTATTATTTGAATTTTTAAGTTCTGCATATAACGTTTCAAAATAATATTTAGGCAATAAAACTCACTTGATTGACCTTGGTTTGATTTGCTAGACTTGTTGGCAGAGGAAGGAAATCAATTGCTTCGGACTTGGAATTTTATCAAAATTCAAGCCTTTATAGGCTTATGCTTTTGCACCCTAAACGCGTCAGCAGCCGTCGATATTTCAGGTAGACCTTTCTGCCAAGGACCTAACTGTATCGCGGTCTCGTCATACCCCGCGCTTGACCCGCAAAACATCGCACCAGAAATCCAAAAAATCGCTGACACCAAGGACAAACTCTACGATGTCGTAATCGGCCACGCGCAAAATATGGGAATCCCAATCAGCCTTTCACCCGCCGATTCTTGGTATGCACACAACATCGCTATGCTTGGATCTTGCTCGCCATATTTCAATGACGAACTGCCGCGCTTTGATTCTTACAGCACTATCCCCCAAACCGACACCGTCGCCCAAGATATGGAATACTTGAACGAGATGTGGAAACTCGCCCGCGAAATATCATCCACAATCTGGGGCAAAAAAGTCCCGGTGAAATCAATGGACGACTATGTGAATTTATACTTCGCACCTGTAATGTGCTGTCAGCCCGGCACATACAATCGCGTTTCATTCGGATTCGACAACGGCACCTGCTCGCCTTGCGGCAAAGGTTATTACTGCATCGGCGGATCTGCCCGCGCGCCTTGTCCGATGGGAACGCTAACCGAAACCAACAAAGCGCAATCCATCGCCGAATGTATGATGTGTCCCGAAGGTTCATTCTGTTTCGATCCCGGCAGTATTGAAAGTTGTCCGGCGGGGACTTGGTCGGTTTCCAAAGACACACTGATTGACGCACTGGACGCGTTTATGAAATCCAAGGGATACAATCCGCGCCGCAGCGAATTTATGGGAATGGCTTGCGCCGCCCAATGCCCAAGCGGATTCACTTGCGCCGGAGATGGAAAAAAGACCGAATGCCCCGCAGGTTCATATTGTCCGGCTGGATCATCCGCGCCCACCCTTTGCCCTGTTGGAAAATGGTCTTTGAATGGCGCGTCCGCCGCATCCGACTGCGCGCCGAATTTTTGCCCGGAAGAGTCTTATTGTGAAGACGGGAAAATAATTAACTGCGGCGCGGGATTCTATTATGTAAAGCCTGCGGATAATTCTGTCGCGCGAACCTTCCACAATGTCTGCCGTCCGTGCAATGAACAACGCCAAGGGGACGCAGGTTGGAACTTTTACTGCCCGGATGGCGTGGGCAAGGTCGTATGTCCTGCTGGACATTGGGCGGGCGCGACCTGTGAAGTATCCGCCTTGGCAGACGGCGACACATATCGCAATCAAGTTTTCATAACCGGCAAATGCCCCGGCAAATCCGAAGACTGCACCAAATGTGCGCCCGGCTTTATTTGCCCGAATGGCGGCGCGAACATCCGCGAATGCGCCGAAGGATATTATTGCGATGGGCGCGATTCATTCGCTTGCCCAGTCGGAACTTGGTCTGCGGCTGGCAGCGTTTCATTTGACGGATTTGCGGTCGCCGCAAAGGCCGCAGGCGCGACCAAGGCATCAGACTGCGCCGCTTGTCCCGCAGGGAACTGGTGCGCGGACGGAGTGCAATGGCCTTGCCCCGCGGGCAGCATTTGCGCCGGAGATGGGAAAATTACCGAATGTCCGGCGGGATATTACTGCCCGGCCGGATCATCCGCGCCCGCCGTCTGCGAAGCCGGAACTTGGTCTTTGCCCGGCGCGTCCCTCGCATCCGACTGCAAAACCGCAATCTGTGCCGCAGGCAACTGGTGTGAAAACGGCGTTAAATCCGAATGCCCCGCCGGGTCATTTTGCGCGGGCAATGGAACAAAGATAGATTGTCCAGCAGGCAGTTGGTGCGCGGCGGGCGTAGCGAAGAAAACTTCTTGTCCAGACGGAACTTGGTCGGCAATCGGCTCGGTCAAAAAAGCCGACTGCATTGGTGCGCTTTGCGGGAACAACAAATGGTGCGAGGGGACAAATGCGGCAATACAAGAATGCCCGGCAGGATTCTATTGCATTATAAGCGCGGATGATGTGGTCGTAAAAACCGAATGTCCAGAGGGTAAATTCTGCGAGACCGGTAAGGGCGAAGAAAACTGCCCGGTCGGCACTTGGTCATTACAGGGCGCGAAAAGCGCGGCGGAGTGCACCAATGAAATCTGCGGAATCGGAAACTGGTGCCCCGGAAACGGCGTGCGCCAAACTTGCTCGCCGGGAAAATTCTGTGCTGGCAATGGAATTTTGGCCGACTGCACCGCAGGCAAATTCTGCGAGGCAGGGTCTTCGGTTCAGCGCAACTGCCCCCAAGGTCGCTGGTCAATCGCAGGGGAAAGTTCCTGTTCCGTCCTTGAATGCAACGCCGACCCAATATGGGCGGGCAAGGCCAACTGGTGCGCGGACGGATCAAAAATAATTTGCCCCGCAGGCTTTGTATGTTCCGGGGACGGCACGCGCGTCGACTGCCCCGCAGGTCATTACTGCCCAGAGGGAAGCGATGCGGCGACTACCTGTCCTGCCGGAACCTGGTCTTATAAAAATGCTTCCGCCGCATCCGACTGCAAGGTCGCGCTGTGCGGCGAAACGGAACTTTGCGCTGGCGGATCAAAATCGCCTTGCGCCGCGGGTCGGTATTGCCCGGTTGATGAACTTTCTGTAATTTGTCCGGCTGGCGCGTATTGCCCTGAAAATGTGCGCGCGCCAACACCTTGCGCGGCGGGGACTTGGTCAGAGCCCGGCGCAAGCGGCGCGGCGAGTTGCACCGCGGAACTTTGCGGAGCGGGCAACTGGTGCGAAAATTTTGCAAAGGATGCCTGCACCGCCGGATATTACTGCCCGGGCATCGGACGGCGCGTCCATTGTCCCGAAGGTCATTATTGTCCGGCCGGATCCGCATTATCAACTTATTGTCCGGCGAATACTTGGTCGTTGGCAGGTGCGGCAAATGCCGCGGCCTGTAATGCCACACAATGCGGAGTCGGCAATCACTGCACTGATGGCACAAAGTCCGTCTGCGCGGCAGGATATATGTGCGCTTTGGGTGTGAATCGCGTGCCGTGTTCGGGCGGATATTGCCCGGCAGGGTCAAGCGTTGCGACCGCCTGCCCGGTGGGAACATATCATAACGGCGCAATTGGTTTGGTGAGCGCGGATGAATGCGCCAAATGTCCGGCGGGCAAATGGGGCGCGAACTGCGCCGACAACTGCCCGGCAGGATATGTCTGCGCGGACGGCAAAATTACAACTTGCGGGGCAGGGTATTATTGCGCGGGCGGCACGGCACGCGAACAATGTCCGGCAGGAAGATATGGCGAATCTGCAACGGCATCTTCGGCGGCGAATTGTGCGGTATGTCCGGCGGGGACTTGGTCGGCGGCGGGTTCAACTGCGAAATCTCAGTGTGCGCCGAATGCAGTCGCACCCGGATATTGGACTGACGGCATAACTGGCGCGATTGTGGACTGCGGAGTTGGATATTATTGTCCCGGAGACGGCACACGCCGCAACTGCGGGGCGGGTAATTATTGCGATGGTGCGAATTTAACTGCGCCCAAACAATGCCCGGCGGGAACAATCGGAACGGGCGCAAATTTAACGACCGCGTCCGGTTGCACGGCGGCAAGCGGATCAAATTATCAATCCGCACCGGGTCAATCAACTTGGCTGGTTTGCCCCGCGCCATTCTATGTATCGGCGGGCGGAACGCAATGCGTGCAATGCGAAGACGGATTCCGTTGCGCTGGCGATGGGACGCGCACGGCTTGCACTGGCACGACTTGGGCGATGAGCGGATCTTCGGTTTGCTATGACTGCCCGACCGGGTTTATGTGTTCGGGCGGAATCAGAACTTCGTGCCAACCCGGAACATATTCGGCGGGCAATTCGGGCGTATGTGCGACTTGCACCGCGGGTTATTACTGCCCCGGCGCGGGCGATCGCATCATATGCCCGATTGGTAGGTGGTGTCCAATCGCCGGATTGAATATGCATATCGGATGCGCGGTAGCGGATGCCGACCAAGGGGTCAATGCGCTGAATCCTGCGGCGGGTCGTTATTGCCCGGCAACTGGCGCGACTTCGGCGGAACTTTGCCCGAATGGAACTTGGGCGGAAGTGGTTAATGAAAAGTTTAATGCAAAGGGGCAGTTGTTGTCGACCGGCGCATTGTCCGGGAACTTTATGCGGAGTTGTCCGACTTGCCCAGTGCCGTCCGCGGCCGTGACGCCTTCGGGTTGGCCGATTTCCATAACCCATTCCGCGCCGTTCACGGATGCCGTCGGGTCAACTGCGAATACTCAGTGCAAGAAATCCAATCTGCCCTGCACCGGGACGAATTATTACGGAAACCGCACTTGCAACTACAAGGGCTCGGGCTCGGCATATACCGATTACGACCAGAGTTGCGGGACTTGCTTTGTGGAATCCTGCACGGCGGGCGCGCGATATGTGAATAACACGACCTGCACGGCTTGCGCTGGCGGAACATATAAAGATTCACACGGCAACGCAACGGCCTGCACAAATTGCGCCGCCGGAAGTGCCAGTAATGATACCGGGCGGACGAGTGCGTGTCCGGCTTGCACGGGCGCGGGGTATCAGCCGAATGCGGGGCAGACGGGTTGTTTGACTTGCGGGGCTGGGTCGTTTGTGTCGGCGAACAGGCAAAGTTGTTCGGCCTGCCCGGCGGGAAGTTATTGTAGTGGTAATGGAACATCGCAAACTTGCGGCAGCGGGCAATATCAGCCGTCCGGTGGGCAATCGGGTTGTTTGACTTGCCCAAGTGGGGCGACTTGTTCAAGCACTGGATTTAGTTGTCCATCTGGCACGGAATACAATTCTTCCACCAATTCTTGCGCCTCTTCAAACTGCTGCGTCCAACAGAATATAGATAATGGATACATCATCCCTCAAAATACTTCTTCTACTTGCTCCTCCTGCAA
>JAITCH010000011.1 GCA_031283185.1 Rickettsiales bacterium | reverse complement strand
GTGGCGGCAAAGCCGCCGAGGTGGGCCTACCATTAATCAAAGGCTCTGCATTTAGACTATGCTCATTGCCCACCCCGTCCGCTTCGCGTCCACCCCTCCCGGGGAGGGGAATTTAATTTCGAGTCGGCCTTGCCGACACCAAATCTCCACTCTGCACTCCCCCCCCTTTCCAATCCAAAACAGGAATCAGCCAAAAACAATGACTTAATCTGAGTTTCACGTGAAACTCAATTTAAGTGCTTGATTTTAGCTGTTTTTGATTTTTGATAATAAAGTGCAAAAAATTCAGCAAAATCGCACCTATAATATCGTGCAAAATTTTTTAGTGAAATCGCGTTTGTTAGGATAAATCGGTCAGAATCCAGGAAACCCGACCCGCGGTGTATTTTATATACATAAGGTGTCGGGTTTCCGAAGATAATCACCGATTTAGACAACAAACGAAAAATTTCACTTAAAAATTTTGACATTCCGCTTGACCGAAACCCGGCTTTTTTGCTAATTTGCCGGTATGACGAAAATAATATCTTTTGCGAATCAAAAGGGCGGGGTCGGTAAAACCACTACTGCAATTAACATCGGTGCGAGTCTCGCGGCGATAAAAAAGCGCGTCCTGCTTGTGGATCTTGACCCTCAGGGCAATGCCGGAACGGGACTTGGATTTAATCGGGCGGAGCATAGCGAATCGGTCTATGGTGTTCTGATGGGCTATTCGCCGATTGGTAAAAACATCCTTTCGACCGCTGTGGAAAATTTACATATATTGCCGTCCAGCGCGGAACTTGCGGGCGCGGAAGTTGAACTGCTGGATATGGATAATCGGGAATATCGCCTGCGGGATGCGCTTGCACAGATTTCGGATCATTATGATTATATTTTGCTGGATTGCCCCCCTGCCCTTGGCTTTTTGACATTGAACGCGTTGGCGGCGACGACGGATTTACTGGTGCCGTTGCAGTGCGAATTTTTCGCGCTTGAAGGGATTCAGCATTTGATGAATGCGATTGCCAAAATCAAAGATAAATGGAATCCGTCCCTCAACATTTTGGGTGTGGTTTTGACTATGTATGACAAGCGGAATAATCTGTCTAAACTCATAGAGGACGATGTTCGGAATGTGTTCGGGTCAAAGGTTTTCCAGACGATTATTCCCAGGTCGGTAAAGTTATCCGAGGCTCCAAGTTATGGCCAACCTGCCCTATTCTACGATTTTCAATCACCGGGATCGCAAGCATATCTGCGGCTTGCGACAGAAATAGTGGAAAGTTTAGGAGATAGCAAATGACTACGATGAAAAGGGGCTTGGGGCGCGGATTAAATGATTTGCGCGCGGAAATGGGCAGTATGGGGCAGAGTGCGGTGCTGGCCGGGGTGGAACGCGTGGTGGTGAAGCCGATATTACTGACACAGATTGCGCCGAATGGTAATCAGCCAAGAAAGACTTTTAATGATGCGAATCTGGCGGACTTGGCGGCGAGCATAAAGGAACGCGGAGTGTTGCAGCCGATACTTGTGCGGCCGGTTTTTGGCGAAGGGCATCTGTATGAAATTATCGCGGGCGAACGGAGATGGCGTGCAGCGAGAATGGCGGGGCTGACGGAGATACCCGCATTGATAAAATCTATGACCGAAGAGAATTCGGCAGAGATTGCGCTTATAGAAAATATTCAACGGGAAAATTTAAGTCCGGTGGAAGAGGCTAGCGGATATAAAAGTTTAATGGATAAATTTGGCTATTCTTACGCGGATGTTTCGCGCCTTATGGGCAAATCGGAAAGTTATCTAAAAAACATTTTAAGATTGCTTGATCTGCCGGGGGATGTGCGGGAATTGGTGAATCAGGGAAGTCTGTCGGCCAGCCAGGCGCGGACGATATTGGCGGCGGAAAACCCGACTGAATTGGCGAAAAAAGCGGTGGCGGAAAAGTTAAATGTCCGGCAGTTGGAAGATGTGCTGCGGTCGGATCCGATGCAGCGGAAAGCGGGTCGGCAGAGCGCAGCGACTACGCCGCTTGATATGGAGACGGCGCGGGAGATAGAGAAGAATTTGGGTGATGCGACTGGGTTAAAGACGAAGGTTTCGATAAAGTCCGGCGGATCGGGGCATTTAACGATTATATTTGATAATAGATTGCAGCGCGAACAACTCGTGCGGATAATCTTGCAAGCCTGTAATAAAATTTAGGCATAAAGTTTGCTTGCTACGGGCTCAGTAGTCCCCTTCGCTGGCGAAGGGGTGGACGCGAAGCGGACGGGGTAGTGGTAATAAAATTTTCCTGCCCCTTAACCTTTCCCCCTCGTCATCCCCGCGAAGGCCGGGATATATTGTATAAATCCACTTTCTTCTTGCCTTATCACTCACACTTCGCCATATTCATTGAATGAAAGAAGATGACTCGGGCTTTGTTTATATCCTCGCCAACCGGCCAATGGGAATGACATACATCGGCTCCACCTCTGACTTGCAAAGCCGCATATGGCAGCATAAAAACAAATTTTTTAAGGATAGTTATACGGACAAATTCAACATCGACCAGTTGGTCTATTGGGAAGAATTCGGAACGATCATTGAAGCGCATCAACGAGAACGGCAGTTAAAAGAATGGCATAAGAATTGGAAATGGCGTTTGATTATAGATTTTAATCCGAATTGGACGGATTTATCATTGAAAATGTTCGGAAATTTAAAGGATTAGTTCAACGCGCACCTACCCAAACCAAATCGTCACCCCAGCGTTTTCTTATCGTCACCCCGGCGGAGGCCGGGGTATATTGTAGATACACAGGCGCGACACTTACGGCAAAATATCCCGGCCTTCGCCGGGATGACGCTCGGTAAAATGCTCTACCGGAACAAATTCCATACACTTGCATCCTCTTTAATTTTCTGATAATATAAGTTTATTAACGCTACCACCTTGTTCAATTCAGCCCTGCTTTGCGGGGCATTTTTATTTACCGAACCCAATAAATAATATCGTGCAAAAAATCCAGCGGCATCGCAACGCCGAGGGAAAATCGCCGAGAACCAAGGAAAACGAGGGCGAAGTTGGCGTCTGCCAATGAGTGTGCCCCCGTTTTCCGAAGCGTTATTCGGCGATTTAACCCGGCGGGATGAAAAATGTCGCTAGGATTTTTTGGCATTCTCTTGCATTTTTTGGCTGATTTCTAAGGCAACATACCAACCTATGGTTGTGGCTCTTGGATTTATTCCCTTATGCTTTTAGAATTAATTAACCCTAACAAAGGAGGCACTATGTGCTACGACAAAACGCTTGAAAACACCGACCTGTTCAAGGGGGCGGAAGATCTGTGGTTCTGGTTTGTGAACAGCAAACGGATTCGGACAGGCTTCCCGCTAAAAATGGAAACGGACATTGTGCGGCCGTGCCAATTGGCGGATGTAGAATCGTTGATTACGCGATTGTATCTGTCTGGGAGGTTAACCAATGAAGAGATGAAAACGATGTTAAGGTTTGGAATGTTGCGCCGTGTTCCGAATGATAGGTTTCATCACGAGGCACGGGATGCGATGAGGTGGGAAACGGCGATGGCGACATTGGGAATCGCCGCAAAGGAAAAGGGGTGGGTTGAATGAGGTATGTTATTGGCTTTACGAACACGGGAAACCGATGGGTTTCCCGGCTTTTTTGCCGAAAATTCCGGCATTGCGCGATTTTGGACTTGGGCGCAATGATAATGGTGAATATCTGTGCGGACGGGATAAAAATCGTTAAGATAAATTCCGAATCTTTGCGCCGATTGAAACGCAAGGGTTGGATATTTGTGCCTGCTGATTCACGCCCGACCAGCCCACCCATTATTTCGATTTCAATCTTAAATTGCGTGGGCTTTGCGAAGGCCGTTTTAGGGATACGGAATATATTTATCTTCACCCCATTGCAATTATATAAATACCTGTCAAAATCAAGCCATGAATAAATACGATGTTATAGTTATAGGTGGTGGGCACGCCGGAGTTGAGGCGGCAAGTGCTGCGGCGCGGCGTGGCGCGTCTGTCGCGCTGTTCACAAAATCCGAATCTGATATAGGCGCAATGTCTTGTAATCCGTCAATCGGCGGACTGGGGAAATCGCAATTAATCGCGGAAATTGATGCCCTGGGCGGAGTAATGGGGCAGGCGGCGGACGCAGCCGGAATTCAGTTCAGAATCCTGAATGCCAGCCACGGCGCGGCGACCCGGGCTTTGCGGGCGCAGATTGACCGCACGCGGTATCATAAAGCCGTTCTGAAACTCTTAAACGGCATTGATATTTTTTATGAATCCGTGGTGGAATTGGACTTAGGAATCAAAATTGTAAATGGCCGCAGGGCAGGGGCAGTTGTTATAACGACCGGGACATTTTTGCGGGGATTAACGCATATGGGCGCGGATAAAAAGCCAAGCGGCCGGATTACCGATGCCGGGGAATACCAGGAAAACGACCAATATATATCAAAAATCCTTGAAAAGGCCGGGTTTTCGCTGATCCGCCTTAAAACCGGCACACCTGCGCGCCTTTATAAAGATTCTATAAATTTTGACGCGCTGCAAACCCAGATTCCCGAAGATAATGGCGATCGCTTTTCGCATATTTCAGCCGAGGCGCGCGCGGAGTCTACGCATACCTGCCATATAACCCGAACGACCGAAGAAACGCATCAAATCATAAGGGATAACATTAAATCCGCGCCGATGTATAGCGGCGAGATTACGGGTATCGGCCCGCGTTATTGCCCCAGTATTGAGGACAAGGTTATGCGCTTCCCAGAGCATAATTCGCACCATATTTTCCTGGAACCCGAGGGTGTGGATTCCCCATTGATTTATCCGAATGGGCTGTCGACTTCGTTCGGGGCGGCCGTGCAGGAGCGATTTTTAAGGTCGATTCCGGGATTGGAAAATGTGCGGGTGGCGCGGTTCGGATATGCGATTGAATATGATGCGATAGACGCGCGGGAATTGAAGACTACATTAGAGTCCAAGCGGATTTCGGGGCTTTATTTCGCGGGGCAAATCAACGGGACAAGCGGATATGAAGAGGCGGCGGCGCAAGGGGTTGTGGCGGGCGCGAATGCGGCCGGAGCCGCGCTGGCATTGGATCGCACGAATTCTTATATGGGGGTTTTGATTGATGATATAACGACTTTGGGGGTGGATGAGCCATATAGGATGTTCACTTCCCGGTCGGAATATCGGCTGAGTTTGCGTGTTGATAATGCGGTTGCGCGATTGGGCGAAATGGCCAGGGCGGCAGGATTGATAACGCGCGGGCAGGGGGAAATTTTGGAAAAACAGATGCCGGAAATGCAGAAAAGAATGGAAGAAGTTGACAATTTGTATTTTGGTTATGTCGGCAATCAATACAAAGACATGGAAAAAATGAGGCATAATTTGACCATGAAAATCCCGGCGGGCTTTGATTATAAAACCTTGCCTGGATTGACACTGGAATTGCGTCAGAAATTGGAACGGACGCGACCGGAAAGCATTCACGCGCTGTCGCGGATACCCGGAATGACCCCTGCCGGGGTAATGGTGGTGTTAAGGAAGATTAAAAAGTAAATTCAACTGCCGGAACGGGTCTCCCGACCCGTTTCGGAATATTTTATCACATTAAGACGAGCGAATAATTTAATGTTTAGGAAATGTTCGGGTGGGGGTCGGGAGACCCCCACCCGCTATAAGGAAATAAAATGACATTTATTGATTATTATTTTAAGACCATATTAAAACATTTTAAGGATGCGCCGAGATCGGAACTTTATTCTGTAAATGACTTCACATTTGCGGTCGCAGTAATTCTGTCCGCCCAAGCAACCGATAAAAAGGTCAACGAGATTACGCCCGCGCTGTTCAAAGCCGCCCCAACTTCGGCGAAAATGCTGAGCCTCGGCGAGGCGGGACTGAAACGGCATATAAAGGTTATTTCGTTTTTCAATAATAAAGCGCGGAATATAATGGGGCTTTGCCGCGCGTTGATTGCCGAACACGGCGGGGAATTGCCACGAATAAAGGCGGAATTGTTAAGTCTGCCGGGGATAGGGGAAAAGAGCGCGAATGTTATTATGAATGTGCTGATGGACGCGCCGTTGATTGGGGTGGATACGCATTTGTTTAGATTGGCGCATCGGTTTGGCTGGTCGGCGGCGAAGACGCCGGACGGGGTGGAAAAGGATTTAGTGCGGGTTATTCCAAAGAAATATCATAGTGTGGCGAATTTCTGTATGGTAATGCATGGGAGGTATATTTGTAAGGCGTTGCGGCCGAAATGTGAGGAGTGCCCGGTTAGGGGTAGGTGTTCGGCACAAATTACCCCCACCTGTCGCGGCAAAGCCGCGACACCCGCCCCCGTTTCGTCATCCCGGCGAAGGCCGGGACCGGGGGCAGGAAATAATTTGCAATATACAATTTGAGATTCCCGCCTACGCGGGAATGACAAAATTTTCTATGAAAATTTTGTTTTAATATCGTGCAAAAAATCCAACGGCATCGCAACGGCGCGACAGGCCGCCCAATACCAAGGAAAACGGGGGCGATGTGTATATTAAATACATGAGTTACCCCCGTTTTCCGAAGTGTAGTGGGTGGAAATGTCGCGGTGGGATGAAAAATTGGTCTTGTATTTTTTGTCCTTAGCCCTTGAAATTTGACAAAAATGCGCTATAATTAGGGTATAACGGAGGTTGCCATGGCAGACGAACCGATTTTGGGATTGGAAAAATTCTTAGCCGCTTACTATAACTGGATGCATTTCAAGAAGTTAAGCCACGAACAGCGCGAAGGATTAGAAAAACTTAAAAAGACTGGTCGCGCGGGCAGTATGTATTATTGGAATGTCCGTGAGGATATGCCTGATTTGCACGATATAAACCTGCCGGAACTTTATTCTTCGGCCAAAAACCTGGTTTATCATATTCGTGAACAGAAATTACTTCACCGCATACATGATGATGCGCTGCGAAACATATTAGACAATGCGGATAAAAAATGGCAAAAGATATTCCCGAATATCTCGTTGCCGGCTGCATTTCTGGAAAACAGGCACGAATTGGCATCCATTCTGCGGGACCACATGCAGGAATTTCTGTATGATGTTTCGCTTAGTTATGAGGCGAACTTTATACAATCCATTTTAATCAATGAAATTCCGCCGATTGAAACGATTGAAAAATTACAACTGATATTAAATAAGATAACGGAAAATCCATCCCTGCCCAGATCATCGGTTGCGTTTAAAATAAATACCGCATTAAAGAAATATATAGCCGATCGCCGTGAATTTACCCCGGAAGAGGTCGCGGCGTTCAAGCCCAAATATCACGAGTTCCTAAGCGAACTGGCGATGGTTCCAAAGCAAAATGCCCTTTTTGCAACCCTTGATCACGGGGCATTTTCCAAGCACATAGACGATTCGAAATCCCGTGAAATTGATCAATTAATTGCCGCGCTTGATTCGGACGACAAATTGAATGGCTGGCAGCGGGCTCGGTTGGCGGTGGAAAATTTGGGTCGGCGCGCTGCGAAAATGACTGATCGCCATTTATCCCGCATTTATGAAAATGCGGCGGCATTCGAGATAATGGAACAGATTTTAATAACGGATAAATTCAATCCTGCGGAGGGATTGGAAAAGTTTAGTGCCCTGCTGAAAAATGTAAAGTCCATTGCGGGTAAAAATGTTGTGGGCTTGTTCGAAAAGGTTTTGGGAAGTTTGCCCAAAGAAGTTTTACGCGGCGCATTGAAAAACTCTACCCAGATGAATGTTTTGGTGCAGGAAGTTATAAAGCACGCGTCCAACCGCGATAATATATATTGGGAAGCGCAATATAAAACCATATTGGAATGCTTGTTTGTATTACGAAATGGCATTTTTGATGCCGACAGAACAGGGATAAAATCATTTAAGCCGGATTTATTACAGGGGCTTCCTATGTTTCAGCCTGGGCCGCTGAAATGGTTTGCCAAGGCGGGTGATTTCGGTGTCAAAATGATTGCGCGCGGATTATTCGAGGCGACAAATTCAGCGAAGAAATTGGCCTTTAACCGCAAAGGTGGGATAAAATTAAAAACGAGTCCTGCGGATAATGACCGCCTGGAAACGCTTGCCAAAGCGAATGATTTCGAGGGCGAAGATGCGGATATGATTGCGAACGATCAGAAATTGGTGGCTGCATTGGGCGCGACCACCCAAGAAGATATAGCGAAATGGGAAGAATTAAAAGCCGAAGCGACCGAATTAGATAACCAGATTTTGGCCCTTCAAGGACAACAGACGACTTTGCTAAACAACATCAATGTTGTCGGACAGAAATTACAGCAAAGGACAAACGACAAGGCTGAAATTGCATCAAATAAGGCAGATATAATTACACTTGAAAATCAAATTCCGGCATTAAATGCGAATCTTAATCGGACTGGGGACAGCGGAGTTCGTGAGAAATTGGGTAAGGAACTGGCTGGACTTATGCGGGAAATAAAAGAACTGACCGAAAAGAATTCAATGCTGGTGCGGCAATTGGCAGAAGATGAACAGGCCGAGCCGTCCGAAGCATTAAATGACGAATTAAATGAACAGCATCTGTATAAACAACAGGTGGATGATAATCTTAATATAAAGAATGCAAAAATGGCCAAGGTGAATGCTGCATTGGCGGATCATTATTTGGCGACTGGTTTGGATGATGACGGCTATCAGCAGAAAATCTATGCTATTCAGTCGCATCAAGCGACAAAGGAAAGTTTGGAAGAAACCAAAAATCCGAAGAAAGAAAAAACGCATAAGATGAATACGCTTATCGGATATTGGAATGGCTTGGTGGAAAATTCGCCGATTGAAGTTGATGGGAAAAAGATTTCGCGGACGAATAAGAATCCGTTTGAGGACAGGTCTGATTTGGATCCGGATATTCAAGGCAGTTCTCCAAAGGGTCAGCATAATTATGTTGAGGCGACTTATAGGGTAAAAGTGCGAAAAGAATCCGTAGCCGGAACGCCGAAATGGTTGGAACACGATGCAAAGTTGCAGGAATTTTTGTTGAATTTGCACGCAAGACAAGCGGCGTAATAAAGCGAGTCAGAATAATCAAAAACGGCGCGTTGCGCCGTTTTTATTTTATGCTTACCAGAATTTTATTGATTTCATCTGTGCTTAGGCCATCGGTAAAGGTCAGGGCAAAGGTTATATTGCGGACGGATTCGGTCGGCTTATCAAATACATCCGTTATCTTCGCGGCGGTTATTTCCGGGGTTTTAAGGATTCGGGCAGTGGTGTCGGCCGCAGTCGTGCCATACGGCACAGCCAAGGTCAAATCGCGCACTGACGATTGAGTCTTGGACGGCGGCGTATATTGAACTTGGCGTGGGGACAGGGCGAGTAGGGCGTCTGTCCCAAACTCGAAATAAACCGGCTGGGCCCCTTTGATGTCCCAAGCGGCGAGCAATGTCGGATGCAGTTCGCCAAAAATTCCGATGGGCGAGCCGTTTGCCGTTATTTTGGAATTCCGTTTTGGGGATAATAATTTCTGAACGGAAGAATCAAACCAGCCTGCGACCTTTGGTGCAACACCGACACTATTTTGTGGGAATTCTATTGATATGTCTAGGGTTGCGGCGAGGCCGTTTAAGATTCCTTTTAGTTCCAGCGGGTCGGCATCGGTCATAATGCCCCATAAAACATTCTTTTCGCCTGCGGTCGGGAAGATCTTGCCCCATTCAAATGCGCGTATGGCCGCATTTTTGACGCATAAATTCTCATAAACCAGTTCGGCCGCCTGGACAATCGCGTTGTTTCGCATAAAGGCATAGCCGCCCTCAATCGAATTTATGATTTTTATATGCTTGGAATCCGGGGATAAGTCTGCATGTTTCGGCGAATACATATTATCAATCAAGACTTCATAGAATCCGTTGCTGATTAAATAGTTTTCTATTGCGGTTTTGCGGGCGTCCACGGCGGTTGGTGCTGCGCCAAGGACGACGGGCGGTAAAACGGAGGGGATTTTGTTGTATCCGATGCCGCGGGCGAGTTCTTCGACCAGATCCGCGGGTGAATTCTTGATGTCCCAGACGCGCCAGGAGGGGGCTGAGTATGTATTGCCGTGTTGCGAAAATCCATATCTGGCAAGTATTTCGGCAATTTTCTCGTCAGTTATTTTTAATCCGAGAGCTGCACGCACATAATCACCCTTCATTTCAATAGGTTTTCCGGGCATTTCCCGGGTTATGATGTTTATGTCGCCTGATATCTTCACGCCGATGCTGTAATAGAGTTTATTTGCGCGTTGTGGTGCAATGCGGACATTGGCGATGTCCGCGCCGCGCTCGAAAATTTGGCTGGAAATTGTGCAGACACCCAGGGCGCGGGCAGTTTTACGGACGGAAACGGGATCAAAACACGCGGCTTCGAATAAAATGTTGGTGGTGTTTTCATCTACTTCGGCTGCGCGGCATCCGATTACGCCGGCGATACATAAAATCTTTTCTTCGTCTGCGATTACCATTGTGCCGGTGGGTAGCGCGGTTTCGCCTTCGTGGAAAAGCAATTCGGCTTTTTCGCCGCGAACGGATTCGCGGATGACTATTTGACCCTTGATTTTATCTGCGTCATAGATATGTGTGGGCTGGCCAAGTTCAAGCATTACAACATTTGTTATGTCCACGGCGGGCGAAATGGTGTTGACGCCACTTGCCGAAAGCATTTCGGATGCGTCAAATTTTTTCGCGTGGGATATATCAAATTTTGTTAGGGAGAAAGCGAGGCATTTCTCGGTTTTTATTGCGAAAATGCCGGTATTTTTAACCTCGCTTAGGGGTAATATATCGGGCGCATTGTGCTGAATGCCAAGGCGCGCGGCGATTTCGCGGGCGATGCCGTTATAGCAGTAATGGTCGCCGCGGTTAGCGAGTAGTTCAAGTGTAAAGTTATCGCCATCCCGGGATTTTATTTCAAGTCCCAAGTCCTCAAATAGATCAACCCAGTTGGCCGGGAGTTTGATAAATTTTTCAAGAATTTTTTTAGAGAATTTCATTTTTTATCCTTATTAATAAATTAAAAAATGTTAGAACAATCGCAAAATCGAGGATAGAACGAACAATACCCAGGAAAGCCGGGGGCGATGTTGGCGTCCGCCAATGAGTGTGCCCCCGGTTTCCGAAGGTAGTGGTCGTTATAGACCGATTTTGATTTATTGTTCTTCATTTTTTATCCTTTTATGAACGCGTAGATCCATTCCATATAATTCGCGGGGTGTTGCGCCCGAGAATTCACTCGCCAAACGCGTAGTGCCGAATCCGAATGCAAAGCCGGATACGCGCGATGGGTCAAAGCCGAAATTCTGTAATACTTTCGGGCTGACCATACCTGCGCCGACTATTGTTATCCATCTGCCATCGGCGAAAATATCCGCGCCGATTGATGGTTCGGTATATGGGTAAAATTTAGGCTTGAATCGGATTTTAATTTCCGCGCCGTAAATCTCTCGTAATATAAATTCCAATGTGCCTTTCAGTTCCGGCATTTTGACATCCACTCCGACATAAAGCCCCTCGAACTGATGGAATATCGCAAGGTGGGTGGCATCAACGGCTTCGTTGCGATAAGCCTTGCCCGGGGAAACGATGCGGATTGGCAGTTTGGTTTCGTCCCCATTAAGGGATAACATAAAGCGGGATTGGACGGAGGTTGTGTGTGTGCGCGGTAGGATTTTTTGGTCTTCAATCCAAAAGGTATCTTGCAGGTCGCGGGCAGGGTGGTGCGGCGGGACATCCAGCAAATCAAAGCAATTTTCTGCGGTTTCAATTTCTGGGCCGACTACGACTTGGAATCCAAGGCGGCGCATAGCGGCGATACATTTTTGTTCTATTATGGAGACTGGGTTAAGCGCGCCGACATTTCCGCCGTGGCCGGGAAGGGTTATATCGAAATTATCGGTGTTAAGTTTTGCATCGATGAGTTTTTTGGTAAGATCCGCCTTGGTTTCTTCGATTAGATGTTCGATTTTTTCTTTATCTTTATTGATTTTGACGCCCTCGGTTTTGCGGTCTTCATCGGGCAGATTTTTAAGCGCGTCCATACGATTGCGGATTTCGCTTTTTTTACCCAGCCATTTGGATTTGATATTGTCTAAATCCTGAGGGGTTTTGACTTCTGATAATTCTTTTTTAAGATCGTTCATATTTTACACCTATCTTGCTGTTAGAGGGGAGTTCAATTATTCCGTCGTGATTATCGCTGATTCCGAGTTCTTGTTCGCTGCACATCATACCGAAAGATTTGATTCCGCGGATTTCACGAATACTTAGGGGCTCTGGAAAACAGGGGAGTTTCGCGCCCGGGCGGGCGAGGACGCCGACAAGTCCGACCCGGACATTAGGCGCGCCGCAGACGATTTGTTGTGGTTCGTTTGTGCCGATATAGACGGATAGGATATTAAGGTGGTCGGAGTTATGGTGTTTAACGATTGAAATAATTTTAGCGGTTATGATTAAAGGCGCATCGGTTTTCCTTCCGAAAAATAGTCGTTTTAGAAAGTTCATAGTCCCCCACCTTGTCCGGCTTTGCCGGACATCCCGCCCCCATTTCTGGGGGCAGGAAAATTTTATTAACCACTACCCCGTCTGCCTTCGGCATCCACCCCTTCGCCAGCGAAGGGGACTTAATTGCACCAATAATATCGTGCAAAAAATCCAACGGCATCGCAACGCCGAGGATAAATTGTTCAATATCAAGGAAAGCCGGGGGCGAAGTTGGCGTCTGCCAATGAGTGTGCCCCCGGTTTCCGAAGATAGTGGACGATTTAGACCGGCGGGATGAAAAATGCCGTTAGGATTTTTTGGCTGCTACGAATTGTTTTGCGCGGGCAATTATTTCTTTTAACGACGGATCTTTGTCGTATGCCATTTCGGCGAGGACCTTGCGGTCCAGCCCAATCCCCAAACCTTTGAGCGCATTCATAAACAATGAATACGACAGGCCTGCTTCGCGGACGGCGGCATTGATACGGATAATCCACAGACTGCGGAAATCGCGTTTTTTAACCTTGCGGTCGCGGTAAGCGTATTGCCCGGCCTTTTCGACTTTTTCCCGTGCGATTGTTATATCTGAGTGATGGCGGCCGATATAGCCTTTTGCCATCGCCAATGTTTTCTTATGTGATTTTTTTACGGATGTTCCGCGTTTTACTCTTGCCATTTTATTACCTCTTCAATCTCGGTTTAAAGCCCGTATGGGGCGAGTTTTTTCATCTTCTTAGCGTTTGTAGAATTCAGCGTTTTGCCGTGGCAGATGTCTGCGAGGGCGCGAGATGATTTCTTGGACTTGAAGTGGTTTTTATTGCAAGCGGCGGCTTTGACCTTACCGGATGCGGTAGTTGCGAATCGTTTTTTAACGCTCGACTTTGTTTTCAGTTTCGGCATTTTATTTTCCTTTTGCTTTCCTTGGGGTATGCGAAAGACCCATGGGGAGTTCGGTTGGATTATGGGGGAAAATTTGTAAAATGCAAGAGGAATTAATTAACCTGCAAAAAATCCAGCGACATCGCAACGCCAAGGATAGAACGATCAATACCGAGGAAAGCCGGGGGCGATGTTGGTGTCTACCAATGAGTGTGCCCCCGGTTTCCGAAGGTAGTGGTCGTTATAGCCCGGCGGGATGAAAAATGTCGCTAGGATTTTTTGTCATTCAGTTATTGAAAAGGAAATGGCAGATGTCGCCCTCGGACATTACATAATCTTTTCCAACGACCCTCATTTTACCTGCTTCCTTTGCGGGAACTTCGCCGCCAAGGGCGATAAAGTCGGTTGCATTAATCACTTCGGCGCGAATAAAGCCCTTCTCGAAATCCGTATGAATTCGTCCGGCCGCCTGCGGCGCGGTGTCCCCCGTGCGGATAGTCCAAGCGTGCGCCTCTTTGGGGCCAATGGTATAGAATGTTTGTAGGCCGAGGAGTTTATATCCTGCCTTTATAACGCGATCTAGGCCGGACTCGGCAAGCCCGAGTTCCTTCATAAATTCAATCTTTTCTTCACTTGATAATTCGGAAATTTCCTGTTCTATTTTGCCAGATATTATTACCCCGCCGAATTTATCAATGACAGATTTGGAAAGCGCGTTGCCGGTTGCGGCATCCATCTCGTCCACATTGCAGACGAACATTACGGGTTTGGCGGTTAAAAGATTAAAGGGATTGCCGTCCGATATATCGCGGGCGGATTTGCCAGATTTTAGCCCGTCCCGAATCTGTTCGGCGGCGGCGAGAGATTTAATGGCGTCTTTATCCTGACCCTTGGCGCGTTTGGAAAGCCCCGCGATTTGCTTTTCAATAGACTCCAAGTCGCTAAGTTGTAATTCCAGTTCTATGGTTTCTATATCGCCAAGCGGATTCACTTCGCCTGCGACATGAATGATGTTATCGTCAACAAAGCAACGAACTACATGGGCGATTGCGTCCACGGCTTGGATATGGCCGAGGAACTTGTTCCCGAGGCCCTCGCCAGTGCTCGCGCCCCGGACAAGTCCTGCTATGTCAACGAACTCTACTTGGGCGGGAATGATTTTTGCGGATTTGGCGATTGCGGCAAGGCGATGAAGGGTTTCATCTGGGACGACAGCCGAGCCTTCGTTGGGTTCAATGGTGCAAAATGGGTAATTGGCGGCCGCTGCCGACCGACTTGCGGTCAGCGCATTAAAGATTGTAGATTTGCCGACATTTGGCAATCCGACTATGCCGCACTTGAATCCCATTGTAAAACTCCTATAATGCCGATAAGCATAACCGAAACCGAGCGAAAATCAAATGAATTATCTTTGGGAACAATTTGCCGTCCCCGTATTTAAGGCGCGCACCGCAGTTTTTTTGGGCGGGGCGTTTCGGGCTGATCTGTCGGATTTGGGCAGGGCAGTGGTGCAAGGCGCGGATATTGAGGTGTTTAAGGATGATTTGCCCCTGCATATTATTATGCAGGGCGCGGCGGCGGAAAATTTGCGCGTAGTATTGAATGAAGATGCGGGTGCGTATATGTCCGGGGCTGTTACAGATTTGGGGGCAGTGGATGTGGTAGCGCGGGGGACGGGGGCAAAATTGCAAGCCGGATTGTTTTTGGAAAATAAAGGGAGCGCGGATATAAAAATAAAGGTGCGGCACGAGGCGGATAATACATTGATAAAGGTGCGGGTGCATATAGAGGCGGGCGTGGGGTCAGAAACTTTGGCGGAGGCGGAGGCGATTATGGGGCGTGGTGTTAAGGGCGCGGAAAGTTTGATTGGCTTTAAGGTATTGGCGGATGAGAAATTAAAATCATTAAAGATTTCGCCGAATCAAAAAATCAGTTCGGCGGAGGTTAAAGCGGGGCACGAAGCGGCGACATTCGGAACGGATGAAAAACAGATTATATTTTTAAGCGAGGCTGGATTGGATAATGCAGAGGCGCGCGCAGCGCTGAGGGAAGCATTTCGGAATGAAACCTTTTCTCATTTACCCGTCTGATGTGCAATCCTAAACTATTCGTCATCCCGGCGAAGGCCGGGATATTTTGTCGTAAGTGTCGCGTCTGTGTATCTACAATATACCCCGGCCTCCGCCGGGGTGACGATTTAGATTGGAATGACCTTTTATACAAGTTCTTCCAAGGCTTTTTCCATTTTGACGATTTCGGAGAGGAGGGTGGCAGATTGAGATTGTTCATAATCCGCTTTAAGCCCGCTTATATAATCTTTGAGTTTTATTTTACGGATAAATTTCTCGGCGTCCTGTTCGGGTATTGTGGTTTTAACCCCGGCTTTTTTGCAATTTTTACTGGCAAACAACTCAAAGTATTTATCCCTAAGTTCCGGGTATGTTTCTGCGATTTCGGATAAAAAATCTTCCTCGGTTTTTATAACGGGAATTTTGATATTGGTTTTGGAAATTGTCTTTCCGCCCTTCCAATTATCCCACATCATATTTTTAAGCGTCGTGAACATATGGCGGCGCAATGTGTCGTCTCCAATCATATCGCTGCGCTCTATTAAAAACTTTTCAGCGAGTGCCCGTCCGTTCGGAGTCTGCACAGCAAAATTATTTAATGCCATATTCCATAAATACTCGGGGAGTGGAGTCGCGCCATTTAATAAATCCTGCATACCCGCCGCGCCGGAATTGCGGATGATGTCATCGGGATCCTTGCCGCCGGGCAGGGTCAAAATTTTTATATCCATTTCAGCTGTCATAAATGGCAGTATTACATCAACTGCGCGGGCGGCGGCTTTTTTACCCGCATTATCGCCGTCAAAGCAGAGGACGATTGATTTGGTTATTTTCAGTAATATCTGTGCGTGGTCATCTGTTAATGCGGAACCGAGTGGCGCGATGGTTTCGCCGAATCCCGCGCATTGCATTTGGAGTGCGTCTATTTGGCCTTCGACTACTATGGCGCGGCGGTTTTTAATTATGTCGCTGCGGGCGAAGTTGAATCCATAAAGGGTGCGCCGCTTATGGAAAAATTCGGTTTCGGCTATGTTGATGTATTTGGGCTCTTCGCCGTCCATAGAGCGGCCGGAAAAAGCAATGACGCGGTTTTTGGCGTCCAATATCGGGAACATTACGCGGCCGCGGAAAAAGTCATAATCCGCGCCGCCGGGAGTGTTGGACGGACGGACAATCCCAGTGGATAATAATAATTTGCGGTCGCGCCCGGCAAATTTTGCGGCGATTTTATTCCCCTTCGGCGCAAAGCCGAGTTGATATTTGCCAATCATTTCATCCGTAAAGCCGCGACCCCGAAGATATTCCAATGCTTGTTTCCCTTCGGGTTGAAACAGAGCCTGCGAATAAATCTGCGCCGCCTCCGCCATAATATCAACATAACCCATTGCGCGGGCGGCCTGGGCGGGATCAACGGGCGCGAATTTCGGCATTTCCATTCCGGCCATCTGCGCCAAATGTTCCATAGCCTCCATAAACGGCAGGTTTTCGGTCTTCATTAAAAAGTCTATCGCGCCGCCGTGCGCGCCGCAGCCAAAGCAATGGTAAAATCCTTTTTCTTCGCTGACAGAGAATGAGGGGGTTTTTTCATTGTGGAACGGACAGCAGCCCCAAAAATGTTGACCCTTGGCTTTAAGCGGGACGCGGCGGCCGACTACATCTACGATAGAGATGCGGCCTAAGAGTTCGTCCCTAAAAGATTTGTAGTCGTTTGCCATTTGTTCCTTTAATTCCCCTCCCCGGGAGGGGTGCCCGCAGGGCGGGGTGGGCAATGAGCGTAGTCCCTATGTTGAGCCTTTGATTTAGGGTAGACCCACCTCCCCGGCTACGCCGGGACTCCTCCATCGGAGGAGAATTTATTTCTTCTTAAAAAACTTTTTAGGGGCGAGTTTTTTCTTTTCTATGATTTCGATTGCGTCCTCTAACTCTGGGCGGGTTTTGACCGAGGCGTTGACCTTGCCCCAAGAAATATAGGGGCCGAATTTTCCAGTCGCGTGATATTTTATCGGGGTGCCGGAATGATCGCCTAGTTCTTCGGCCTCCGCCCGTCCGCCGGTTGATAAAAGTTCAAGTGCCTTTTCAAGAGTTATGGTTTCCGAAGTTTCGTTTTTTGCCGATGCGCGTTTGTCGCCTTGCTCAACATAGGGGCCGTATCGTCCGACCTTGAAGAATACTCCGTCTCCCAAGTCTTTGTTTGCGGATCCGCCTGCGGGCGCGGCGTTATCGCCAATGTTTTTGATGTATTTGCAGTCGGGATAATTTCCGCATCCGAGGAACGCGCCGAATTTGCCCAGCCGTAATCCGACCTTGCCCTTTTTGCATTCAGGGCAAATGTCGCCGCCGTCCTTGAATAAATGGGGGCTAAGGATTTTGTTTATTTCAGTCATAACATCCGCTGTTGATACTTCCTTGGCCGCGGCGATTTTGGATGAGAGCAAATCCCAGAAAGAGCGCAAAACTTTTGTCCATTCGGCTTTGGATTCTGCAATCTGGTCAAGGTTGTCTTCTACGCCTGCGGTGAAATCTGACGCGACAAATTGCTCGAAATACTTACCGAGGAATGCGGCGACTATCCAACCTTTTTCTGTTGCGAAAAATCTCTGCTTTTCCAATTTTGCATATTCGCGGTCAACTATGACACCCAAAATGGTCGCATAAGTTGAAGGCCGTCCTATGCCAAGTTCTTCCAGTTTTTTAACCAGGGTCGCTTCGGTAAAGCGCGGCGGCGGCATAGTGAAATGCTGTTCGGAATTGAATGCCGTAAATACTATTTCTTCGCCTTCGGTAAGCGGCGGGATTTTAACCTCGTTCTCGTCTTCCTTATCGTCTTCGCCTTCCTGATATAATTTAAGGAATCCGTCAAAGGTTTGGGTGCTGCCGGTTGCGCGGAATACTGCGGATACTTTGGCCGGGATAATGTCCACGGCGACCGCATCAAATTTTGCGTCTGTCATTTGGCAGGCCAAGGTGCGTTTCCAAATCAATTCATATAATTTCTCTTCATCGGTATGCTCCACAAGGCCGATTACGGATGTCTTGGCGCAATCAGTAGGGCGGACGGCTTCATGCGCTTCCTGCGCGTTTTTAGACTTGTTTGCATAGCGAATGGCCGCGGCGGGTAAATATGGCGCGCCAAAACTGGAAGAAATGTAAGAACGGATAGCGGAAAGTGCGTCTTCGGAAAGGTTGACTGCGTCCGTTCGCATATAAGTTATAAATCCCTTTTCATAAAGTTTTTGAGCGGCACGCATAGTGCGCTGCGCGCCAAAATGAAGTTTGCGAGATGCCTCTTGTTGCAGGGTGGAAGTGGTGAACGGCGCGGCGGGGCGGCGCGAGGTTTGCTTTTTCTCTATTTTTTTAACCACGCCCGGCAGGTTCGGGACAAGCGCGGATAGGATTTCATCAACTTGATCCTTGGTAGAAATGGATAGTTTATCTATTTTTTTGCCATTTGATTCGGAAAGTTTGGCATTAAATTTTCCGCCCTTGGCCTTGACATCCGCGTCAACTGACCAGTATTCAACCGGGTTAAATTCTTCAATTTCACGCTCGCGGGCGACCAATAATGCGAGCGCGGCGGATTGAACGCGGCCTGCGGATTTCGCGCCCGGAACCTTGCGCCATAGAACGGGGGACAGGTTAAATCCCATAAGATAATCCAAAGCGCGGCGGCCAAGGTAGGCATTAACCAAACTTTGGTCTATTTCGCGCGGGGATTCCAAAGCGGCTTGAACTGCGCGTTTGGTAATTTCATTAAATGTTATGCGATATACTTTTTTGCCGACAAGTAATCCGCGTTCGGACAATATATCATAGAGATGCCAAGCGATGGCCTCTCCTTCGCGGTCTTGGTCGGTTGCGAGATAGAGCGTATCGGATTTTTTAAGCGCGTCGGATATGGCCTTTATTTGTTTTTCTTTATCGGGCATAATTTGCCAGATCATCTTAAAGTTATTATTTGGGTCAACGGAGCCGTCTTCTGGGAGTAGGTCGCGGACATGGCCGATAGATGCCATTACCTTGAAGTCCGCGCCCAAGTATTTTTCGATTGTTTTAGATTTTGCCGGTGATTCGACTATTAGTAAGTTCATAAGTTGGTTCCTTCGTGGCGGGCTTTGCCCGCGATTTTTAGCCCTATTCCCGCCTTCGCGGGAATGACAAAATTTTCATAGAAAATTTTGTTTTAATAACCCGCAAAAAACATTAGGACAATCGCAACGGCGCGGCATTGCGTTCAATACCAAGGAACGGCAGGGCGCGGTGGGCTGGATGCCCATAAGTTTCCCTGCCGTTCCGAAGTGTAGTGAACGGAAATGACGCGGCGGGATGAAAAATTGTCCTTATGTTTTTTGTCATTTAGTTCCCTTTGCCGGAAAGTTGGATGTCTTTGTGGATATGGGCGTTCTGGACAAGCCCAAAGCCCAGCATCAGTGAGATTAAAGACGATCCGCCGAAACTTAATAAAGGCAGCGGCGTGCCAACCACCGGCATAAGTCCCATAACCATCGCCATATTCACAAAATAATATACAAATAAACTCACCATAAAGCCAATGGATAATAATTGTCCGAATCGGTTTTTAGAACTTCGCGCCGTTCTATAAAGCAAGACGGATATGATTGTATAAATGGCAAGCAGGAAAATCGCGCCAAGGAATCCGAATTGTTCGCCCCATACTGCGAAGATAAAATCGGTTTGTTTTTCGGGTAAAAAGTTCAATGCCGCTTGCGCGCCGGACAAATAACCCTTGCCGGCAAAGCCGCCCGATCCGATTGTCATTTTGGATTGAATGATTTGGTATCCCTTGCCTTTTGGATCCTTGGCCGGGTCAATCAGGGTTAAAATGCGGTCGCGCTGGTAATCATGCATTGCGAATTTCCAAACGACAGGCGAAGATAATAAAACCAGCGAAATGATTACGATAAACCATTTGCGCGGCGCGCCAATCATAAAAAACATAGTGCTGATTATCAAAAAGAGGGATATTGCTGTGCCCAAATCAGGCTGTTTTAACACCAAAACGAATGGCGCGGCGAATAGTATGATGGGGATAAGATATTGTTTCCAATCCTTGACCTCGGCCGAATTAAGCCAGGAAAAATATCGGGCGATACATACGACCATAGATATTTTTATAAATTCGGAGGGTTGAACCTTGAATAGCCATAAATCAAGCCATCTGGCCGCGCCCATTCCTGTATGTCCCCAAAGGCTGACCATTAGAACCATTACAAGCGCGATAGTGAACATTATATAACTGGAACGGATGACGAATTTTATATTGATTAATGCGGCGATGGCGAAGACGATAAGACCAAGTCCGATTTTAAGTAGTTGCTGCCAGGCATATGGATTCCATCCGCCGAAAGTGCATTCTATTAATGCATTGCAGGGGCGTCCGCCGATTGAATAGAGCGTGGCGATTGATATGAAGAGTAATAGAAACATACAGCCGAGGAGCGGTTTGTTGATGCGCGGTATCTTGTCCATAATGGATAGAGATTCTGCGCGAGTGATGCGAACTGCTAAACCCATCAAACACCCCCTCTAATAAATTCTAAAAATCCAACTTTGTCTGAGCGGCGCGCCAGGCCGTCCAATACCGAGGAAAGCCGGGGGCGAAGTTGGCTGGATGCCAATGAGTGTGCCCCCGGTTTCCGAAGTGTAGTGGACGGAAATATCGCGGCGGGATGAAAAACAAAGTTAGGATTTTTTGTCATTTCTCACCTTTGAGTATATCACGCATTACACGGGAGGCGATGAGGGCCGCATTGGTGGAGCCACCGGAGTGTTCTGTAACAACCATCACTGCATATTTCGGTGCGTCCGTCGGTGCAAATCCGACAAAGAGTCCGTGGTTGCGAAGATGCCACGGCAGTTGGTCGTTGGTGCGGACGCCGCTGTCTCGTTCTTGTTCTGATATGCGGCGGACTTGTGAAGTTCCGGTTTTTCCACCCATAGTTTTGCCATTCACATTGATATTGGCGATTTCGGCGGTTCCGCCTTTTTTTGTAACATTGCCAAGTCCAGTTAAAACAATTTGGACATTCGGTTCATGTAAATCCAATTTCGGCGCGGGCGCGGAATGATCCGAATAATTAACGATTTTCGGAACAACTTTGGTATTGGATATAAGACGGCACATCATCGTGCATATCTGTATCGGCGTTGCGACTACAAATCCTTGGCCAATGCCGGAGATAACGGTGTCTCCGTGCACCCAGTTGGAACCGACACGCCTTTCTTTCCATTTGCGGTCTGGAATAATACCCGGGATTTCGCCCGCCAAATCATTTTGTAATACTACGCCAAAGCCAAGTTTTAACGCCATAGCCTTTATCGCGTCCATTCCGATTTTAAGAGCCAACTGATAGAAATATATATCGCAGGAATGGGCGATGGCGTCAAACATATTCTGCCGTCCGTGGCCGTTTTTCTTCCAGCAATGATATTTATGATTTCCATACATCCATTCGCCCGTGCAGACGACAGATTCCTGAGGGGTAATCGCGCCGCCCTCTAAGGCGGCCATTGCGACAACAATCTTGAAGGTGGATCCTGGGGGATAGCCGCCTTCGATTGCCTTGTTCACAAATGGTTTATGTTTATCGTTTTTAAGTTCCTCGAAATATTCGCCCAGTTCGTCCGATTGGAATTTTTCAGGATTAAAGTTCGGGGTGGATGCCATAGCAAGAACTTCGCCTGTTTCTATTTCCATAACAACGCCGGAGACGGATGGATAATCTGCAAATGCGGTTTCAAGGGATTTCTGAATAGATGGTGATATGGTGGTATGCAGGTTTTCACCCGCCACGCCGTCCCGCACCGCCACGCCGTCCCGAACAACGCGACCAAGAACATCAACCATATACATACTGCGCCCGGCTATGCCGCGAAGTTGCGCGTCAAATTTCTTTTCAAGTCCCGTTTTACCAATCTTAAAATATAAAATTTCACTATTCGGATCAAAGCGGGTTTTCAGATCGTTTTCATCCACATTTCCAACATAGCCGATTACATGCGCCCCAAGCGCGCCATTCGGATAACTGCGGGATAAACTTTGTTCTACATAAAATCCCTGGGTTTTGTTATGCGTTCTTAAATCACTCATATCCTTCCAGGAAATGTTTTCTTTGACGAATAATGGTGAATATGATCTGCGATTTTTGCGATAGTTCTTTTCAACAAATGCAAGTTTTGATTGCCGAAATCCGAATTTATAACGCAGCAAATCCAAAACCAAATTTATATCCTGGACTTCGCGCGGAATAATGTAAGCGCGGTATGAAGTTATATTTGTCGCAAGCGCGCTGCCATCCCGCGCATAAATAATTCCGCGGGGCGGAACATTTATACGAACCTTCATCAAGCTTTTTTCAGATTGCCTGCGGTATCTGCCGCCGCCTACGATTTGTAATTGCGCCATACGAAATATCAGCAGCATTGATAATGCGCCGCCGGCCGCCAAAACAATGAAACTTCTTCGATCAAATACAAAACTCTGTTCGCTATCTATCATGGAAGATTCCTCTGAATAGATAACTGGCGGGGATGTAAATCGCGCTTGTCCAAATTATGGCGAATATCGCCTTGAATAAAAGCAGGAAGGATGCCGACCAGCCAAGTCCCGCGACATTCATAGCAATTATCCATTGTAATATGCAGCCGATAAATATAAGCGCGGTGAAAATTACGGCCGCATTTAATTTCTGTTCGCGGAGGACGAATATCTTTTGGATGCTTTCAACCGATACGAAAATCATAAAAATAAAAGTCCATATATAAACGGAATTCTGCATATAATCTAAAAACATAATCAGCGCGAATGCAAGTAAAGGCGGCATATATTTTTCAGAAATCAGCAGAAAATAAAATATAGGAATAAGCGCGATGATTCCGCCCGGATTTAAGAAACTGCTGGGCGTAAATATAAAAAATATGGCGAGTGTCGCCGGAAGTATGGCCTTACATTTATGGATAAGATCTTTTATCATCCATTTCAGCATTTATAGGGCCTTGTATTTATCGCGGAAATTATATTTGAGTATCTGGACATTTATAATTTTTTGCGGATTGTCATAAAGTTCAATCAGCGCGCGGGATTTGTTCACTATCTTTTTAATTTCGCCGATTGGAATGTCTTCGGGCATTAATGAATTAACCGAAGAAGTTGATATTTTCATGCCGATTTCCGGGACAAAATCAGGATTGGAATAGTATTCCAAATATGGATATTCAGTGTTGTTCCCTTGTAAAAATGCAAATATCTCCGTGCCGGATACTTTGGCCAGGATCTGTGAATTGATGTCGGTAAGGGATTTAATTTTGGAATAGTTATCTGTTGCGGAAGATACAAATCCAATAACATTTCCACGAGATGATAATACCATATCGCCTTCGTGAATGTTGTCTTTGAATCCAATGTTGGTTATGAAAGAGTTGCCGCCGAATGAATTGCTGCTGACGATTTCGCCATATGCTGATTTCATCCGTTCGCGTTCTGGGATTCCAAGGAGGCGGGCTTGTTTGGCGTTTGTTTCGCGTAAAACTTCGCAGTCGGAATTGTCGCGCAGCCGTTCATCAAGTTGCTTGCGAAGCATTTCGTTTTCCTTGTGAATGTCGTGATATTCGGCTATTGTTGTTAAAAATCTGCCGGAACTGCGGATTGGCCAGGTTAACGCTTGACCGACTGGAATAAATATAGATGCGACTGGTTTATGAAGCGCGTTAAGGAAATCGTGGTCAGGCTTGGAAATCATAATATAGATAAAAAATGCCGGCGCGGCAATCCAAGCGGCTGTTTTTTTGATGGCGTTCCAGACCATATTCATATAGTCCGAACTGCTATAAGTTTTAATCATAGACATAGTTTTATAACCCCTATTTTAGAAGTTTATCCTTATTGCTTGATTTTTCAAGATAATTATATTATAAATATACGGAAAATTTATCAAAGGAATTTATGATGAAAATATTAAGTTCGTTAAAAGGTTGGAAAAAGCGCGGCGATCTGAAACAGGTCAGACGCGGAAAACAGGTTATATTATTGGATCCAAAGAATCCTAAGTTCAAGGCAAAACAGGGTTATAAGAAGAAATAATCTTGATTATCATAACTCAAAATGCCTGTGTCATTATCCCCTTTGCTTGCAATGGGGATTTTTCATATAACAAATAAGTATTATTGTTTTTGTTGTTTAGGGTGTTAAATCAGTTAATAAAACTTATAAACAGATATATTAACATAATAAATCATTGATTTAAGCCAATAAAACACATTATTAACAGATATGTTAATTATTGTGGATAAAATGTTGATTTAACAATTATTGAGAATATGGGGTAATCTCTTGTTAAAAATTGTTGAAAATGTTAGAATTGGGATGAGAGGGAGAGATGAGAGAACCGATATATAAAGCGATTACGAATCCGATAAGGATTTTGGGTGTGCCGTATGGCATTGCTATGGTTAATTTTTTTGTCTTTTTCCTTATTTTCATAGGGGCTTTTATGGCGCATTTTGTGGTATTTGGGGATGGGATAAATCCGCTTTGGTTTGTGATGCCGTTTATAATTATGCATTATATATTGGCGAATGTATCAAAGTCGGAACCGCAACTGGGAAAAATGATTGCGGCGAAAATGGGAATGATAAGTATGAAGATTCCAAAGAATTTAATAGGGTAAGATGGAAAATCTGATAAATGTTTTTACGGCGAATAGCGATTATATAACCTTGCTTTCGGTTATGGGTGGATTGTTCACGCTGTTTATTTTGTTTCTTTTATATGCATCTGTGCTGTCGAAAATTTTGTTTCCCAAATTTGGATTTTTAAGATATGGAAATTATCTGCCGTTTATGAATGCATTGGAAGACGATATTACGATTACATTAAAAAATAAACATTATGCGCGGATTTATAAAATTTCAGGTGTGCAGTTGGCGATGCAGGATGAAAATAAAAGAGCGCAGTATTTTGACCTGAGATCTCGCTTCTTGAATATGGCGGGCGTTGATGGCGCGACACTTCGTTTCTTTATGACGCGAACGAAGGATGATGCGCGGACGAATTTCGAGTTTGATGAAAAGATATTACAGGAAATTCATGACGCTTGGAATAGCCAAGGGATGAAACTATATAAGAACGAACATTATATGGTAATAGACGCGCCGGATATAAGTTCGCTGTCCAAAGTATCTGAATTATTCGAGAATATGTTCGCGCCTTATAATCCGCGGGTTGCAAGGCATTCGGAAAGGGAAAATTTTGCATCATTTTATGCAAAAATTTTATCCCCGGTTTCGGGACATAATGTGTTGATGAAGAATTTAGATATATCTGAAATTGTAGCGACAGATTCGGTATCATTTGATAATGGAACATTGGTGTTTTCATCCGGCACCGGGGTAAAATATGCGAATATATTATCATATCGCACTGCGCCGGATTTTATGGATGAAGATTTCTTTACTTCGTTATCGGCGGTGCAGAGCGAGATGGTGGTAATGAATGGTATGAAGTTTATGTCGAAAAAAGCGGCGGAGAATTTATTTAAGAGAAAACAAGTATCGGCGGATGACGAGCGGGCATTTGATACCTTAAACAGACAGATTGAAGAAACGCGGGATAGAATGGATGAGGAAACTGCCGGCAATCAAAATCTGATAGATTATTATCCGCTGTTTATGATTATGTCCGATACAAAAGAAGAGTTAAAAATTGCGGCGGCGGAATTTGGAAAGATCTGCGCGAGTTTTGGCGTGTCTTCGGTTGCGGAAAATTTTGCATTAAAGCCAGCGTTCTTTTCGCTTATGCCGGGATTTGATATGTTCCCGCGAAGTTTTGCAATGCTGACCAATGCTGCGTCCGCGAGTATTCCGCTGGCATCAGTGCCCGAGGGCAATGATAATTCGGATTGGGGAAACGGGGCGATCGCGGTGTTCCCGACTGCGGAAGGAACGCCGTATAAATTCCAGTTCCATGTGTCGAATGCCCCGGCGGCGGTGGCGCATAGTCTTGTGATAGGGCCGACAGGAACTGGTAAGACGACTTTATTTTCATTTTTGATTTCGCAATCGTTAAGACATCAGAAATTAAAAACCTTCTTTTTCGACAGGAATCGCGGCGCGGAGATATTTACTCTTGGGATCGGCGGGAAATACATTACATTTGATAGCAAATCCGAAAATGCGGATAATATAGCGGCCGGTGTAAAAGCCAGTATGAATCCGTTGATGATGGATGATAGCGCGGCGAACAGAGACTTTCTTAAAAGATGGCTGGGGATAATTTCAGAGGCGAATGGCGCGGCGGCAATGGACGAAATTGCAGAGGCTGTGGAAGTCGTATTTGATTATATAGATAAAGACGACAGGAATCTGAAAAACCTTGTGCCTGCGTGCTTTTCCAGCCAGGGTGATGTCCGCGCGAATATGAAGAAATGGATTGATGACAACCAATATGGATCTGTGTTTAATGCCAAAGAAGATAATGTGGATCTAAGGTCGCGGCTCACAACTTTTGACTTTACGAATATATTAGAGGATAAAACTCTGTCTCCGGCGGTGCTGAGTTATTTGCTGCAAAGGGTGAATAATATAACCCTGTCGGGCGGAAATCCCAGTTTGGTAATGATAGACGAAACCGCGCCGATGTTGGAAAACGAGCAGTTCAGAAAGAACTTTATCATAGGATTACAAGAGGGGCGGAAAAACCGGCAGGCGTATATGGCGGCGTTTCAGCGGGCGAATATATTGGATAAACTGGGGATTGGGGATGTTGTGCGTGGTCAGGCGCAGACTATATTGTTCTTCCGTAATCCGGCGGCGGATATTTCGGATTACGAGCATTGGCGTCTGAATCCGATGGAGCAGGCGTTTATCCAGGGGAAACTTTATCCAAATCTTAAACGCGGATTATTGCTACGGCGGCCAATTACCGGGGAATCGGTCATATTGAATACGGAATTGGCGGGACTTGGTGGCTATATAAGACTATTTGAGAGCGGGCGGAAAAATGTATTATTGGCGGAAGAGATTTATAAAAAACAAGGAAGTGGCTTTGTTTGGGAATATCTGCGGTCTTTTGGCGGCTAGTCTGATTTTGGTAATGCCTGCGATTGCCGCCTGTCCGAAATCGTCTGTTTTGGTGGGGGTGAGGGTATTAAAGCCGGAGATTTCCGTGTCTCAGGGCGCGGACTTGTCCGATCATTTTGGCGATGTTGAGGCGGTTTTTCGGGCGAAATACGACCTGAAAATGGAAGAATTTGATGGCTGCACTGCGCTGAAATCGGTGCGCGCTGAAATTGGATATGATTTTGATATAAGGATTGATGGCAGATTTAATGAAGGCAGTTGCGAATATAATGCGGTATTGCGCCACGAACAAGATCATATTAATATATATATGGCGACATTGCGGGATTTTGCTGCGGAATTTGAGAAAGCGTTGAAATCTGCGGCGAAATCAGCGCGCGCAGAAGATATAAAATCCGACCCGGAATTGGTAATGGTGCTGCGGAAAATAGAGGCCGAGGCAGGGGTGCGGAACAGGAATTTAGATAAAAATCCACATAGCGATCACTTGGCGGAATGCAAATGAAAAAGAAAATTGCATCTTTGACGGAAATGAAAAACTTCGCGGAGAAATTCGCGGCAAAGTTAAAATCGCCGTGCTTGGTGCGGATAACGGGCGATTTGGGCGCGGGTAAGACTGAGTTTTGCCGCGCGGTTATTCGGGAATTATGCGGGGATAAGAAACTGGTTGTGCCCAGTCCGACCTTTAATATCGTGCAGACTTATCAGACGGCGGATGGCGGAAATCTGGCGCATTTTGACCTTTATCGGGTGAAATCCAGGGATGAATTGGAAGAATTATGGATGTTTGAGCATATAAAAGAAGGGATAGTGCTGGTGGAATGGCCGGAATTGATAGCGGATCTCAGACCGGCGATAGATATTATGATTAGGGATGCGGGCGGAGCCCGGCGGGAAATAAGCATTGAAAACCGCACGAAGTAAGTTATAATTCCCTTATGAAGAAAATAATGAAATCTATTTTCAAGAATGCGCTGGTGCAATGGATGATTGCCGTTTTTGCGGCCTTCGTCATATGGTTCATATTCCTTAGCAGCAGACGAAAAATAGAGGGCGAAGAGATCTTGAAAAACCTGAAAGGCAAGCCGGCGGTATTTGCTTTTTGGCACGGGAGAAGTTTTGTCTTATCCCCGCTGGTATATCTTTACGGCCTGGATGGATACGCGGTTTCATCCATTCACGAAGATGGAAGATTGATGGCAAAGTTGCAAAGATTGTTCGGATTAAAACCGATAAAGGGGTCAAGTAAAAGGGATAGTTTGTCGGTGTTAAGAGGGGGGCTTTCCGTGCTTAAAAAGGGCAAGGTTTTGATGATGACGCCGGATGGTCCGCGGGGTCCCCGGATGCAATTAAAAGACGGGATTTTATATTTTGCCAAAATGACAGGGGTGCCGATTATTCCGATATGCTATTCTTGTTCGCGCGCCAGGTTTAATAAAAATTGGGATAAATATATGCTGGCGTTGCCGTTTGGTCGGATAAAATTTAATTTGGGAAATCCGGTTTTTGTGCCGCGGAATGCGACCGAAAACGAGTGGAATTTGATTCGTGAAGATCTGGAAAAAACGATGGTAGATCAGCTGCATAAATTGGACGCGGAATTTGGATACGATGCGTTAACGCAGGGCGAATTTAAGGGACAGATATGAAAACTCCGAAATGGTTTATGAAAAGAAATTGGATTGCCAAGGCTTTGCTGTCGGTGTCGTGGCTGTATTTAATAGTCTCTAAAATTGTTTATAAAACCCGGCTTTTTCGAGCAAAAAGTGCAAAAAAGCCGGTAATTTGCATCGGGAATATCCTTGCGGGAGGGGTTGGAAAAACGCCGATTGTTATGGAGGTAGCGGGGCGGTTAAAAAATTCTGCTGTGCTGACCCGGGGATATGGGGGTAAGAAAACGGGGAGGGTTTTGCCAATCGACACGGCGCGCGAAGTGGGTGATGAGGCGCGTATGATGGCAGAGCATTTTGATGTATTTGTAGGAGCAAAGCGGCAGGATAATTTGCCGCTGATGGAGACATATGACTACATAATAATGGACGATGGATTTCAGAATCCGATTGTTAAAAAAGATGTGTCGATTTTGGTTTTTGATGGGGTGGTCGGAATTGGAAACGGATTTGTCTTGCCTGCGGGACCCCTGCGTGAGACATTGCGTTCGGGACTGAAAAGGGCGGACGCGGCGATCATAATCGGGGAAGATGAAACGGGGTTAAGGGATAAAATTTCGATACCTGTATTTAGTGCGGAGCGGGTTTTCGAGCCTGCGGAATTTGGAAAAAAGATAGTGGCTTTTTCGGGGCTGGGCTATCCTGAAAAGTTCTTTGCGTCATTGGAAGAATTATCAGAGCGGGCGATAAAAAGACTTCCGTTTCCAGATCATCATAATTGGACGAAGAGAGAATTGAAGAAGATTTTTGCAATGCCGGGGGAAATTTGGACGACTGAAAAGGATGCCGCGCGTCTGCCTGGATGGGCATTGGAAAAAGTGAAAATCTTGAAAATGAAAGCGGTGATTGAGGAGGGGTTTTATAAATGGCTGGCATCAAAAATATAGTCAAATTTCGCGGCGTGGGATTGCATTCGGGCGAGGCGTTTAATATGACTCTACGGCCGGGAAATGGCGGGGTGGTCTTTACGCGTTCCGATTTGGGCAAAAGTGTTTTGGCGCGGTTTGATAATGTAGTCGGGACGGAGATGCGAAGCACTTCGTTGGAGGATGGCAAGGCGCGGGTTCAGACGATAGAGCATTTGATGGCGGCTTTTTATGCTTTGGGGATTGATAATGCGGTGGTGGAAACGGACGGGGCGGAGATTCCGATTATGGATGGCTGCGCCGAGGAGTTTTATAAAAAGTTAAAGCCGGTGGTGGCGGGCAGAAAGCCCAAAACGATAATTGTTAAAAAAGAGATTGTGGCGCGGGCAAGGGATTTGCGCTTGAAAATGCCGTTATTGATGCGGATTTTGGGGCTGTTTCGGCGCGGGGGCAGGGATGGATATGTAAAGATTTCGCCAGCGCGAAAGGCGGAATTTTCAGCGCGGTTGGTCTATAATAATAAAATCATTGGCGACCAGAAATTTGCCCTGAAAGATATTAAGGATTTTGAGAAAGATGTGGCAAGGGCAAGGACTTTTGGGAACTTGGCGGAGTGGGATGCGTTGAAAAAGCGCGGTATGGCGCGGGGTGCGAATGAAGAGAATGTTATTGCATTGGATGGGGATAGAGTGGCGAATCCGAAGCCTTGGGGACTGAGATGGAAGAATGAATTTGCGCGGCATAAGGTGCTGGATATGCTGGGGGATTTTGCGTTGGCTGGCGGTGTGTTGCAAGGCAGGGTGGAGAGTTATAAAGGCTCGCACGCGTTGAATAATCTGGCGTTAAGGATGTTATTTTCCGACCCGGATAATTATGAGATAATATAATCTTGACTTTTCTGGGCATCAAATAGATAATGTCTATGTATCGCGGGATAGAGCAGCCCGGTAGCTCGTCAGGCTCATAACCTGAAGGTCGTTGGTTCAAATCCAACTCCCGCAACCAAAGTTAATCCAAAAGACAAACGGGATTTGAACCAATGAAAAAGTTGGTTCAACCGCCGGCCAAAGGCAGACGAAAGGATGCCGGTTCGAGCGGAGCGAGAATTGGCCAAGGTCGGATGAGCCCGTAAGGGCGAAATCCAAATCCTATTCCCGCAACCAAATTAAACCGCCCGAGTGGCGGTTAAAGTTTATCTAGGCGGGCAAAAATGAACATTCAGAATTTTATTACGGACAAGGCGAAAACTATTCTTAAATCCAAATACCCAGCGGATTTGGTCGCGCGCTTTGCCGTTGAAACTTCCAAAAGTCCGGAACACGGCGATTACGCCACTAACTTCGCAATGATTGCCGCCAAAACACTGGGTAAAAAACCAATGGAAGTCGCCGCCGATTTGGCAGTCGAATTAACAATGATCCCCGAAGTCGATAGAATTATTGTCGCAGCCCCGGGCTTTGTGAATTTTTGTTTAACGGATAACTTTCTGATGGAATCCGCGCAGGGCGCGGGCGTGATTTCCCCTGTGGCAAAGCCTGCGACCATTGGTCTTGAATATGCCGGATACAATATAGCCAAGGCCTTGCACATCGGGCATCTCAGCACGACCCTGCTGGGCGATGTTATTTCGCGCATTTTGACTGCCGTTGGGCATCGCGTTATATCCAACAACTTCATTGGCGATTGGGGCAGGAATATGGGTATGGTTATCGCCTGGATAGTTGAGAAATATCCGGGTGGTTTGCCGAATAATTTATCGGCCGAAGAATTAAATGGATTTTATCCATCGTCTTCCATTCGCGCGAAAGATGACCCGGAATATCTGGAAAAGGTTCGGAAAATTACAGCCGAATTTCAAGACGGGAATATTGAATATATGAAAATTTACGAGCAGTTTTTGGCCATCTCCATTGCTGATATAAAAGAGACTATTTCGATGCTGGATATATTGCCGTTTGATAATTGGCACGGCGAGAGATATAGCGCGCCGTTTGTTAAGGATGTAGAGAAGATATTGCGCGATAAAGGATTATTAGAGACGGATGCCGGGGCGGAAGTTGTTCGCGTTTCATTTGACGCGCCGCCGTTATTATTCAGGACGGGCGCGGGGGCGGAAACTTATGCCACTGCGGATCTGACGAATGTTAGGACTTGGCAAAGAGAATATACACCGGACAAATTGGTTTATATTGTGGATGTGCGGCAGAAACTTCATCTGTCCCAGGTGTTTGATGTTGCTACCCGGGCGGGCTTTGCGCCCGCGGATGGAATGACGCATATTGGATATGGGGCGGTGGTGGCCAAAGGCGGGCGGGTGTTTAAGACGCGGGATGGCGGCGCGCCCAACCTCCGCGATGTAATAAATGCGACAATAGACGCGGCGGCGGCGCGAGTGGCCGAGGCTGGTAAATCACTGCCCGCGGAAGATATTAAAAAGATTGGCATTGCGGCGTTGAAATTCAATTATCTTTCGCATGGGGCGTTGGATAATTTTGCATTTGATCCAGAGCAGATTACAAGTTTTGAGGGGCATACGGGGCCTTATGTGCTTTATACGGCGGTGCGGCTGGCGTCCATTATGGCCAAGGCGGGGGAGGATTTCGGAATATATATGCCGAGCGGTGCGATAGAAGGCGCGGCTGAGCGGGCTTTGATTTTGCAGTTATTGGAATTTGATAGGGCGGTGCAACGAGCCGGGGAGAATTTTGATCCATCCATTGTAGCAAATTTCGTATATGATTTGGCGCAACTTGCGAATGGTTATTATCACGAATATCCAGTATTGAAAGGCGGTATTGATGAGGCGGTAACGGCGAAGAGGAAGGCGTTGATTTGGCGGACGCATAGGATACTGAGCAAGGCTATTGAATTATTAGGTATGGAAGTGCCGAAAGGGATGTGAAAATTCCACTCCATCGGAGGGGAATTTTAATATCGTGCAAAAAACATTAGGTGCATCGCGTTTGCTAGGATAGAACGCCCAGAATCAAGGAAAATGGGGGTGAAGTTGGCTGTATGCCAATGAGTGTGCCCCCATTTTCCTTGATTCTGGGCGATATAGACCGCAAACGAAAAATGCACCTTATGTTTTTTGTCATACGCCCAATTCGGGCCATTTTTCTTTCGCAGATAGAACTCTGCCATCGCTCACCAGCAGATGATCAAACAACTTCACATCAATCGTTCCCAGCGCGTCCCTAAGCGCGCACGAAACATTATAATCATCAATCGAAAAATCCCCGCCAGCAGGATGATTATGCACAACCACCACATTCCTTGCGCCCATAACCAATGCGTTCTTCGCAATTTTATCCTTATACAACGCAGATTCCGCCGCCGATCCTTTGGTATGCTCTTCCGACTTTATCAACTTCATATTCGCGTCCAAATAAAGCACTAAAACCCGCTCTTCTTCCAACGCCGCCATCTTAATCCTACAATAATCATAAAGAATCTGGATATTATGATATATCGGCTCTGCCTTCATATTAATCGCAAAACTATCTTCATAAAGCCCGCCTATTGCCCGCAACAACCGCGCAGAAGAAATTCCAATTCCCTCGTTTTCCAACAATGATTTTTCAGATTGAATACAAGCAGCCAACGGACTGCCATATTTTTTCACCAATTGCGAAGCCGTTCCCCGCACATCCATCCGCGGAATACAATAACATAAAATTATCTCTAAAATTTCATAAGGCGACATATCCAATCCCTTATCAAATTTATCAAAAATCCGTTTTCTATGCCCCTCTCTCCATCCGCTCATTTTTATTATCCCTCGTCCGGCAATTCTGTAAAGATAACGCAGCCGTCTTCGGTTATACCGATTGTATGTTCCCATTGCGCGGATAATCCCCCGTCCTTTGTCCGTGCAGTCCAGCCATCCGCATCAATTTTCATCGCTGCGGAATGCTCGCATAACATCGGCTCTATGGTAAAGACCAATCCCGGGCACATAATAACGGAATCCATTTTCTTATCATAAAAGTGATAGATCTGCGGCTCGTCGTGCATAACTTTGCCTATGCCGTGCCCCACAAAGTCCTTGGACACTGAGAATCCCCGCGCCTTGGCCAGGCCTTCGCAGATCCTGCCGATTTCCGACAGAGGCACGCCCGGTTCGCAAGCAGATATAGATGTCATCAAGGCATCCAACGCCGTTTGATTGATTTTCTTTGCATTGTCCGAGATGCGCCCTGCGGCAAACATCCGTGAAGAATCCGCATGAAAGCCCTTAAACTCCGCCGTTAAATCTATATTAATAATGTCGCCTTCTTTCAATATATCCTTGTCGCTCGGAATCCCGTGGACTATAACATCATTGATCGAAGTGCATACAGATTTCGGAAAACCCTTATATCCAAGGCAACTTGACCTGGCATCATTTTCCTTTAAGAATTTTGCAATTATCTCATCCAATTCCGCCGTGGACACGCCGGGCTTCACAAACTGCCCGATATATTCCAATGCCCGGGCGACTATCGCCCCCGCCTGACGCAATCTCTTAAAATCCTTTGGTGCATAAACGCTGGGAAGCATATCTCACCTCTTCTTGAATTTCGCCGCATAAACCGCAATATCCAAACAGAACTTGGATAATACGGCTTCTTCGGACTTTGATCCGCGCAAATCCTTTTCAACCTCGGGCACCCTCGCCAAGACCTGCGACAATCTGTCCGGGGTCCATAATTTCCAAGCCTCGGCCGCCAAATCCCTATATTTCCAAAACACCACCGGCGGCAGATTGGATGATTTCGCCGCCAACAATGTTTTAAGATGTCGGGACAGCGCGCGGATAATTTGGGCTGGAACAATTTTATCTTCTATTAATCGGTCAAATGCAGACGCCGTATCAGACGCCCGCCCGGCAGTCGCAGAATAAAGCAGTTGATCAATCGCCGCCGCGCCAGAATCCCCAATACAAGCGACAGCATCTTCCAATTCGACTTTCCGCCCCTGGACGAACATCGCAAGTTTTTCCAATGCGCGGCGCGTCTGTCCCCGGTCGCCCCCCAGGGATCTCGACATATAAACCATCGCGTCCCTTGAAATGTCTATGACCCCTTCCGCTGACAAAATGTTTTTGATGATATTGGGCAAATCCCGCTCGGTATCCAGGTAATGATCCACGGACGCAAAGTCCGCGGCAGCCTCAAAAAACTTTTTTAATTCCGCATCTTTTTTCATATCTCCGGCCTGCACGATTACAAACGCGGATAAGGTCGGTTCACGACATAAATCCATTATAACATTCGCGTCCCCTTTGGTTGCAGTCGCATCGGTTATAACAATGCCGCGCCTGTCTCCGAATAATGAATCGGAACAGGCCTCTGCAAAAAGGCGATCGGAATCAGACTTCAATTCGGTCAGGGCGCATTTGATTATGCAGTCTTTCTGCAAGCCCAAAGATTTCACAATTCTCCCGGCATTTTCGGAAATTTTACCGGCATCTTGTCCGGCCAATAAAACACCCCTTAACCCTGCCATTTTATTGGCGACAGCGGTGTCCAAATCAATTTCTTTCCACTTCATATCGCCGCCCCGGATTTGATAAAGATCTTTATCCGCATGGAAATCTTCTCTGATAGAATTCTTAATGCGGACGAAGTCGCCGCCTCTGACGCAGAATTCGCCGCTATTAAATTCTGCACAAATGTATAGGATTCCGACACCTCGGCAGAGTCGCTGAGAACAGCCTTGCCGGACACAGAATCAATCAAGTCAAACGAAGCCGTTATACGAATCTCCTGCCAGGTTGCATCCCCCGTCCTCTGAATGCCCTTATATGTCTCCGCCCGGGGATTTAATTTAACAGCCAATGTATAGCGCGGGTCGTTAGGCTCGCCAAAAGGATTTAATTCCGTCCGAATTCGGTTTCTCAGCACCACACCTTCCGCACCGGCAATCGCCTTTATATGCACAGGATATTCCAACTGATTCTTTTCGCCAGTGGAATAAAGCGGCGTCCATCCGCAAGCGGAAACAAGAACAGCAAAAATGCAGGTTAACTTTTTCATAGGACAAAATTCACCATTTTATTCGGAACCACCACCACGCGTTTAACCGGCGCATTTATAAATTTGGACGCCGCATCACGCGCCAATTCTTCTATGTCTTTTGCGTCTTTCTTAACATTTATTTCCGCGCGGCGTTTTCCATTAACTGATACTACGACTACTATATCGCCGGATTCTGCCAACGCTGCGTCAAACTTATCCCAATCTGCGGATGCAATAAAGTCCTTATGCCCTAGATTTTCCCAGATTTCCTCGGCAAAATGTGGCGCGAATATAGATAAAGCCTTTATCAGGGATTCATAACCTGCACGCGGCACCGCGTCCGTTTTACCCAATTCATTCGCATATTCCATCATTCTGGCAATCGAAGTATTAAACCGCATATCGGGAATCCGTTCTGTAATATCCTTTATAAACTTCATCCGCGCCGCAACATCACCATCCACATCTTGCACGCGGGCGGCTAAACCTTCTACCTTTGACAAGAACCTTTTCACGCCCGTCTTCACATCATCTAGCGGCAGGGTATTATGATCCCAGGGACCCAAGAATAGCACGAATAAACGCGCCGCGTCTGCGCCCATCTCGGAAATCAAATCATCCGGGTTAATTCCATTCCCGCGCGATTTAGACATCTTAAATCCGTCTTTGCCCAATACCAATCCATTAATGGTGCGCTTTGCAAACGGCTCGGGGCTTGGCACCAAACCCAAATCAAATAATGCCTTATACCAAAAACGGGCATAGATCATATGGCGCGTTACATGTTCAAAGCCGCCATTATAATGGTCAACCGGCAGCCATTTTTTTATCAATTCTTTGTCGGCAAAAGCCTTGTCATTTTTCGGATCTATAAAACGGATATAATACCAGCAGGAACCAGCCCATTGCGGCATAGTATCCGTTTCACGCATTGCCGCGCCACCACATACGGGACACTTCGCCTTGACCCAATCAGTAGCGCGCGCCAATGGCGATTCGCCTTCCGGGGTCGGTCTGAAATTATCCATAACCGGCTGCAACAAAGGCAATTCATTTTCCGGCACCGGCTGCCATCCGTGTTCAGGGCAATATACCAGCGGAATCGGCTCGCCCCAATACATCTGGCGCGAAAAGCCCCAATCCGTCATTTTATACTTTTTTGCCGCCTTTGCAAACCCGGCTTTTTCACCATTTTCTATGGCTTTTTTTATCGCCGCATCTTTGTCCATTCCATTCATAAAATCAGAGTTTATTGCGCGTCCATCCGCGTCCTTTACTTCTATAATTTCTATGCCGAATTTTTCTGCAAATTCCCTATCGCGTTCGTCCTCTGACGGCACTGCCATAATCGCGCCGGTTGCGTAATTTGCCAAGACATAATCCGCAACAAAAATCGGAACTTCTTTTTTATTATATGGATTGGTCGCAACCACCCCTTCAATCTTCACGCCCGTTTTCTCTTTCGTAATATCGGTGCGTTCAATCAGTGTTTTCGCCTTGGCATCCGCTATATATTTTTTAACCGCATCCGCATTCTTAACGCGACCCGCCGCCAACCATTCCGCAACCAAATTATGTTCCGGCGATATAGCACAGAACGACACGCCAAATATAGTATCAGGACGCGTTGTATAAACACGGAAAGCATTAAAGTCTATCTCTGCCCCATAGGAACGACCCACCCAATTCCTTTGCGCTTCTTTCACATTTTCTGGAAAGTCCACCAGCGCAAGGTCATCCACAAGGCGGTCGGCATATTTCGTTATGGCAAAATTCCATTGCTCTTTATTCTTCTTTTCCATTGGCCCGTGGCATCTGTCGCAGCAGCCATTTTCATCCAATTCTTCATTGGTTAAATTCGTCCGGCAAGCAGGGCACCAATTAATCGGCAATGGGGCTTTATATAATAGACCCAACTTAAAGAGTTGAATAAACTGCCATTGCGTCCATTTCACATATTCCGGGTCGGAAGTCATCAACACTTTGGAATAATCATAACTCAGCCCAAACGCCTTGGCCTGCCGCAGAACATTCGCCGAAGACTTGGCAAGTGCCGCCTGCGGCGTCATATTATTTTTTACGGCGTAATTCTCAACCGCTATACCCATAGAATCAAAGCCGAATGGAAACAGGACATCGCGCCCCATCATCCTCCAAAACCGCGCCACAACATCCAATCCTGAATAATTCAATATATGCCCCAAATGAAGCCCGTCCCCGCTTGGGAATGGAAATTCCGCCAACACATATTTCTTTTCTTTTTTGGAATTAACCGGCAGACCCGCTGTAAAGACATCGGAGTTAAACCATTTATCCTGCCATTTCTTTTCTATTATTTTGTAATCCATAATGTAATCCTACTTCTTCCCTTCTAATTTATCAAGGTAGTCTTCTAACCGCCGCAAGACATATCCCTGACAGCCCCTTGCATTCCAACTAAGCAGTTCTTTGCCCGTTTGGTTATCGCTTATAGATGCGTTAAAACTCCAATACCAAAAGCCGTTAAACAGGCATACGGGATTCAGCCAACGCCCGCCCTCTTCAATCCTAACCGCATATCTGGCGTCAGATGTATATGTATCTATTTCCGCAATATCTTTTAATGATTTTGCCGTGGATAATTTCCCAACAACCAAATCAAAATTTCTTTCCTCTAACGAATGCTTTATGGCGTGCCGCATTTGGTATCCGCCCGGCTGAACCCATACCTTGCCTTGGGTTTTATCCAATGTCCCCTCTTTGACCATTACCGAAGAACATCCCGCCATCATAAATGCCAAAATAAAAATGATATATTTCATCCTATATTCCTTATTAATTCTCCTCCTTGGGAGGAGTCCCCGCGAAGCGGGGGAGGTGGGTCTACCCTTAATACCACACGCTTGACCCACCCTGGTCGCTCCGCGACCACCCCTCCACCGGAGGGGAATTATTTTACTCTCAACTTTTTAACCGCCCTTTCTAATTCCCTAAGGCCATCTTCCTTTTTCGCCCTTAAAATCTCTGGCATCAATACCAACGCGTAATCCATATTTGGGTCAAGCAGCCCCGCAGACAACCTTAACCATTCCCGCATCAGACGCCGGGCGCGATTACGACTAATGGCCGTGCCAAACGATTTTTTAACCGCAATCAAACCATACCGCGCGGGAATCTCCCGGGCAGGCGCAAAATTCATAATAAAAAATGAAGTGCGAGCAAATTTTCCGCTTTCTTTCAAGCGGATAAAATCTGCCCTGTTGCTAAAACTACGGCGAAATACCGCCATATCATTTAATTTACCGCCGAAACCGCAACACGGGCGCGGCCTTTGGCACGACGGCGCGATAAAACGGCGCGGCCGCTGCGGGTTTCCATCTTTTCACGGAATCCGTGGGTTTTTACGCGTCTTGTCTTGGACGGCTGATAAGTTCTTTTCGTTGCCATTTCTTTAACCTTTATTATTAGATTAACGCCCATTATAACTATTTAATTTAACATTTCAACTACAAATATAAATTCCCCGCCAAGGGTGGCGGGGTGGCGGCAAAGCCGCCGGGGTGGTTCGTCTTATTACCGAATAAATAACTTGAAATGCCCAGCCTTTTATAGTAGATTTTTAAGACAAAAAAGAAAAAGGAAATACTATGTCCGAAATGGAAATTAAAGCCGCTCCGCAGGTCGCTGTCGCCGCCATCGAAAAGGAAATGCAGACCTCGTTCTTAGACTATGCTATGTCTGTTATAATTGACCGCGCGCTGCCCGATGTCAGGGACGGCTGCAAGCCCGTCCACCGCAGAATCCTCTTCGTTATGAACGATGTCGCAAAAAGTTATGTAAAGTCCGCGCGCATAGTCGGTGATGTTATGGGTAAATACCATCCCCACGGCGATAGCGCGATCTACGAGTCAATGGTTCGTATGGCTCAGGACTTTTCTATGGGCGAAATGCTGGTAACAGGTCAAGGAAACTTCGGCTCTATGGACGGAGACGGCGCGGCGGCTATGCGTTATACCGAGGCTAAACTTGCAAAAATTTCCAATTTCCTTATGGACGATTTGGACAAGGAAACCGTCAATATGCGTCCGAACTTTGATGAAAGCTTATCGGAACCCGAAGTGCTGCCCGCTAAATTCCCGAACTTTTTGGTCAACGGCGGATCGGGTATCGCTGTCGGTATGGCTACCAATGTTCCTCCATATTCGCTCGCCGAAGTATGCGATGCAACTCTTGCCGTTCTTGATAACCCCGGCATAACTGACGAAGAACTATTTGCAATCCTGCCCGCGCCAGACTTCCCGACAGGCGGAATCATTATGGGGCGCAGCGGCGCGTGGAAGGCGCATACCACAGGTAAAGGCTCTGTCATACTCCGCGCACGGACAGAAATAGAAGAATATAAAGACCATTCGGCAATTATCATAACCGAAATGCCATATCAGGTGAACAAATCCCAACTTATTATCAAAATAAACGACCTATCAAAGGAAAAAATCGTAGAGGGCATATCGGAACTCAGGGATGAATCTTCCCGCGCTGGCGTGCGTGTTGTAATTGAATTAAAGCGCGATGCCATCCCGGATATAGTCCTTAACCATCTGTTCGAGAAAACACAGATGCAAATCAGTTTCCCAGTCAATATGATGGCAATCAACCAGGGACGGCCCGCGCTATTTAATGTTCGCGGCGTCTTGGATGCGTTTATTGACTTCCGCCACGATGTAATTCGCCGCCGCACGATATTCGAGTTAAACAAAGCCCGCTCTAAGGCTCATGTATTATTGGGGCTTTCGGTCGCCTGCGGCAATTTAGACGAAGTAATTGCGCTTATTAAGGGCTCTGAAACGCCAGAGGCTGCCAAGGCGGCACTTGTCGGACGCGGCTGGAAAGCCAGCGACATAGCAGAATATATCAATCTAATCGCCGATCCAAATACCGATTTCAGGGACGGCCTCTTCTATATGTCCGAAGACCAGGCAAAGGCAATTTTGGAACTTCGCCTGCATCGCTTAACCGGCTTGGAACGCGACAAGATTCACGGCGACCTTACCGAACTTGGCGAAGAAATCAGACGCCTGCTCACCATCCTTGGGGACAAGGCCAAGGTAGTTGAAATCATTCGGAACGAAACCCTTGGGATCCGCACGCAACACGGCGGGGCGCGCCGCACAGAAATATCCGACCAGGAATGCGATATTGATATTGAAGACTTAATTGCCAAAGAAGATATGGTCGTCACCATTTCCAATACCGGCTATATCAAACGCGTTGCATCCGATACATACCGCGCCCAAAAACGCGGCGGCAAGGGACGGAACGCTATGACCACCAAAGACGAAGATTATGTGTCCCAAATGTTCGTGGCCAATACCCATACTCCATTGATGTTCTTCTCTAATAAGGGACTCGTCTACCGCATCAAAACCTATAAACTCCCGGTTGGCGCAGCCGCAGGCAAGGGTCGCCCATTGGTCAATCTATTACCGCTGACAGCGGGCGAAGTAATCACGACCATACTCCCGGTGCCAGAAGGCAGTGAAGAAAAGAGTTTGATGTTCATCACTTCGGGCGGAAATGTCCGCCGCAACAAAGCCGCGGACTTCGAGAATATCCGCGCAGGCGGCAAAATCGCTATGAAGTTAGAGAACGGCGAATCACTTGTAGATGTCCTTATCTGCGATGAGTCGCAAGATCTCTTCCTATCCACCAAACTCGGTCGCTGTATCAGATTTAATGTAAGCGAATGCCGCGTATTCGCCAGCCGCAATTCAGACGGAATCCGCGGTGTTAAACTATCCGCAGGGGATGAAGTAATCAGTTCCGCATTGCTGGCAACTGGCAAATATAGCCCCGAAGAACGCGCTGCCTATATCAAACAATCCCGCGCGGAACGCAGGGACGAAGACGAACCGACCGAGGTTGAAGAAGGCGTCGCAGATATAACATTATCCGCTGAAAAATATGCGGAAATGAAAGCGGCTGAACAATTTATTTTGGTCGTATCGCAAAACGGCTTTGGCAAGCGCAGTTCCGCGTATGAATATCGCGCCACCCATCGCGGAGTCGGCGGCTATGCGGCGATTAAACTTGGGACGAAGAATACCGCCGTTGCGGCAAGTTTCCCGGTGAATGACGATAATGATATTATGATGGTGACGGACGGCGGAAAAATTATCCGCACGCCTGCCGCATCTATTCGCATAGCAGGCCGCGCAACAGCGGGTGTCATTTTGTTTAGATTGGATGACGGCGAAAAGATTGTTTCAGCAATTCCAACTACCAAAGCCGAAGAAGAGCCAGACGAAGAAACCACTATTTCGGAAGGTCAAACTCAACAATAATATCGTGCAAAAAATCCAGCGGCATCGCAACGGCTTGATAGACCGTCCAATACCAAGGAAACCCGACCCGCGGTGTATTTTATATACATAAGGTGTCGGCATTTGATGACGGAGAAGCGATTTTGCCCGGCAGGATGAAATACAACGATAGGATTTTTTGGCATTAACCGATGATGCCGTCTTTGATGGATACTATGCGGTCGGCGCGGGCGGCTATGTCAGAATCGTGGGTGACAATCAACATCGCCAGCCCCGTCTTCTTCACCAAATCCAGCACCAAATCAAACACTGCGCCAGCATTGGAAGGATCCAAATTCCCTGTCGGCTCGTCCGCCATAATAATATCCGGGTTATTTGCCAAAGCGCGCGCGAATGCAACTCTCTGCTGTTCGCCGCCGGATAATTGCGCTGGTCTATGATTTTCCCGCGCGCCTAATCCCACTGCGCGAATTAATTTTTTTGCCCGAAATTCCGCCTCTACGCGGCGCACTCCGGCTACCAGCATCGGCATCATTATATTTTCCAGCGCGGAAAAATCCCCCAGCAAATTATACTTCTGATATATAAATCCGATTTTGAGAAGGCGGAGTTTTGTCCGTTCGTTATCACCAAGGCTTGCCGCAGGAACGCCGCCAATAAATATGTTTCCGCCGCTTGCTTTATCAAGAAGTCCCGCGCATTGCAGAAAAGTTGATTTGCCGCAGCCCGATGGTCCAACAAGCGCGACTATTTCGCCCTTGTTCACGCGCAGGTCGCCGCCCTTTAATATGGGTAGTGGACGGCTGGAATCCTTGAAGACTTTGGATAATCCGTATGTTTCCAACGCCGCATCTTTGGATCCGGCCATTCTTTCCGCCTTTGCAAGTGATTTCAATATCTCACTCATATTTCAACACCTCTGCCGGTTCCAATTTTGCCGCGCGCCGCGCCGGATATAAAGTCGCAAGGAACGACAGCACCACTGCGAATCCGAATACTGCAAATACTTCCACGGCATTAATTTCTGCGGGCAGTTCGCTGAGGAAATATATTTCAGCCGGGAAGAGATCGCGCCCTGTCAAATGCTGCACGATTTTTCTGATCTGTTCTATATGCATCGCCACCAAGACGCCCAAGGTCGTTCCAAAGAACGCGCCGATAAAGCCGGTCAATGTCCCGTTGATAATGAATATGCGCGATACGGATGAGCGGGGCATTCCGATTGTCCGCATAATTGCGATGTCGCGCCCCTTATCCTTGACCATCATCACAAGGGTTGAAATGATATTGAATGCCGCGACAAGAATTATCAGCATCAGAATTAGGAACATAACATTTTTTTCGACTTCCAATGCGCCGACAAAGCCTGCGTTTAATTCCTTCCAATCGCGCACCACAAAGCCGTCCGGCAATATGCCGCGGAGCGCGCTTTTCACAGCAAAGGTATTTTCCGGATCTTTGATAAATATATCTATATGGGTCGCGCCGCCCGGGATATTCAAGAATGTTTGCGCTGATTCCAGCGGCATAAATATAAAGCCCGCGTCATATTCATACATTCCAATCTTGAAATTAGATACAATCGGATAAGACTGCACCCGCGGCATAGTGCCAAATGCCGTCTGCTGTCCGCCGGACATTGACATCAATGTGGCGGGCTCCCCGTGCGGAATGCGAAGAGATCTGAACAGAACGCTGCCCATTATCAATTCGCCTTCTTTGACCTTGTCCAAATCTTTGCCAAATAGCCGCTTGCCGACTTCGGTAAATCTGTTCAGGTCGCCCAGGCGCGCGCCGCGCAATATCGCGCCCTTTGCATTGCCGTTTGCCGATACCATTACTTGCCCTTCGGCGACCGGCATTATTCCAACCAAATTCTTCATAACCATCGCATTAGATTCGATTTTTGATATAAGGAAGTCATAATCTTTAAGCGCGCCGCCTTCGTAATACACGACCAAATGCCCGTTCATACCGATGATGCGGCCCAATAATGTTTTATGAAATCCGCCCATTACGGACATCACGACAATCAATGTCGCCACGCCCAATGCGATTCCGACCAATGAGATGGAAGATATAAGGGATATAAAGCCGTCTTTTTTCTTTGACCGCAGGAATCTGAATGCAATGAATTTTTCTATATTCGCCATATTTTTAATCCGACATCGCGCGGACTATATCACCCGGCAAGTCCTGTAAATTATCTTCCGGCTGCAAGACCTCTATAACGCGCGGGCTGATGAATACCACCAGTTCTGCAAACGGAGAGACCAGGGTTTCGGGTTCAGACACAAACGAATGGGTTGGTATGCCGATTACGACATAATTGTCGCCGAGGGTTGATGGAACCTTGAATGAAGACAATTCGCCGCGCTTGGTATAAAGCACGATTTCTGAATCAACTTTCTTTTTCCCCAGTCCGGCAAAGTCCACGAATTTCGCCCTTGCGCCGATTATCAATTCCGTTTCCAAGCGATCTTCCTTGGAGCATTGCCCAATATCAAATCTTGAATTCCAGCCGTTTGGAATTATGAATGTTCCCTGCGATATAAGGACGGCACTGGAATTCCGCGCCATAAACGACTGCAAGGTCTTGGTGTTTATTTCGGGCGATACGACAAGCATTCTGCCGACCACGCCCGGCACCGACATCTTTATATTGTTCGTTCCGAACGCAGGAAGAATATCCATCCATGCAACGGCATCATTCTGCCGCGGATAAATGCGATATATGTCCATATCAAATGCAATCAAGTTCTTCTTAGATCCCAGTTCGGATATAAGGCGGCGGACGGATTTCTCTGTTGTGAAATCGCCCTCGAACATTAATGTCTTGTCTTCCCAGTTGACTATTAGATTGCGTTTTTCAACTCCGCGCATTGCGTCAATCAACGCGATTATAATCTGCTGGTCTTTGGGCATTTTCATAACCCATTTGGTGCGGGAGAATAAATGAAGTTCCTTGGCGAACGCGTCATAACTATAATATGTCTTGCCCATCCGCGTCAGCAGTTCTACCGAGTCAGCCAAACTGCCGGACTTTATCTCGCCCGAAATTTTTGTTTCTATGACGGAATCCAAAACAACTGAAATGCCTGTGCCGTCCAAGAGACCGGCCAATGCGTCTTCGGTTTTCATCTTCTCGAAAGTATAATCTTTGACGGCCAAGTTCGGCATAGTATCGCCCAAATCGGCGCGATAGATATTTATTTCCTCGAACGGCAAAATTGATAAAACGCTTTGGTTATCCCAATCCACATGGCAGCGTTTCGGCAGTTCTATGGAGAATCTACGCGCTGTATCTGTGGTAAGCGCGGCCTTTTTCGGGAATATGGGAACGCTGCGGCTGTCCACGACATAGTTATTGGTCGTGCGAACCTCTACGAAATCCACCGCTTGATTATTGCAGGCTGACAAGGCGACCAAAGCCGCGAAATATAATGCCCAATTTTTCATTTATTCTCCCCCGGAGCGATGAGTTTTAGGAACTCTTCCATAGTCATTTTATGAATGGGCTTTGCAGACGGGGTCGTCTCGCCCTTTACTTTTTCTAATTTTTTAACCAGCGGATTCAGGCGCGTTTTGATTCCTGAATTGGATGACGCCGCCAATTCACCGGCACGCACGGCCAATTCCAGCAGGTCATAAACGAAGACGCGCGGGGCATAATTATCGCGGTCAAGCCCCTTGGCCGCGCAAACGGCATCCGCCGCCCTGTCCGTGCGTTCGTATAAATCCGCTAAAAACTCAAATCTTCCCGCAGAATCCATAAATTTCCCTCTACCTCATCGTCATTCCCGCGAAGGCGGGAATCTCAAATTGTAAATATCTTTTTTCATTATAGAAATATCAGCCTTGCCAATCAACCCCTTTTTAGTTATAATTGACCTATGAATAAATACGCAATATCTTTACTGGTTATTCTTGCCGCTTGCTCTTCCACCAGCCGGGGGCGATTGGATAACGCCACCATTATGAATTGGGAAAACGAATCTGTTACCCAAGACCGCTTTACCAGCGACCATAAGGAATGTTTGGGGATAAACCGGGATATGAATGAACCGAGATCTAAACTTGCCAAACTCCTTATGCCCGGACAAATCAGTTCTTTGCCCGAATGGGACGGATTATGGGTGTCGTTCCAGTCAAATGAATTCCAAGGGGTGGGTCAGCGGGTTTTGGTATCCGCCCCATCTAATATGTCGTCCAATTCGGTAGGCGTCTATCGGAAATGTATGTTTAAGAAGGGCTATTTATTAAGGGCTTCATAAAGAAAAATTCTCCTCCTGTGGAGGAGTCCCCCACGAAGTGGGGGGAGGTGGTTTAGCCACATTTTGGCAAGTATTGTGGTAATATGTGGTTAAACCACCCCGCCCTTCGGGCACCCCTCCATCGGAGGGGAATTTTTATTTATACCACTGGATTTTTGGAAATTATTTATCTATAATGATAATGAATAGAAAGGCATAAAACAAAAAATGAAAAAAGTAATACTCGTCTCAGACAATCCTTTATCGCGTTCAGTCGCGCCGTTGGCTAAATCATTATCCGTTATGGGTGTCGCCGTGGACTCTCTTCGCACAGGCGATAAAATAACCGACAAAAACGCCATCGTCCATTGCTTTGGGCTGCGCGCCGCGCAGGCCACGCACCGCCTTAAAAACCCGCGCGTCATTACCCTGTCCGAAGAACCCGACAACCATTTTATGGCCAAATGGCGGCAAAAGTCCTGGATTCGCGGCGCAAAACTTATTGCGACTTCCAAATTCATCGGGAATGGTTGGGGGATCAAATCAGTCATCCGCACAGGGCTAAACCTTGCCATATTCAATCCCGACGCCATACCTGCCCGCCGCCAAACCGACATATTCCAAAAATACAATATCCCGCACGACAGGAAGATGATTGTGGCACTCGGCCCCGTCAAAGACAGCCTGCCGGATATTATTGATATGGCCGAAGATTTAGATCGCCAGGATTTCATAATCGCAATGGTTGGCGAACTTTCCCCAGCCAGCGGCAAGAAACTTACCAAAGATGCCCGTAAAGCCGGTCTCGGGGATAAAATCATATTCATCGGGGTAGAGCCGGATATGCCAAGTTTGCTGCGCTCTGCATTCTTTGTGCTGTCTTTATATGATCACAAATATATGCCGGCCGCGCTTAGCCTTGGGACGCCTGTTATTGCGATGAAGCGGGGGCTTGCTCCGGAAATTCCAACGAACTGGGAAATTGACCCGGATGATGTGGAAGAATTCCGTGATGCGTTTTCTGCCGCGCTTGATTTATCCACCGGGGAAAAATCACAAATTGCAATGGATAATGCCAAGTTTGCGAAGAAGTTTTTAGACATAAATAAAACCGCATCTGAATACATAGAACTTTATTCCAAACTATAAAGACAATTCCCCGCCAATGGTGGCGAGGTGGCGGCAAAGCCGCCGGGGTGGTTAGACTCATATTTCACATTTCCACTCTCCACTTTCCACTCTCCACTTCATACTTTGCGCTCTTTATGATATAATCCTTATATGACCAGCAATAAACCCGTTTTATGGCTTTGCGCCATCGCTACCCTTATCGCGGCAGGATATGCCTGTATCCGCGGTATTATGATTTCCGCAGGACTTACAGGTGCCGCCCCAATCCGATCCATCCTGATAATGCCCGCCCCAAAAACCATAACCAGTGATAAAGTAGTCGGTAAACTCGGTATAAAAAAAGGCTCTTCCGTTTACGACATAGACCTTAATACCCTTGCGTCCGCCGCTATATCATTGCCAGAAATATCCCGCGCCCGCGCCAAGCGATTCCCTAACGGACGCATAGTATTACTCATCGAAGAACTCAAACCCATCGCATTTTGGACAGACGGACGAGACATATATCCGATGGCAAGCAATGGCGCAATCGTCCGCATCCCTGTTAAAAAATTCAACGGCCTGTTATTTGAAGGCCTTCGCCCGACCGATGCTGAAATCATAATCCGTGCATTCGCTAAATTCCCAGACCTGAACCCCTTTATCCGCAGCGTGGAATTGATAGAAACCCGCAGATATAACATCAATATAAAGGGCGGGGGGCGCGTCCTGCTTGGCGAAGATTTGGATAAATCGCTGGCGCGTTTATCCGCGCTCCAAAAATCAGATAAAATACTTGGCAAGAAATTAAAGACACTTGATCTGCGCGACAGCGCGAGAACCCTGGTTTCACAATGAGCGATGCAATCGTCATATATTTCGGAAGAAACCGGGTCAAGGCAGCCGCATCCTTTAACGATAAAATAATCATCAAAACAAAAGATATTTCAGCCAATCCCGGGGACGCATTAAACGCAGTCTTGGACGAATTGGAGGCCGAAACCCGCAGCCGATTCAAACGCGCCTTTATCGCGGGATATTTCGGCGGACAAACTTCGGGCATAGTGTCTAACAGCCTCGCCTTTCCATACCCCAAGAAAATAACGGAATCGGATGTCCGCAAAATGATCGCGGCATTACCAGAACTCCAAAACCCGGAACTCTCAACCATTCATCTTGTCCCTATTCGCTGGGATGCGGATGGACAAAATGTAGACTCGCCCGTCGGCATCAGAACAGCAGATCTTAGGGGCGATTTTTTCGCCATCCTTTGCCCGCGCCAAGAAACCGAATGCCTCGCCCGAACGGCGGAGGCATCTTATCTGGAACCAGTCGGCTTTATAGATATGATGCAGGTTATGTATAAATTTTCAGGCGAAGCATTACTCATTCATCTCGGCGGATCCGCAACCCGCATTGCGGTCGGAAATGACGCCGGCATAGTCCATATGGATGAACTGGGCATCGGACAAATGGACTTGACCAAACAGATCGCGGACAGGTTTGACATCAGTTTTTTAGATGCGGAAAAATTGAAAATCCAGGCCGCCGTTTCCCCCCTTAAATTGGAAGACCAATTTGATACAATCGGGTCTGTAAATGCCGCAGATATAAAGGACGAAATCTCCGGCTTTTTCAAGATTTTGGCCGGGAAAATTTCGGACGAATTGGCGGCTAAATTTCCAGGTGAAATTCCTAAAAAAATCATTCTCTTCGGCGGCGGCAGCAATGTCAAAGTCGCGTCCAAAATCATATCCGAAACTTTGGATGGCACCGCCATCGCCGCCGCAGCGGATACCGCCATCGCCGCCGCTTGCCGCAGCACTTCGCAGCAACCATCCCGTTCGCGCATCGTTATGTTTTTAAGAAGAATTATATATCGCTTGGCCAGTCCGAAATGTCCCATCCAGCCCAGCTCGCTTTCTTTTGGTAGAATGACCCGAAGTCTTCTCCGCCAATTCGAGGAAGCCGGTGTGCGCGAAATCCATTATGACTTTATGGATGGAAAATGGACGCCGCAAAAAACAGGTTCGGCAAAGGATGCCGCAAATATAACCCGTGATTCCGCATTGAAATTTTCGGCGCATTTAATGGCGGGCGATCCTGCGCCTGAAATTCCGAAATTCATCCGGGCGGGGGCGGATTCAATTGTCCTCATCACCGGGTCTCGAAACCTTGCCCAGAACCTTGCCCATATAAAGCAGGCGGGGGTCAAATGCGGCATTGCTCTAAACCCGGAAGATGAAATTGATACGATTGCGCCGATAATAAAACACCTTGATAGAATTATTGTGATGTCGGTGGTGCCGGGAATCGGCGGGCAGCAGTTTATGATAGAGGTTTTGGATAAGGTGCGAAGGCTTTGTAAAGTCCGCGCCAAGGGCAGATTGAAATTTCAGATAATAATGGATGGCGGGATAAATGAAGAGACGGCGCAGTTATGCTGGCGCGCCGGGGCGGATGAGTTGGTCAGCGGGAGTTATTTATTCAACGCATCCAACTTGCGCCCAGCTATTAATTCTTTATTGCCTAAATGCCAAAAAACATAACCTCGGTTTTTCGTTTGTTGTCTATAACGGCTACTAACTTCGGAACGGCAGGGAAACTTATGGGCGGATAGCCCATCGCGCCCTGCCGTTCCTGGTTATTATCCGTTCTATCCTAACAAACGCGACCTCGTTAATGTTTTTTGCACGATATTAATTATAATAATAATCTCAAAAAATCCAGCGACATCGCAACGGCTTGATAGGCCATCCAATAAATATCTCAAAAATGCACCTTATGTTTTTTGGCCTTACATCGGATCGACATCTATGTAGTCGTCGTTCTTTGGGGGTAATGGCCGCGTCTTGGTCTTCCCCTTCTTGGTTTCCGGCTTTTTTGCCGCCGCAGCCGCAGATCTCAATGCAACTGGCGCGGCGGGTTTAGCAGCATCTGCCTTTTTCTTTATAACCGGCGCGGGCTTTTTCTTATTTGCCGCCTTGGGCTTTTCCACAATTTCCACATTATCCAATAATTGTTGTTCTATTTTTTCAGGCATTGCAGAGCCTGAAAAATCTTCTTCAACAATTACTTCGCCGGACATATCTTCCGCATGTATAAGATTCGTCCCGGTCATTTTCGCGCCCGCTGTCGCCGAATTATGGCTGCGCCGCCATTTACCCTTTAATCGTTCCGGCACATTTATATAATCAATCGGATCTATATCCATCGTTGGCAAGTCCACCAAATTCCCCGCCAAGAACGGGACTTTGGACACCTTATATATCGGCTTCATAAAACTGCTGGGCGGCAGGTCGGATACCATCGGTTTCGACAAGCCGTTTAATTTATATATTGCAAGTCCCCGTTCCGATTCCCCGTTTTCGCCGAATCGGATTATGCCATCCGCGCCCTTAAAGCCCGCCGGGTCGCGTAAGACATCTTCTACTTTCTGTCCGCGTCCCAGCACCTTGGATGCGATCATAAACGCGTCATATCCCATACTGGCCATACGAAACGGAGCGCGCCCGTCCAATGCGGTATAACTATTTGCAAATTCGGGCATATTGACGGGCATTCCGGGGAATGCGCCGCCGACCAAGATCATATCGTGCCGCGTATCGTCCGAATCCCACGCAGCCGTGCCAAAGAACTGCACATCATTTGCCTTCACATCATAATAGCGCAGGAACGAGGCGATATTCTTCACATCATTGCCGGAAGACAATATCAGCACGGAATCATATGGCAACGCCCCAAGCGAATCTTCCTGTGTGCGGGCTTTCAATTCCGTTTCCAGCATATCTCGTTCTGATCCGCTGATTTTGCCTTCGGACAGAATATCGGAGATTATGCTTTTTGCCTCGTTATTGGCGGCGTTCCGAGCTTTGTTAAGGGAAACTTTTTTTGCAAGTTCGCGGAGTTTATCTGGACTTCCATTTTCATCGTGGTAATAAAGCCCGACTATGTTCACGCCATAAACATCGGCGGCTGCAACAGATGCTGTCGCCAATACTCTGCCCTGTTTGGAATCCGGCGCAAGGATAAGCATATTATTTTTTCCCATAGCGGCGGCGTATTTAACTATGCGTTCTGCTTGCTGTCCCGGCATAATTCCGATGGAATAAACGCCAGATCCCAATGCTTCGGCATCCGAAGTAAATGTAAGCGCGGGGATTCTATTATAATTCCGCCCGCGTAGAATCATAGCCTCGTCAGCGAATACGGGACCTATGATTATGTCCGAGCCGGAGTTTAACGCGTCTTTGACCGCGCCTTCTTTATCCGCGCCGGAATCAAAGAATTCTATAACCGGCGCGTCCTTGGATTTAAGCGCGGCCATTTCTATGGCTTTTTGTATGCCTGTTCCGGCGGATGCGAATTTCCCGGATAAAGGCAGAACTGCGGCGATTTTCCCGCGTCCAGAATAGCCGCCCTCGGCATCCGACCCGCGGTATGTGCCGTAAAGCAGGTCGGCCGGGACATCATATGATACCGGCATCGGTTTATATAGTTCCTGCTGTCCGCCGCAAGCGGCAAGCAAACCAAGCATTAATACTGATATTTTAGTAATTTTCATTTGAGATTCCTGTTGGGTTGGTTTAAGATAAAAGAAAAGGACGCGAAATGCAAGCGGGACTTTACATAGTCGGCACGCCAATCGGAAATCTATCCGATATGTCTTCGCGGGCAGTCCAGACATTACGGGACGCCGACCTGATTTTATGCGAAGATACGCGGGTTTCCGGCAAATTATGCGCTAATTTTGATATTAAGACCAAATTATCCGCTTTTCACGAACATAATGAAGGTCAGTCCATTCCCGATATAATTGATAAAATAGATGGCGGAATGGCTGTCGCATTAATATCCGATAGCGGAATGCCATTGGTATCCGACCCGGGATTTAAGTTGGTGCGCGAAGCGCGGGCGCGCAAAATTTTAATATCCGTTGTGCCGGGGGCATCCGCATTGGTATCCGCATTGGTGCTGTCTGGATTTCCAACCGACCGATTTTCATTCCTGGGGTTTCTGCCAGCAAAAGATATGGCGCGGGATAAAGAACTTAGCATTGCAGCGCGCATTCCCATAACAATCATTTATTACGAATCGCCGAATCGCATTATGGATACCATCGCCGCATTGGCGAAAATTATGCCGGAACGGAAAATCGCAGTCGCGCGGGAATTAACCAAAATATATGAAGAAGTCGTTGTCGGATACCCCGCTGACTTTCCAGAATTCGAGTGTCGCGGAGAAATGGTCTTGCTGATAGAGCCTGCGCCGCGCGCCGCATTATCCGATGAGGCAATAAAAGAAATCGTAGAAGATGTTGCAAAACGAAATATAAAAACCAAAGATGCGGCCGAAGAAATCTCCGCCCGATCCGGCATATCTAAAAAAGACGCTTACGACTTGGCGTTGGGAGCAAAAAAATGAAACCAGAATTCATTGGCAGTTGGACTGACGCGGGCGAATTGCCCGTATTAAATAATCCCGAATACGCCTTCCTTGGGCGGTCTAATGTCGGCAAATCAACGCTTATAAATCTTGCGACCGGCTTTTCGCATTTGGCGCGCGCATCCAATACTCCCGGCCGAACACAGACGATTAATCTTTTCGAGTTCGGAGGGCGAACACTCGCGGATCTTCCGGGATATGGATATAGCGTTGCGTCAAAATCTGATGTGCGCGCGTGGCAGGAAATGGTTGCGGAATATATAGGCGGACGACCGAACTTGGTTGCGGTAATGCTGTTGATAGATTCGCGCCGCGGCTTTATGCAAAGCGATATAGAAGTTATGGATGCGTTTGATCGCACCGGGACGAATTATCAAATCATATTAACGAAAACAGATAAATTAAATTCGTCCGAATTGAAAGAAGTTTTGGGATCGGTCAAGGCGGAGATACAGAAAAGACCTGCCGCGCGCGCAGATGTTATCATTACATCAGCAGCAAAAAAAATCGGAGCAGAAGAGGTTCGCAAAGCATTAGGGATAGAATGACATATCAAAATGGTTTTTTCTGCTGCACCAATCCTGCAAAGATCTTAGATGGTCTTTGGCAGTTGATGGGTCGTCCGTTTGATAACGATTATTCGCGCGATTTGATCTTCGTTCCATCTCGCCGCAGCGCGATCGCCATTGAAGAAATGCTGGTAGAAAAAACAGGTGGCGCAGTTCTGCTTCCAAAACTCGTGCCGCTTGGAACTGGGGTGGAAGAATCAGACGATTTGGACGCCGAAAACCAGGCTGACCGGGTATTCGTTGCCGCCAGGAGGATTCAACGCTCTCTTAACTGCAATCTCAGCCTTGCCATCAGCATAACAAACGACCTGATCCATATAATTGACTATTTGGACACCGAAGAAATGCCCCGACCCGACTTTCATAACCTTATTTCGGGTGATTTCGCACATCATTTTTCTCAAAAAGCAGACCTGTTTGACATAGTTGCAGAACTAAAAGACACGGATGCAAGAAAACGCGTCCGGGACATTCGTTCTTGGCTATCCGAAGTGCAAAACCCGGCTTTTTTTCGTGTTTTTGCCTGTGGCTCGACTGGCAGTATTCCCGCGACACGCGATTTATTGGTCAAAATTGCCTCCCTTTCTAACGGATTTGTGCTTCTTCCCGGCAAAATTGCGAAAATGCCGGGAAATTTGACCGATTTGCACCCTTATAATGCCGAGGCTAAGTTGCTCGCCGCTGCTGAAACACCCCATTCGTCCGTTCGGATTTTAGATACTGGCGAATCAAATGCCGACTTTATGAATCTGATTTTCCAGCCCGATTTGGAACCGGCGTCCGCGCGCAAAATTACCCTTACCGAATGCGATTCAGAGGCAAGCGAGATGACCGAGGCGGCAAACATAATTAATGACGCGGCAAAATCAGGCAAGTCCGTTCTGGCCATTTCGCCGGATGTCAGTGCTTCATATCGGCTTAGTTTGGAACTTGGGAAACTTGGAATTGAGGCAGATCTGTCCATCGGTCAGCCGGCGACTATGCTGCCTATATCAAAACTGATAATTTCCATCCTGAGATTATGGACTGGCGAGAATGATAAAGTCCGCGCCGCCATCGCAATCCTTAAAAACGGATTGGTTGATGCGCGTCCGAACCTGGATGAATTTATAAAAGAGCGGTTCCGCGATCGCCCGGGCAAGATGCAGGACATATTGGAAATGGATCCGAAATTATCCATCGCATTTATTCCGCCTGAAAATAATTTTGCGAATTCTGTTTTTGCGGCAGTGGAATATCTTTGTCCTAATATGACGCCGGATAATGCGGATATATGGCGCGCGGTTGTGCGGGCGGGTGTTTTGGCGAATGGAAGCATTTTTGATTTTGCCGCTTTGTTCGAATTTATTGCAGGCGGAATAAAAATCAGAAACATATCAAACCCTTTGTCTCGCGTGCGCGTGCTGGGAACAATAGAAGCGCGAATGGTTCCGACCGATGTCGTGGTTATATGCGGCCTTAACGAAGGCTTTTTTCCCAAGCGCGGATTTAGCCACCCTTGGCTGCCGGGCAAGGTTGCGGATGCAATCGGATTGCCAGCGGCGGAACGCAAGACGGGACTTATGGCGATGGACTTTATTAATCTGTCTTGTAATGCGGAAGTCTTTTGGACGCGATCGAAACGGACTGGCGGCGCGTCCGCAATCAAATCGCGTTTTCTGACAAGGGCGGAAGTATTTGCTGAAACTTCGGGCGTTCAATTACGAAATGCTGGACTTCGCCTGCCGGATTTTGCGCCTGAATTAATTTCTGCGCCGCGGCCGCCTGCGACATTTGACCCAGTATCTGCAACGGCATTGGATACATTTGTGCATAATCCGTTTGAGTTTTATGCAAAGCATATTTTGCGCCTTCGCCCGATGGAAGCAATTCGGACTGGGGCGGATAACCGCGATTACGGGATCTTGTTGCATTCATTGATAGAGAATGGAAATCCGGCGGATTTTGATATGCTCGCTGCCGCGCTCGCGCCGATGGAATCAGCGACTTTTTATTTTTGGAAAAAGAGATTTGCGGAATCCTTGCCATTAATAGAGGAAACGATTAAGGAAAGCGCGGGAGCGAAATCTGAAATATCCGGCGCGGCGACTATTGCAAGGCGGCGCATTACGGCAAGGGCTGACAGGATTTGGGACGGCGTGGTTATGGATATAAAAACCGGGCGCGCTCCATCTGCGAAATCAATGACGGAAGGCAATTCTCCGCAGGTTCCGATAACGGCTTATATTTTAGAAAGCGGCGGATTTACGGAGTTTGGAAAAACGAAATGCCGCGAGATGCGGATATTGGATTTAAAGACGAATAAGAATCATATTTATACCGATCCGGCGATTATTATCCGCGCTGTGGAAAGGGTGAAATGGCTGTTTGAGAAATATAGTGTGGACGGCGCGGAGTATCCGAATCTTGATGGTGAGGCAAAATACCATACCTGCGACCACCTCTCCCGCCAGTAAAAATCCCCCGCACGGGCGGGGTATTTTAATATCGTGCAAAAAACAATAATAAATAAACTCAAAAAACATTAACGAGGTCGCGTTTGTTAGGATAGAACGGATAATAACCAGGAACGGCAGGGCGCGGTGGGCTATCCGCCCATAAGTTTCCCTGCCGTTCCGAAGTTAGTAGCCGTTATAGACAACAAACGAAAAACCGAGGTTATGTTTTTTGTCATTTCATCAACAAGGGGACGGCGACATCTAAAACACGCCCAGCAACCGGCACCGCATTAAACGCAGATGTCCGCCCGCCGCCATCTATCGCTTGCGGCTCGTCAATCGTAATCAATAAAATATATCGCGGATATTCCACGGGAAACACAGCAACAAAACTATTCAGATTCTTTGTGTCCGAATATCGCCCGCCGACCAATTTTTCCGCAGTCGCAGTTTTTGAAGCTATATCAATCCCGCCGACTCGCGCTAACTTGCCTGTGGTTTCCTCTGACACCCGCAGCATCATTCGGCGCAAAGTTTTAGAAGCGTCCGCCGATACCACGCGCCGACCTTCAATCCCTTCGCCTGCCATAGCCTTGGTAAGTCTAGGCTGCACAAAAACCCCTCCGTTCGCCACGCCATTTACCGCCGCGATTAGATTCATCATTGATACAGAAATGCCGTGGCCGAACGCCATATTTGCCACCTCTATCGGCTGAGGATTTTTCCTTTCCGGCCAGACTGCCGTCCGACCCAAGCCATCCACATTCAGCGGCGTATAAAGTCCGAGTTCTCTAAAAAACTCCGCCTGCACGCCTGCGGGCTGCGCCAACGCCACGCGCGCCGAACCTATATTAGAAGAATGCACCATAATATCTTCTACATTCATAAAGTTGGTTTTGCTATGGGAACTTTTATCGTGAATGGTTGCCGCGCCAATCTGCACGGGCTTTGACACATCGTATTTCTTTTTTGCATTCGGGTCGGTTTTAAGCGCGAGCAAGGTATTAAAAATCTTGAAAATACTTCCAATCTCAAACACGCTCCGCATCGGAATAAATTGTCTGTCGGCTGCGCGGGACGATCCTGCGTCATTCGGATCAAAGTCTGGAACCTGCGCGGCGGCGATAATTTCACCGGTTGTAGAATCCATTAGAATTCCGGCGGCAAAATTCGCATGATATTTATTTTTAGCATCCGACAATTCTTGATAAAGCAATGATTGAATCCGCGAATCTATGGAAAGCGCGACTGGTTCCGCCGAAGATTTCAGCCGTGCGTCAAAGAACTTTTCCGCGCCCTCCAACCCCGCCCCGTCCTTGCCGACAAAGCCCAATATATGCGCGGAGATTCTCTTTTTCGCATATTGCCGGATGCGCCGCTCTTCCAAATCCAACCAGTTTTGATGAATTTCACGCGCCGCCAAAACCGCCGGATCTGTCGGGCCCAGAGGGATATAATTAAGATAAAGCGCGGTCTTTTTCGATTCCACTAATGACGCGTCAAACCCGGGGTAAATTTTTTCTAAAACCTCTTTCGTTGCGGCCAAATCCTTTATGCGCCCAGGATAGATTTTGATGAAAAATCCAGGCGCAGTTCCGGACAATAATTCGCCATTCCTGTCAACTATATCCGCCCTAAGCGTCTGCCAAGCGGCATTCCCCACACTGCGCCGTTTTGCATTTGGCGATTCTAAACCAAGTTGCACGATACGGATTGAGAATATAAAGAATAGGACAAGTAAAACTATGCGCGCGAAATCCACGCGGAAATCATTTTTTTTCATTCCGCTTTTAATTGATAAAATCGCATCGCTGCCTACCTCAAACATTTTTTCGCTTTTATAATTCTCCTGCGCCGACCTTGCCGCCGAATTTTATCGTCTTGTGCTTTGGAAAGATTTCCGCCCCGGCGGATCGCAAGACATCTATATGCACCAATGCCGAAAACTGATTTTTTGCCTCTGCCAATTCCCGGTCAAGATTCATACTTTCCACATTTTTCGCGCGAAGTTGGCTATTAGTTTTCGCCGCAAATGATTGCAGAATGAGTGATAGCGAAACCATCCCCATCAGCAGCAAAATCATAAACCATAATAATCTCTTCCCCGGTTCCATTTATTCCCCCTTTAACAACTTCTCCACTGCTTCCATACCGATCAGACGGCTTGCGCCGATTGGAAAGCCCAATCGTCCAACGGACATCTTAAAATCAATACCTTTGATTTCATCGCGGGTTTTGCCGTCTGCCAAACTTAACATACAATGCACAAGGCCACCCACCATACGCGAATCTGCGGACGCATAGAATTTCATCCGGCCATCATCGCCCTGTTCGCTGTAAATATGCACGCGCGAAGAACAGCCCTTGACCTCTATGCCAACGCGGCCCGCCGGAATAGGTGGCAGATTTTCGCCGAGTTCCATAACATATTCCAAGCGCGCTTCATCATCCGGCATCTCGGCCGCAATCTCTTTTATATTCTCAAACTTTTCCATAATACATCCTTTTAATTCTCCTCCAATGGAGGAGTGGCGGCGTAGCCGCCGAGGTGGGTCTACCATTAATCACAGGCTCTGCATTTTGACTATGCTCATTGCCCACCCCACCCTTCGGGCACCCCTCCCGGGGAGGGGAATTTTCTACCAGCCCTCTTTGCTCAGATCCAGTTGAAACCTTGCCTCGTCCGACATCATATCAAGATTCCAAGCCGGTTCCCATACAATTTTCACATCCGCTTTATCTACTCCCTTGACCCCCAGCACCGCCATCCGCACCATTACTGGAATCTCTTCCGCCATTGGACAAGACGGCGAAGTAAGCGTCATATCAACATTCACATTCGCACCATTAATATCAATTTTATATATCAATCCCAGGTCATAAACATTCACGGGAATTTCCGGGTCATATACATTTTTGATGGCATTAATGATGTCTAGTTCGGTCATTGCAAAGCCTCTAAAATAGCATCAACATCCGCGTCATCATTCCACGCGCCAAGTGAAAAGCGCAGCGTTGCGGGCAATGCCAATTTTTTATGAATCCAACTGGCGCACATAGTGCCTGCGCGGCAGCAAATCCCCTTTGCGCCCAGCCGCGACCCTAAATCAAGCGCGTGAGTTTTCTCGTGATAAATCGTGGTCAATGCCGCACCATTCGGTGAAATAATCCGCACATTTGGAATTTCCGCCAGCCCCGCCCGCAGCCGTTCTGTCAAATTATGAACGCTGTTTTTCTTCGCATATTCCATTGCAATCGGCCAACCCGCCAACTGCACCAATGGCAATGTTCCAGCCTCGAACCGAGCCGCGCTCGCCGCCGGTTCCCATTTATCACCATCCACCCAGGCGATACTTCCGCCGCCGATCATATCCGACTTTAATGCAGATGGATTTTTCAGATATAAAACGCCCAACCCCGTTCCGCCATAAACTTTATGCGCTGAAAACGCCACCGCATCCGCGCCCCAATCCGCCACATCAATATCCGAATGCGCGGCATATTGCGCCGCATCAACCAAAGTAAATGCCCCCTGCGCCGCCACCACCAGTTTCTTCACATCCTGCGGCATCCCAAGAACATTTGACATTGCAGTTATGACCACTGCCCGAACATCTCCACGCGCGCAACGCGCCCGCAGCCATTCGGCATCCAAATTGAAATCTTTATCCAACGCGCAAGGTTCCACCCTTGCCCGCATCATAAACGGCAAGCGCGCAGAATGGTGGTCCAAATCTGATGCAATAACCACATCGTCCGGGCTCAAATTCAGCATATTCGCAACCCTGTTCAGGCCTTCGCTTGCCCCGTGGGTAAAGATGATATTATCCGCGCCTGCCGCGCCCATAAACTCGGCAGTCGCCGCCCGCGCCCGCGCAACCACGGCGTCTGACGCCTCTGCCCGGCGACATATTCCGCGCCCCGCATTTGCATAATGATTCCTAATAAAGTCCAATTCCGCGGCGATTACAACCTCTGGCTTTAACGCCGAAGCGGCAGAATCCGCATAAATTCCCGAAATTTCAGCAAAATCATTTTTCATTTATTAATCCTTGACCTAATGAAAGCGCGGTGTCATATTGTTTGTCCATTATAAGGGCAGGTTCGCCAAAACACAAGAGGTTTAAGATATGAGAGAATTAACCGAAGCAAATTTTCAAGAATCAATCGCAAGCGGCAATGCAATCGTTGATTGTTGGGCTCCGTGGTGCGGACCTTGTAAAATGTTTATGCCGATAATCGAGGCGGCCTCGGAAATCCATCAGGACATTTCGTTTTTCAAAGTTGATGTAGATACAGCCCCCGGCATTGCCCAAAAATTCGGTATCCGTTCGGTTCCTACGCTTATGGCGTTTCAGAACGGCGAACTCAAAATCGCGCGTTCCGGCGCGATGGATCCCGCCAGTTTAGAGGCATTTTTTGCCGAGGCATTTAATAAATAAACAACCAATAAAAAGGAGCGACTTATGGACGACTACAAAACACTTGCATTAGAGCCCGGATATAAGCCGAGATTAACAGAGCCATATATGTGCTTGGAGCAAAAGGCGTATTTTTATCAACTTCTTAATGCTGAAAAAGCGGAATTAATTGAGGAAGAATCTGAACTTCGCAATACTATGCGCGATAATGACGATGCGCCGGGCGATTTGGAAGACGCCGCCGATAAAGATATGACTCTTAATATGGAAATCAAAATCGCTAACCGCGATAGTAATATGATCCAGTTCATAGACGCGGCATTGAAAAGATTGGAAGACGGGACTTATGGATATTCTGAAATATCCGGGGATGAGATTGGATTAAAGCGGCTTATGGTTCGACCGATTGCCCGCATCACCATAGCAGAACAAGAGGCAAAAGAGAAACAAGAAAGATAAGCGGACAAAACCCGTAAGGGGAATTTTTCATCCCGCCGCGATATTTTCGCCCACTACACTTCGGAAACCCGACACATTATGGACATCCAGTCCACCGCAGGTCGGGTTTCCTTGGTATTGGACGACCTATCGCGGCGTTGCGATTCCCCTAACGGGTTTTGAGTTTATTTATTATTGTTTTTTTGCACGATATTAATAGGTTTGGTGGGATTTGCCCCGGCAAATCAAAAGGCCAGAGGGCAAATCCCTTCTATCTTTAACTTTTATCTTACCCTTGCCATTCTTAAAATATTCACGATTCCTGCCTCATCCAGAACTACTTTCATAATCTCCGTATCGCTACAAAGGGTTATGGTTCGCGGTTCAGGTCTTGTCGTGGGATATTGATGGGCATAAACAAAAACTTTTTGGCCCACACCATTGCTTTCATAATTACCGCACTTAATATCTATTTCGTCATACATATTATCTGCCCCGGGTTTTCTGTTTATTTCTATGAACATAAGCGTCAAGCATATCGGGTCTATACGGCAAATCCGGCACATTATGCGCCTCTAAATCTTCCTTTTTTCTGTCATATTCCAATGCCAGTTCTATGATATAGGGGGCCTCTGCCGTTTTTATAATGGCTTCGTTCAGGTTTATAAAGCGGTTATAATCAGATTCATCTACACAGGTCGTTGACGGGTCATAATTGAAAATACTGCAAACAGGGTCTGAATTCACCGCGAGCAATAATTGCATTTTGACTGCTTTGGTCATAATTTCCTTTGTAATTTCGTCCGAACGGGCGAATGTAATGGCGTCCATTTTCGGCATTACGAATTTTGGCATAACGGATGCCCCCCCCAGTGCGATTTTGCCCGGTTTTGCGCCATTAACGCCAGAGTTAATCTGTTGTGTATTTTCCATAATTTTAGTCCTTGATATGGTTTCTTCATAGCGATTATGAATCAAATAATTAATTTGTCAAGATAAAATGCTGTTTCGTGGGGGCAGATTTGTTTTTCCAAAATAGGACTGGATGTGATATAATAAACCTTATGAAAACCCGCAGAAACCTACACACACACACACCTATACATACTGCAAAGATAATTTTTGCGGTTCTATTGTGCGCGTCCGTTTGGACGGGTGGGGCGCGGGCGAATGCCACTCACAAACAGGATTTTGTTAGTCACGAGCCAGATTCTATAATTGCTCCCAAAAAACTTACTAGTGAAGAATTATTAAATAAATATAAGAACGATGAAACTTGCAAAGAGATAAACAACAAAATCTTTTGCTGCAATGTTGATCAATTGATTATAAATGGAAAAGATATTACCATTAAGAATACAGGCGACCCAATAAATTGTGGAAATTCTGGCGAAAATAGCATTTGTCAGAGAAATCGACAATGGTCGAAGTGCGAACTGCCGTTAATGAGGCAGTTTAATTTGGATAAATATAAAAAGAGATGTGATAAGGTAGGTCAAGAGTATTTTTGCTGTAATTTTACCGAAGAATACAATACCCTTGCGACATTTCATTACTTTAAAACCGGCGGCAAAAGTCCTGATGTTTGCAGCAAACAGGGCGAAGTGAAGACTTGTGAAAAAGGCGGATGGTCGTGGTGCAAGAAGACTGATGATGAGAAACTAGAAAATCAATTTTTTCAAGACAGGCTCAAAGGACGCTGCACACAAACATGGGATAAGGACTGGGCTTGCTGTGAAGTTGGGAAAGATAAATACGGATCGCTTAAATTGAAGAAGGAAGGCAAAGAAGATGAGGCAAAAGTAAAGTATTATTACCAAAAAGATAATTATGAAGTCGAAAATCTTTGCCCGGATAATCAGGTGCGGACTTGCGAAAAAATGTTTAACATAGCCGGAGGTGTATGGTCGGGGTGTTATGTAAAATTTGATGACTGTGTGAAAAAATATAAAAAAGACAATATCACTACACAAAAATGGGATATAAGCGGAATAAATTTGGAACTGACCGCGAATGCATCTTGCGATAAAGATAAGCAAAAATTGTTGGAAGATTTAGAAAAAGATAAGGGAAATTGCGTGCGGGACGATGGTGGAAACTGGTTCTGCTGTGAGGTTGGTAAAAAATATGAGTCGTTGCAATTTGTTTATTCATTCAGTTCCGCCGATACGCAGAATGAAGGTAAATGGCCACAGGCACAGGCGAATTGCAAGACAGGTGAACACTTGGTTTGCCAGAAAGACGGATGGTGGAATTGGAGAGACCGGGGGGTAGCCGGGTGCCGGGTTAATAATGCGGAATGTGCAGGTGAATGTCCTAGTGAACTTACTAAGACTCTCATTAAAAATGCCGTAGTGAATGCTAAGTTTTGTCCAAACAAGTATGGCGAGCAATTTAAGAAAAAAATTAATGAGGAGACTGCAACAATCCCGGAAGATGTAATTTGTGAAAAGACTTTTGATTTGGATAAAAATAATGCGGAGAATAAATCGCTTTGTAATAAGTATTGGCAGGCCAATTTAGCCATAAAGAAAATATGCGACCCAAATGCGGGTTTTAATGTTGTTGAGAAATTCAAGTGTGAATGGAAACAAGAAATCAGAAATATATTTTTGCAAATTACCGAAGAAGATGCTTTAAGAAACGAACAACTTTGCAATGTTTGTAATAAAGATGCGTTGAAGTTGAATATTAAATTGCCGGATACTATTTCAGATGCTGGACAGGCGATACAGGCTTGTGAACAGGCAGTCGAAGAAAAGAGGAAGAACGACGAGATCCGTGAAGCCTGTGGAAAGGATGGCGATCAATTTATAAAAGCGGTTAAAGATCAATTCCCGGATAATATCGTAGAGGTCTGTAAGGCTTGCAAGACATTGGAAAAGTTTAAGAAAGAAGAAGGTGCGGCGGATAAGAAATTAGATAAAATTATAGCCGCTTGTCAGCCGGAACCTGATAAAAAGGACGACCAGCAAACTAAAACAGACGACACTACGGATAAGGTGGAGACCCTGGCGGATCTATCGGCGTTTCAATTAGACAAAGCGTCGTGGCTGAAAAAGACGGATGGTGAGACCAACTGGAAACGGCTTGGGTTTGATGCCGCCGGTGCTGTGGCGGTTGGTGCTTTGGGTGGTTTTTTGACGAACCATTTCGTTAAGGCGAACCAAGTGGATAAAGGCTTTGAGTCTGTGCAATGCAAAGTTGCGGGTAGTGTTATTTCTGGGTTTGGCGATCAGGTGAGTGTTGGGAAGAGGTAGATAAATGCGGGGCGGGGTCTCCTGACCCCGCCCCGAAAGTTTTATCAGATTAAGGCAAGCGCAAGAGTTAAGTTGATAAAATGTTCGGGTGGGGGTCAGGAGACCCCCACCCGCTATAATTATTTTACAATTTGAGATTCCCGACCTCAAAGGAATGACAAAATTTTCATAGAAAATTTTGTAATATGTTCGGATGAGGGTCGGGATGCCCCCGGCAACGGGGGCGGGAAAAGGGTGCTTGACTGGCTTTTGCTTTTTTCCTATATTCTCTTATAAATAAAGGTGATTAATATGGATGAAGTCGCGCAGCCTAATTCTTGGGGTTTGGTCTTGAATATAGTTCTGCTATTCGCAGTCGTATGGTTCCTTATAATAAGACCGGGCAGGAAACGCGCGCAGGAAACAGCTGAAATGCAAGGCGCATTAAAAGTCGGCGACCGGGTTATAGTGGCTGGCGGCCTTATTGGCGACATCAAAAAATTAGGCAAAGACAAAATATCCGTGGAACTGACCAAGGGTGTTGTGGTTGAAGTTTTAAGGCAAAGTGTTATTGGGTTGGATAAGTAGGATGTAAGTTCCCCTCCGGTGGAGGGGTGCCCGAAGGGCGGGGTGGTTTAACCAAATTAAGGCGAGCAGTGCGGTGATATGTGGCTAAACCATCTCCCGGGCTTTGCCCGGACTCCTCCAATGGAGGAGAATTAATAAGGAAGAAAAATGTTAAAAAAGATATTGATAATTTTTGTGGCGTTGTTCGGTGTGGCGATGGCATTGCCAACGATGTTTCCATCTACCGATTTCCCGGGCTTTATGAAGTCCTTAGCGTTGGGGCTTGACCTGAAAGGCGGCGCGCACCTGTTATTGGCGGTTGATACCAAGTCAATGGAGAAAGATCAAAATCAATCTTTATATGATGGCGTGCGTTCCGCGCTGATCCGCCGTGATAAAGGGTTGATAAGGTTTTCGGACTTGAAAGAAAAAGCCGGTGTGGTGTCATTAAACATTCGGGATAAGGGTGAAGTGTCATCCGCCAAAGGCCGCATTAAATCGGAATTTGGCGACTCCGTTGATATAAAAACAGATGGCGCGAAAGTGGAAGTTTTATGGTCGGCGCGCGCGAAAGTGCAGAAAATGGATGATGCGATTTCGCGTTCCATTGAAATTATTCGCCGCCGTATTGATGCGCTTGGAACCAAAGAGCCGTCCATTCAGCGGCAGGGATCGGAATATATTTTGGTGCAACTTCCCGGTGTGGATAATCCCGAACGGATAAAAGACTTAATCGGCAAGACTGCGAAAATGACATTTCATTTGGTCAATGAGCGGGTGTCAGATGAACAAAAGCGGAGCCGCCGCGCGCCAGCCGGGACGGACTTTTTGCCTTATATGAACGACCCGGGATCGGTGGTTGCGGTCTATTCTCATGTGGAAGTGTCTGGTGAAAGTTTGACCGATTCCCAAGTGTCATATGATCAGAATAATCAGCCGGTTGTAACAACGGTGTTTGATAGCGCGGGCGGACGGAGATTTGCGCGCCTGACAACAGAGCATGTGGAAGAAAGATTTGCCATAGTTCTTGACGGGCAGGTATTAAGCGCGCCTGTAATTCGTGAGCCGATTGTAGGCGGCCGCGGACAGATTTCCGGCGGCTTTACTGCTGCTGCGGCGAAAGATTTGGCGGTTCTGTTGCGGTCGGGCGCATTGCCCGCGCCATTAGTGGTGGTGGAAGAAAGGACGATAGGCCCGGGACTTGGTGAAGATTCAATCAAGGCTGGAAAGATAGCGGCGTTATTCGGCATAATATTTGTTATGCTGTTTATGTTGATAGTTTATCGCCGGTTTGGAATCCTTGCGGACTTGGTATTGATGGTGAATTTGGCGATGCTGATTGGACTGCTTTCGTTCTTTGGCACGACTATGACATTGCCGGGCATTGCGGGAATCGTGTTGACCCTTGGTATGGCGGTGGATGCGAATATCTTGCCGTTCGAGCGGATAAGGGATGAAATTCGCATTGGTTCCAATTCATTGCGCGCGGTGGATTCTGGATTTAATCGTGCGTTCAAGACGGTTTTGGATGCGAATCTTACCACATTGATTTGCGCGTTGGTTCTGTTCCAGTTTGGATCGGGCCCTGTGCGCGGCTTTGCTGTGGTGTTATCGGTTGGTATATTTACGACCTTGTTTACTTGCATTCCGTTATCGCGCTTGATAATTGACGCGTATATGGGCGGTAAGAATAAGAAGATTGGATATGCGAAGGTAGAGGATAATTCGTCCGGCGCAGCAAATTAAAACAGCGGAGCCGGACGGAATTACCACTACCCCGTCCGCTTCGCGTCCACCCCTTCGCCCGCGAAGGGGACTTAACAGCGAAAGGTAAAATTATGGCGACACAATTTAAGTTTATGAAGTATGGGCGGCTGGCGTATATGGTCTATGGCGCGCTGATTTTAATATCGGTGGCAAGTCTGCTGGTTCGCAGCTTGAACTTTGGCATAGATTTTACGGGCGGTATATTGATGGAAGTCGCGCCGAAATCGGGCTTGGTTCATATGGATGAAATGCGGACTCGCCTTTCTGATTGGAAGCCGGAATTGCAAAGTATATCCGGGACGAATGCCGTTATGATTCGCGTTGGATTGGATAATGCGACTGACGAGGCGCAGAATGCCAAAGTTGCAGAGATTAAAAAATCATTGGGCGATGAATATGAATATCGGCAGGTTCAGGTTGTGGGCCCGCGTATCGGCGATGAATTGATTATGTCTGGATTGCTTGCTGTGCTGTTTTCATTAATCGGTATGGCGGTATATATTTGGATTCGCTATGCCGGAGGTTATGCGGTTGGCGCGTTCTTGTCATTGTTTGTGGAATTCTTTTTGATGTTCGGATTCTTTTCCATCACGGGATTGGAGTTTAATCAGGTAGCGATAGTCGTTATACTTATGGGATTGGGATATTCTGTAAATGACAAGGTTGTGAATTACGATCGCGTGCAGGAGAATGCCGTTAAATATCGTAAAATGCCGAATGATGAATTGATAGATTTATCGGTGAATGAAATGTTGCGGAGGACATTGATGACATCCATCAGCACTGCGCTGGCGATGGTTGCGATGGCTGTTTGGGGCGGAGAGACATTGCGCGGATTCGCGCTTGCGATGCTGTTTTCCATTGCGCTTGGGACGGCGACATCGATTTGGATTTCCAATTCTCTGCTGCGGAATTTTGATATAAGAAAGCAGGTGTAAATATGTTTCTAGTTGATGATTATACGCGTCTGTCTGCGCCTCGTCTGTTAATCGGAACGGCGGCGGCAGCATTGTTGGTATTCTTAGGGATAGAGTTTTTGGATTATCCCCTGTCGGATTTACTGAGGAATTTGGACGGCAGGTTTTGGGGCGTGTTCACTATGTTTGGCGCGGCGAATTTCTGGCTGTTGTTGGCGTTCTTCACATTTCTGTTTAAGTTGTGGTCGACCGGGATTTCTAGTAAAAATGCCGGATCGGCGGCGCGCTTTATAATCAATGGTAGGTCGGCATATTTGACGGCGTCTGCCGTGGTGTTATGTTGCGTTGCATCGGCGACCATAATATCGGAAACATTAAAGGTTTTGATTGGGAGGCTCCGTCCTGCGTTTTATGAAAGTATGAATTGGAAGGGTTTTAACAATTTTTCTTTTGACGATGCCTGGGGATCTATGCCCAGCACGCACGCGTCTGCGACCTTTGCTGCATTGGTTGCGATTGGATTGATGTTTCCTGCCACGAAGAAATTTATGTGGGCATTTGCTTGTTTATTGGGTCTTAGCCGAATTATAGTTGGCGCGCATTTCCCGAGCGATGTTTTATTCGGCGCATTTATTGGATTGTTAGTTGCGGATGTTGTTTATGTAAGTTTCAAGCGCGCAGCATTGGAAGGTGAAGGAAGGTAAAAAATTCCCCTCCAACGGAGGGGAATTTTTTATGACTTTCTTAACTTGTTCCAGTATTCAACTCTCTTTTTAATTTCTCGTTCAAAGCCGATTTCGCGTGGCTCGTAAAAACTAAGTCTCCCCATTTTTTCTGGAAAGCAATTTTGGCCGGAAAAACCTGATTCGGTTTCAGGCTCGTAAATATAATCTTTGCCATAGCCAAGTCCCTTCATCATTTTTGTCGGCGCGTTAAGGATATTTTTTGGCGGCATTAATGTGCCATATTTTTTCGCCGCAAGCATTGCTGCATTTTTGGCATTATATCCGGCTGTGGATTTTGGCGCGGTGCCGAGATAGATGATGGCGTGGGTTAGGGCGAGGTCGCCCTCTGGACTGCCCATCCGTTTATATGTTTCCCAAGCGGTTAAAACTATGCCCAGGGCGTTGGGGTCGGCGAGTCCGACATCTTCCATTGCGAAGTTGGAAAGGCGGCGGAAGATATATTGTGGGTCTTGGCCGGATATTAGCATTCTTGCCGCCCAATATAATGCCGCATCAGTGTCTGATGCTCGGAGTGATTTGTGTATTGCAGAGATTAAATTGTAATGTTCGTCCCCATCCCGGTCGGAAAGGGGTGCGCGTTTGTTGATGGCGGATACCAAGGCGGCGGCGTCCAATTCTTCATTGAACTTTGCGGCGGCGAGATATTCGGCGGTATTGAGTAAAAAGCGAGCATCGCCGTCAGCCATTTGGGCAAGTTTGATTTTGGCCTCATTAGTGAGGGGGAGTTTTTTACCGAGGAATTCTTCGGCGCGTTTGAGTAGCGTTAATAAATCTTCGGTGCCGAGCGGTTCCAACACACCGATATGGCAGCGCGACAAAAGCGCGTTATTCAGATTGAAACTGGGGTTTTCGGTAGTCGCGCCGATAAATATAATCGTGCCGTCTTCTATATAGGGAAGTAAGGTGTCTTGCTGAGTCTTATTAAATCGGTGGATTTCGTCTATGAAGAGGAGCGTCGTGCGTCCAATGTCGCGGAGCATTTTTGCAGATTCGACGGCTTTTTTAATGTCCGCTGTGCCGGAGAATACTGCGGACATCTGCATAAATTCCATATCGGTCGTTTTGGCGAGTGCGCGGGCGAGGGTGGTTTTCCCGCAGCCGGGAGGCCCCCATAAAATCATATTGCTGAGATGTTTGGATGCGACCATTTGACGCACCAAGCCATTGTCGCCGAGCAGAAGTTTCTGACCGACTATGCCGTCTATATCGCTTGGGCGCATAAGGTCTGCAAGAGGTTTATTTGATTTTTCTGTCATTTTACTTGTCTTTTACTTTATGTTTATTATAATAGCCTAAATTTGGAGAAGTTTCAATGTCAAAAGATAATGAATTATTAGCGGCGGCGGCAAGCATAGCGGCGGCGAAAATCGCGGGAAATCCATCGCTGAATATAGACGATGTGGTGCGCGAGGCGTTTGCGTCATTGAAAAAAGTTGCGGCGCATCAGTTGACTGCCGTGGAGGTAAAGGATTCGGTTAAGCCCGATTATATAGTGTGCTTTGAGGATGGGACAAAGCACAAAATGCTGCGCCGTTATCTGAAAAGGAAGTTTAATTTATCGCCGGAAGCATATCGCGCGAAATGGAGTTTGCCGGATGATTATCCGCTTGTCGCGCCGAATTATGCAAGCGTTAGATCAAGTTTGGCCAAGCGGTCTGGACTGGGAAAATCTTCCGTTCGGCGGGCAAGGACTGCGTAAAGCGGGCGTTCACTGCCGAATTTATTTTTTACTTTATAGCGGGTATTTAGCCCTGATGCGGGCGGAAAAAACGAATCGTGTTTCAACATTATAAATGCGGAAGTTAATATTTGAGATTCTGCCCAGTTAAAGTAATCTGTATGGTCTGTTCCGAATATAATCAAACCGCCGACATTTAGATGCTCATCTAATACATTAAGGAATTCGGATTGGAGCAGGCGGCGTTTTTCGTGCTTTGCTTTTGGCCAGGGGTCGGGGTGTAGGATATAAATCAGGTCAAATTTTATGTCGGGGTTTTTGATTAGAAGTTCTCTGACATCGCCTGGGTGGATTGCGAGACGATCTAATAATTCCCCTCCGGTGGAGGGGTGGCACGGCTCTGCCGTGCCGGGGTGGGTCTGCGTTTTGATATTAAGGTTTGACCCACCTCCCCCGCTTCGCGGGGACTCCTCCACAGGAGGAGAATTTTTTATTAATTTAGACAATAGGGATGCGACGCCATTAATAAAGGGGTCCGCGCCGGTTATATGAAAGTTCGGATTTTGGAGCAGGTGGATTATATGCTCGCCCGCGCCGAAACCGATTTCCAGGATTCGAACCACCCCGTCGGCTGCGCCGCCACCCCGCCACCCTTGGCGGGGAATTAAATTTGGCAAAAGGCTATCAATCAGATTTTGCTGATGTTTGGATAGTTTTTTGCCGTGTATTCTACCGAAAGTTCTAATTAGATGTTCCATATTGCAAAGTCTAGCGCAGGTGATATAATAATGCAAATATCTAAGCGGGTTGCGTAGCAACCCGCCCAGTAAAATAATTCTTCGTTGGGCTGGTGGGTGTGAGCAGTTTTTGTGTAAAACATTAAAGGCGAAATAAAAATGCGTAGCGGGTTTGATAAAAATTTAATAGAAAAGATTCTGGGCGGCGCGCCGAAGTTTTCCATTGCGGAACTAGAAGAAAAGTATCCGATGCGGGGGCTGGCGGAAGGGGCGGAGATTACGCGCTTTGCGCCGAGTCCGACTGGCTTTATGCATATTGGCGGGCTGTATCAAATGCTGATTGATAAGAAAATTGCAAAGCAGACGGGCGGTATTTTCTTTTTGCGTATTGAAGATACTGATACGAAACGCGAAGTAGATGGCGCGGTAAGTTTGATATTAAATTCAGCAAAACAATTTGATCTGATGCCAGATGAAATGCCCGGGCTTATTGAGTATGCCCCTTATTCGTCCATATATGCGCCCGCAATGGAAAAAATGCATAAGGGTTATTTGCCGGGGATTGGTGCTTACGCGCCGTATTCGCAATCAGAAAGGAAAGACATTTATCATAGCGTTGCCTCCGAATTATTGGAACGCGGCGCGGCTTACCCTTGCTTTATGAGTGCCGAAGATATGGAACTCACAAGGAGCGAGCAAAAGAATTTGGGATTGCCGACCGGGATTTATGGGCAGTGGGCGCGGGATAGAAATATAATGCCCGAAGTTGTGGCGGAAAGATTGCTTGCTGGTGAAAAGCCGACCATTCGTTTATATTCCGAAGGCGATCCGGCAAAGAAAATTTATTGTAAAGATGTGGTGCGCGGATCTATTGCCTTCCCGGAAGATGATGAAGATGTGGTGCTGATTAAATCGGATGACGGATTGCCGACTTATCATTTTGCTCATATAGTGGACGACCACTTTATGCGGACGACATTGGTAATTCGCGGCGAAGAATGGTTAAGTAGTTTGCCCAAACACATTCAGATGTTTGGAGTTTTAGGTTGGAATCCGCCAAGATATATTCATACTTCGACATTGGATAAAATTGATGATGAAACGGGGAAACAAAGGAAGTTATCAAAGCGCAAAGACCCGGAGGCTTCGGTTGAAAGGTTTGTGGCGGACGGCTGGCCGATAGAGGCGGTGTTGGAATATCTGTTTAATATAGCGTCCAGCGGTTATGAAGAGGCGAAAGCCAAAGGGCAGGCGGCGACCATTTGGGATTGGGAATTGAAACCGAAGAAAATCCCGATGTCCGGCGCGCTTTTTGATATGAAGAAATTGGAATGGTGGGCAAAGGAATTTATTGCGACACTGCCGTTGAATGAATTGACCAAGCGCGTGGTGGATTGGGCGAATGAATTTGGAACTGCTGTGAAAGATATTGAATATCTGAAATCTATATTGGGGATTGAGCGGGATAATCCGAAACGGGTTCGTAAGGACTTTATTACTTGGAAACAGACTTTGGAAAACATAGCGTTTTTCTTTGATGATGGATTTGTGGCGCAGCCCGGTAATGAAATAACAAAAGAGTTTTTGGCAGTGTATAATCCGGCGGATACCAAGGATGAATGGTGGGCAAAAGTGCAGGGAATCGCGGAAAAACTGGGCGTTAAAAATGGCGATGTTGCTATGGCGTTGCGGGTCGCGTTAAGCGGGCGGGAACAGACGCCAGATCTGTATTCTATGATAAGTGTAATGGGTGAGGACAGGGTGAAAAGGAGATTAAAATGAAAAAGACTAGGAAAGAAGTTAAGATAAAATTAAAGGCGATAAAGAAAAATCCGCGCGGGAATTTATTACTTAGAGCCCTGCGGGCGTCTGGGCTGTTTCGCTGGGAACGGGAACCAAGCAAATCCGAATGGGTAATGGATGTGCTGACGCACGGCATTGGAATTGGCCTTGCGATTGCGGGGCTGTGCCTGCTTGTGGTGTTTGCGGTGTTAAAGCAAGATCCTTGGGCGGTGGTTTCGACGGCTATATTCGGCGCGACTATGTTTGCCCTTTATTTCGGATCAACTATGTGCCACGCGATGATTGGGCAAAAGAGTGAGAGTTTCTTTGAGGTATGGGATTCTGTGGCGATTTATGCCCTTATTGCGGGAACATATACGCCGTTTTGTCTGGTGAATTTACGAAGTGCGACTGGCTGGACTTTGTTTGGAATTCTGTGGGGTATTGTGGCGATTGGAACATATATGAAGATTAAAAATCCCGCGCGCCAGCCGAAATGGATTGTTCTGCTTTATCTTGTTATGGGTTGGGCGATATTGGCTGTTTTGCCGCAGGTATTGGAAAAAGTGCCCCAGCGCGGATTATGGTTTATGTTAGCGGGCGGCCTGTCATATAGTGTGGGCATACTCTTTTATATATATAGGCGGATGAAGTTTTCGCATACTATATGGCATCTGTTTGTCTTGGGCGGCAGCGTGTCGTTTTTCTTCGCGGTGCTTTATGGAACTATATTGGACTTTTAATAAAGGAGCAAAAAATGAAGAACATAATAATGCTAGTGTTTGGTTTATGCGTGCTGAGTGCTTGCTGTAATTGCAAGTCCGAGCCGATAGTGGAACAGAACAAGAAATTGATAGTTCCGCCGAATATAGATAAAAGACCTTAATGATGCCCAGCCGAAATTAGGAATTTGTAGGCTTGCGAATTGGGGAATTTTCTGATATAATTGAATAAAAGAGCCCAAGGGAGGGGAAAATGAAATTAAAAAGTGGTATCAAATTAATGTCGCTTGCCGCTATTATAGCAGGGCTGTTCATATTCAACGCGGATGCTGCTGGTGCTGCCGACATCAAATGGGGCACTCTTTGCGGTGAAATGGCGAACATATTCAAATTGCTGCGGAACCTTGCGTTTATTGGCGCGGCGTTCATTATCGCAAATTGGGCTTGGGGATTTATCAGCACTGGAAAAGTTGATTTCACCGGGGACGATGGATTGCGCGGAAAATTCCTGGCTTTGCTGGTGGGCTTTGCCTTGCTGTCTGGCGTAGGAATTTTGTTATCAGTTCTTCCTGGCGCGGTTTGCACAGGAACAAATTGGTAAAAATATAGGGGCTAATTATGGCTGACAACAATATAGATTTGCTGGATTTGAATGACCCGGAAATTCCGGGCTTGGGCAATTCGGGCGGCGACATATGGGATGATGTGGGCGCGGAAAAGGGCAAGAATCTATGGAAATTGATTGCCGTTGGCGTGCTTGCGCTGGGTGTTGCGACTTATGTTGTTGTGAAATTGGCCGGGCGCGGCGCAAAGCCCAAGGATGAAGTTGCGGCTGTTATAATTGAACAATCTGCGCCATCCGAGGCCGAAGAAATTGTGCAGGACGATCCAGATGGATTGCCGCAGAAAGTTATAGTTGACCGCCAGGAAGTGAAATTTAATCCTGCGGCCGGCGATATAAAGGTTAATAAGCCCAAACCCTTGCCGGTTGGCGGGGCGAAGACTGCGCCGAAATCAACTGCCACGAAGACATCTTCTTCGGCTGGCGGCAATTGGTCGGTTCAGTTTGGGTCATTGGGGTCCAAGGCTGCGGCGGAACGGGAACAAAAGAATTTGCAATCGCGGCATCACGATTTATTTAACGGCAAGCATTTTACAATTACGACCGCGACTTTGCCTGGCGGAAATACGACACATCGGATTCGTGTAACGGGCTTTGCTTCGGGCGGAGATGCGAATAATTTCTGTCAGAGGGCGAAAAGCAAAAGCCTGAGTTGTTATGCTGTTCCGACTGGGAAATAATATAAAAAACTTTTTGCATATGCCGGGCGGGATCTCCGAATCCCGCCCGGAACTATTTTATCAGATTAAGGCAAGCGGAGGTGTTAATGTTTGGTAAATGTTCCGGAAGGGGTTCGGAGACCCCTTCCGCCATAGCAAATCCCTGCACAATTTACCCCTTCCGTTATGGATTTTATTAGAAAAAACAGGGTTTTTATGGTATAATTTAATAAGCAAAGAGTCGCCTTTGGCGACAACTTTTTAACAATTTGAGATTCCCGCCTTCGCGGGAATGACGAGTTGGTATGGGCTTTGTCTAGACAATAAAAAGGAGTTAAATATGCGTCCAGGAATTTGGGAAATACTACTTATATTTGCGTTGGTTTTGGTGCTATTCGGATCTGCAAAGATTCCGGGTATGGCGAAAAACATTGCCAATGGAATCAATGTGTTTAAGAAAGAAGTGAAAGGCGGCAGCGAAAAATCGGAACGCGCGCCGGGTAAAGCGCGTGCGAAAAAAGCAGGGAAGAAGAGATAAAAAATAGGTTCTCCTCCATTGGAGGAGTCCCTCACGAAGTGGGGGGAGGTGGTTTAGCCACATTAAGCATTGCGTTAAGGTGATGTGTGGTTAAACCACCCCGGCACTTCGTGCCACCCCTCCAATGGAGGGGAACTACAAGGATTAAAACTTGCAATTTTTACCGAAATCTTTGGCGGGAATTTTACGAAGGACTTTATATGCAGCCCTCGGGTTCTTCACCATCGTATCTGGTTTTGTCATCATTTTATCCCTTGCCGCATACGATATAACGGACGCTTCGCCCGTATCTGTCGCGGCGGAATTTTTTATGAATTCCATCGGAATTTTGGCGTCCATTATGCTGGCAATTTTATGCTTGCGGTCGGGTTATGTTTTGCTGTTTAGAGGCGATAGTTGGAAAGAATTTCAGATGCCCGTAATGCTGGGAATTTTATCCGTCTTGTCATCTTCATTCGGAGTTGGTTTAATTTCTGGCGGTGGATCGGGCGGAATTTTAGGTGCTGGTTTGGCATATGATTTGTCTTCCGTTCCTGGCATTGCATTGCTAAGTATCGGAGCCGCGCTTTTGATTTTCTCGTTAGTTTTATTTGTCCGCTTAACGGGTCTTAAAAAATATCACGCGGCGATATTTTTCAACTTGTTCCGGCCGCGCAATCGCCGTGTCCAGATCGCCCGTCCGGCTGCCCCGATTGAATCTAATGTGAAGTGGCGGCCGCAAGTTGTGAAGAAAGAAGACAAGGCAAAACCGGCGCAGAAACCTGCGAAAATTTTACCGGCTAAATTCTCGAAAAGGCCGGGAAAAGACGCCTATATTTATCCGCCTTTATCCATCCTTAAAAGGGGTGATGACGCCAAGCGCAGCATAACGATGCATATGAAACAATCCGCCCTGCTGCTGAAAGAAAAATTAGAAGAGTTCGGAGTGGACGGCGAAATTTCCGGCATCAAGCCGGGACCGATAGTAACCCTTTACGAGTTCGAACCGGGACACGGCGTCAGGACTGCAAAAGTGGTGGAGACCGTTAAAGACATCACGCGCGTTATGGCGTCTGAAAATATCCGTATGGCGCATATCGCCGGGACGAACTTCATTGGTGTTGAACTGCCGAATGTATCGCGCCAAGATGTTCGATTCCAGGGTCTGATGGATAATCCGAAATTCACCGACTCCAAGATGGGGATTCCGATTGCGTTGGGTGTAAGCATCGGTGGCGAACCTGTGTATAGCGACCTTGCCAAGATGCCGCACCTTATGATCGCAGGGCGGACGGGAACGGGCAAGTCGGTGTTTATTCAGAGCATAATTTTGTCTGTCCTTTATAAGTTCCGGCCGGACGAATGCAAACTGATTTTGATTGATCCAAAGGGCGTGGACTTTACGCTTTGGGATGGCATTCCGCATCTGTTAACTCCGGTTGTGACTGACGCGCTGAAATCGGTGAAGACCCTTAAATGGGCGGTCGCCGAAATGGAAAATAGATATAACAAATTGAAAAAATTAGGCGTGCAGAATCTGCCCGGATATAACGAGCGGATTGCAGAATTGCGCGAGGAAGAAATTTCTCCGACCGAAAATGTTGCGACCGGGGTGGATGCGGAAACGGGTAAGCCGATTATTGAAAAGCGGCCGATGGATCTGTCTTATATGCCATACCTCGTTTTGATAATTGACGAGATGGCCGATTTGATGATGACGGGCGGCAAAGAGGTTGAGGCGTGCTTGCAAAGGTTGGCGCAAAAGGCGCGTGCGGCGGGAATTCATGTGGTTATTGCGACACAGCGGCCGTCGGTTGAAACGATTACTGGCGTGATAAAGGCGAATTTCCCAACCCGCATTTCGTTCCAAACTTTGTCTGCGGTGGATAGCATTACGATTTTGGCGGCCAAGGGAGCGGAACAATTATTGCCTCGCGGTGATATGCTTTATTTAGATGCGGGTCGCGCGCCTGTTCGGATTCACGCGTCCTATATCAGCGGGGACGAGGCCAAGGCGGTGGCGGATCATCTTCGTAAGCAGGGCGAGCCGGAGTATTTGGACGGGGTGGGTGAAGATGACGGCGATGCGAATGTGGTCTTGATTCCCGGAATAAAGCCGAGCAAGGATGATAAGGATGGGGAATTATATGCCAAGGCGGTGGAGGCGGTGGTGAAAGATAAAAAGCCGACGGTTAGTTATGTGCAAAGGGTGCTGAGGATTGGTTATAACAAGGCGGCGGATTTTATTGAAAGAATGGAGCGGGAGGGAGTGATTACCCCGCCGGATGCCAACAATAAAAGACATATAAGATGATGTTGGCAATAAAATTCCCCTCCGGTGGAGGGGTCGGCGAAGCCGGGGGTGGGTCTACCATTAATCAAATGCTCGGAATTGGGACTATGCTCATTGCCCACCCTGGCACTTCGTGCCACCCCTCCCGGGGAGGGGAATCCCTGGAAACCCGCAGAAACCTACACACACACACACACACAATGAAGATTGCAAAGATATTTTTAGCGGTGGTTTTATGCGGTGCGGTTTCGCCCGTGCGGGCGGATAATGTCTTTGATTTAGATAAATTTAATGCCGTCAACGCAGAAAAATCGTCCGAGCAAAAAGCAATTGAGACTTGTTTTAGCGAAAAGGTAGTCCAATCCGAAGAATATAGGAAATTAAACAAAGATGGTCAAGATCAACTTGCCGATAAAAAATGCGCGGATGAGATTAAAGCCTATAATGATTGGAAGGCCAAGCAACCCGCCGCCACCGGAGCGATACCGACAAGTGAACTTATTTTAATTACGCCAAAAAATAAATGTCAGGAAGAATATGAGCAATTAAGGGTCTCGCCATCATGCACTAAAAAAACAAATTCCAATGACCAGAAGTGTTGTGTAGCGAAAAGTAAATACGATGCAATCGTCAAAGGGTTTGGTAAGGAATGCGAAGTTTATAATACTGACTATAAAGTGGAGTTTTTTCCATTGGGAGAAAAATTTGAAGGATTTATATGCGAAAGAACCAAAGAAAATATAAATCAATGGGTATCAGAAAGCGATATAAATAGCATAAAACCTTGCAATAGAGATACTTACGATGCCGTTCGAACAAAATTTTTAGATCCAAATTTAAATATTGAGGATTATATAAAGGCTTGCGATCATTGCAAAACAAAGCAGTCTTTTGAAGCAGCAATGCAATATAATCCCAACATTAATTCCCCGGAAGAGGCAAGTGAAGGATGTAAAGCATTAAGAGAAAACGAAGAAAATAAAAAATTAGAAGATAAATGCGGGAATAGTCTTCTTGCAGAAATCAATTCGAAATTTGAACGTCTGGGAGTCGACAACAAAATTCAACTATGTGAAGCCTGCGGAAAGGATAATGTGAAAAACTTTAATGATTCTTATGAATTTTATAGAAGCAATAGATTAAGAAACCCTGGCTGGGATGACATAAGAGAAGCATGTAACGACAAAGATAGGGAGATGGGGCATGAAAGAGTAGCAGACGAAGTTAATGGTGAAAAGGGAAAAGAGGTTGAGGCAGAAGATAAACAGACCACAGAGGCAGAAACCAAAGTATCGGATAAACTTGCCGACTTGTCGGCGTTTCAACTGGATAAGGCGAGTTGGTTAAAGAAAACCGATGGTGAGACAAATTGGAAACGGCTTGGTTGGGATGCTGGCGCGGCGGTGGCACTCGGCGCGGTTGGTGGGTTCCTCACCAATCACCTTGTGAAAGCGAAACAAGTGGATAAGGGCTTTGAGGCTGTGCAATGTTCTGTCGCGGGCTTTGCGGTTGCCGGGTTTGGTGATCAGGTAAGTGTCGGGAAGAGGTAGAATAAATGCGGGGCGGGGTCTCCTGACCCAGTCCCGCTAAGCAATATACAATTTGAGATCCCCGCCTTCGCGGGGATGACGGCACCTATGGTGCCGTTTTGGTTTAATGTGGGATTTGCCCCGGCAAATCAAAAGGCCAGGGGGCAAATCCCTGCATTATTTCAAGAATTTTTGGATGATTTGGAAGGCCGAAGAAATCTGCTTAAACCGGTCGGAAGAATTATTTGATGTATCAGGATGATATTTTTTTGCCAATTCTAAATATACTTTTTTCGCCGCAGCCAAATCCCGCGTGGGAACAATCCCAAGCGTCCGAAACGCATCATCAACATCCCTCGGGAACCCGGTGCTTTCAATTACTTTCCCGGCGAGAATATCATTAATAATATCTTTATAAGAATGCTTTTTGCCGTCTTCCAGTATTGTGCCAAATGTGCGTTTTTCCCAATCTTGTTCTACTTCCTTTGCGGTCATGCCTTCGTAAAAATTCCAATTCTGGTTATATTCCGCCGCGTGGGTTTTACAAAAATTCCAATATGTTTTAAGCGCGCGGTTTTTCGGGGCGCGGCATTCGGCATCCGCCGTGCAACCGGGTTTTTCGCATTTCATATCGCGCCCTTTTTATTAGACAATGGATGGTGTTGCAGCACTGCGGACTTTAACTTTTCCGGCAGCACATGAGTATAGATTTGGGTCGTGGAAATATCTTCGTGTCCCAGCATTGTTTGGATTGAACGCAAATTCGCGCCGCCGCCCAAGAGGTGTGATGCGAACGAATGGCGCAGCACATGGGGGCTGACTTTTTCCGGGGACACTCCGGCGAGCACGGCGCATTTTTTAAGGACTTTATAAAATCCATCCCGTGTTAAATGACCTGCCGCGCCGATGCCGGGAAAAAGAAAGGGCGATGCCTTGCGTCCGCGCGGGATAAATGCTGGGCGGACTTTCATATAGGCGGCGATTGCGTCCAGGGCTTTTTGATGGATTGGCACCATCCGTTCCTTGGACCCCTTGCCGTGGACAAGTAGCCGGTCTTTGAGTATTGCTGACAGCGGCAGACAGACCAGTTCGGAAACGCGGAGGCCGGAGGCATAAAGTATTTCAATCATTGCGCGGAGCCGCAACGAATAGCGGACATCGTCCGCGGAAGAGATTAATGCCTCTATATCTTCTTCGGACAGGTATTTTGGAAGCGCGAGATGTCGTTTGGGCAGTTCCACGCCTTGCATTGGATTTTCGGACATTATCTTTTCAAGGTTCATAAATTTATAGAATTGGCGCAGGGCGGATGCCTTGCGGGCGATGCTGCTGGCGCGCATTCCCGATTTGGTGAGGTCGGAGAAATAGTCTTGGAGTATGGTGGAAGTAGCATAGTTGATGTCGCCGCAGTCCCGGGCGATTTCATCCAAGTCGGATTGGTAGGAGATAATAGTATTCTTTGCGCGGCCTTTTTCAGCCGCGAGCATTTCAAGAAAAAGTTCAATGTTGTTGTTCATTGTTTATTTTGAGTTCCCCTCCGTTGGAGGGGCGCCCGAAGGGTGGGGTGGTTTAACCAAATTAAAACACACTGCAACGCTTAATGTGGCTAAACCACCTCCCCGCCTGCGGCGGGACTCCTCCAAAGGAGGAGAATTATTATTTAAGGGAATAGGACGACTTCGGTTATATGCACTGGCGCGGCAAATGAAATGATCATTAGTGCTGCGATCGCTGCTATGATTACGAAAATTGCCATGCGGTTTCTGGTGGGATGTTTCTTTTTTAATGGCATTATTGCCTCCTTTATTTTTTATTGAATGAGATGATGTATGTTAACGAGAAAAATGCGATTATCATAGGCGGTAATAAGACGGCGGCAAATGGTGGTAAAAATCCCGCCGCGCCCAAATTGGAAAATAGATTAATCACAAAATACAAAATGAAACTGGCAAGGATTCCCAGAGTGAACTTTTTGCCGAATGAGAAAAAACGGCGGCTTTTGGTTTGCGAAAAAGCCATACCAAGCGCGACCATTGACGCCAAGGTCAGCGGCATAAAGAGAAGAGAGAAGAATTGCACCAAGTGAGGGCGGCTGTTGATGCCCATCAGACCCTGGCTGGCGATGAAAGATGGCAGTTTCCAGAATGGGATTTCTGCGGGTTTCAGGTAGCGTTCCTTTACATTTTGCGCGGTTATAAGGGATGGCATTTTCCAGTTTCTGGCGATTTTCGGGATGCCATCTTCGCCATAGACTGCGGCGGCCTCTACTGCTTGGAATTCGCCGTCCCTAAGGGATATTAAGGGGGCTTCGATGCGGGTGGCGGCGGACGATCCTTTTTTCTGATTGATGATGGTTGCGTCTATGAAGGCGGCGGCATCGTTCTTTATTTGGATTCCCTTGGCGGACATAATCATTCGGCTGTCTTTTCCGTCTTCGGATAGCCAGATTTTTCCGTCCACCATATTCATATGAGAAGAATTCGCGCCCGATATTGTGCGGTTAAGGCTGATAGAGACCGGGTTGATTGCCATAGATGCGAATAGTCCGACGAGTGCCGCGGTAAGGGCGAGCGGGCGGGTTATGCGGAGCGGCGATAATCCCGCGCCTGTTATTATAACCATTTCGGAAGAGCGGAGCAGTTGATAAGTCATAAGTAAAACGGACATAAATATGACGAGCGGCAGGAAGAGCGGCATCCATTCCAAAAGTTTTGCGGCGGCTTGGATAAACGCGCTGCCGCCGGTGTCAGCGCGACCGAGTTCTTCGACAAAAGATATGGATAGGATTACGGCGGATACGATAAATAGGACGAGTCCGAAAGCGCGGAGGAATTTCCCCGATAAGAATCTTGATATAATGGTGCGCCAGGGGAAGAACTTCATTAGTATTTCTCGAAGTGGATTTGAGAGTCTGGAAAGCCGAGTGCTTTAAATTTATCACTCATCCCGTCTACCATTTCAGGATTCCCGCACATCACGATATGGAGCCCGGTGGATGGGTCAAGCGGAGGGAGTTTAGATGCGAGGGCGGGATTGTCAAAGACCGATGTTATGCGGCCTTGGAATCCTTGATATTCATCACGCGATGCGATTTGGATTGCGGTAAAGTTTGGGTCGGTAATGGCGGAGATTTCTTCGCGGAATCCAAGATCTGCCGCATATCTCGCGCCGGAAAGCAGCCAGACCTTGCGTCCGTTTAATGCGCCGCCATTCAGCATAGAGCGCATCATTGCAATTCCTGTGCCTGTGGAAATCATAAATATAGGCGCGTCAGTCGGTATGGCGGATAGTTTTATATGTCCAAATGCCTGCGGCATAACATTGATTGCATCCCCCGTTTTCAGTTCCCATAATTTTGTGGTGAATTGCCCGCCATCTACCTTCACGATTATGAATTCTAAACAATCTGTGCCTGGGGCGGATGCGATAGTATAAGCACGGCGCACCCCTTCCAATTCAAGTATTGCGAATTGTCCGGCATCAAATGGGATTTTGCCCTTGTCGTCCATAGCGATTTGGAAAATACGATGGACTGGCGTTTGTTCCTTTATTGATATTATAGTTGCGTTTGTCATTTAATCCTCGGTTGTTGACTTAGAAACCTTATTTTATTATATTGATGGCAGAAAATCAATATATAAGGGAATTGAAGAAATGAAGCCGATTTCTCAGTCTGGTATGGATGAACTTTTATCCGAATTAAAGCAACTGCGCGAGGTTGAACGCCCTCCGCTTATGCAGGCGATTCAAGCCGCGCGGGCATTAGGCGATTTGAAGGAAAACGCGGAATATCAGACTGCTCGGGAAAAGCAGAGATGGATGGATAGGCGCATCGGCGAACTGGAAAAACTGATTACGGGTTCCAAAGTCATAGATTTTTCCAATGCGACCGAAGGAGTTGCTTCATTTGGCGCGGTGGTGGAATTGGAAGACGAGGCGGGCAAAAGAGTTTCTTATCAATTATTAGGCGGGACGGAAAGCGACATAGCGGCGGGCAAAATTTCTGTATCCAGCCCCATCGGCAAGGCGTTGGTCGGGCATAAGGTAGGCGACCTGGTATCTGTCCATACCCCGAGCGGTGTGAAAGAATACGAGATAATATCTGTGAGGTTTTAATGGATTTAACATATCTGAAAAAACAGGCGGAATTTGTATCAGACCTTGGCATTGGCGAATTATCCGGGATGAGGAAGGGCGCGGTGCATCCCTTTGCCGGGGCGTTGTTTGACTGGTCGTTGGTGAGGATAAATGAAGAGGCGTTAACTGCCATTAAAAAATTAGCCGCGCCGGAAAGGCCGATTTGGAAAGAACTTGATTTCAATTTCAAGGATTATTCGCCCTTGCAGGATATGGCGGTGTTGAACGCGCCCGAATTCAAGGCATATATGGATATGATCCCTTCGCATCAGCGGAGCCTGGCGAAAATTGATTTTGATGTTTTGCCGAAACACGAAAATATAAAAATTATAGAGGTGTCCGAAAGGAATTATTATAAAAGCCTGGCGGAGGTTTTGCACCACGCGTCCACGCCGGAGTTCTTCGAGACCTTTTTGCAAAAAAGCCGAGGATTGCCGGATGCGGATCTGGCGATGTTCTTGTTCTGGGAATTAAAAGTTATGCACGGGGCGGCATTCCGTGTTTTGGGCGGAGACGCGTTGTTTAGAACTCTTGCGGAGGGATTGCCTGCGGTGCGGGCCTTTGGACATATTCCAAGTCTCGTTTTTGCGAAAAACAAGGGCGCGGCGGCGGATATTTTGGAAAGTCTGCCAGATGGGCAAAGCGCGGCTGTGGTATCGGGCGAAGTGGATGTTGCGGCCTGGATTGTCGCGGCGGAATTTGCAAAGTCGTTTATTGGTGGCGCGATGGGTGATTATGAAAAGATGCCGTTCGAGGTAATAAGAAATTGGATGAAGTCTGATGGCGATTAGAATTTTGCCGCTTGATCTGGTAAATAAAATTGCCGCCGGAGAAGTGGTGGAAAGGCCTGCCTCGGTCGTAAAGGAATTGGTGGAAAATTCATTGGATGCGGGCGCGGACAGGATTGTTGTGGATGTGGTGGATGGCGGCCGCACATTAATCAGCGTCATTGATAACGGCTGCGGAATGAATAAAGAAGATTTATCCGCCTGTATTGGTCGGCACGCGACAAGTAAATTAACTGGCGAAGATTTATTGGATATTAAAACTTTGGGTTTTAGGGGCGAGGCGATTCCGTCCATTGCCTCGGTTTCGGAAATGACGATTTCAACATCCGCCGGAGACGGAGGATGGAGACTGGATTGCGCTACGCAAAAAATAACCCCTGCGCCGGTGGAGAAAGGAACTTGCATAAGGGTGGAAAATCTGTTTGGATGCGTTCCGGCAAGATTGAAGTTTTTGCGTAATGACCGATTTGAATTGGCGTCCGCGCGGGAGGTTTTATATCGCCTTGCGCTGGCGCGGCCGGATGTTGGATTTGTATTTAATGTGTCCGAAAGGTTCCCGGCGAATGAGGCGATTTTTGATCGGATGGTTCGGGTTATAGGGGAGGATATAACAGGTCAAATGTCAGAAGTTGATGCGAATGACTCTGAAATTCGTTTGCATGGATTTATATCAAAGCCGACTTTTAGAAGGGCGTCCGCAAGCGATCAATATCTGTTTGTGAATGGTCGTCCGGTGAAGGATAAAGTTCTGGTTGGCGCATTGCGTGCGGCGTATTTTGATGTTATGTCTAGCCGTGAATTTCCAGTCTGTTGCCTTTACCTAGAATTGCCGTCAGAAGAGGTGGATGTGAATGTATCGCCTGCGAAGACGGAGGTGCATTTTTTAGAACCGCGTAGAATTAGGGACCTTATGGTGCGAAGTTTAAGGGCTGTTTTATCTCGGTCTTTGGCGTCTGAAATTACGCCGTTTTATGCCCCTGTTCAGGATGATTTTTGCGTCTTTCGGGACACCGGCTTTTTTGAGAATAATATATCAAAAATGCCGGGTTTTGACGCCGATGATTCCGCGCCGATTATTGATGGTTTTGATTTGCCGTTGGGGCGTGTAATCGGCCAAATACTTAGCAAATATATAGTTGCTGAAAATAAAAACGGCCTGGTATTGGTTGACCAACATGCAGCGGCGGAGAGAATTACTTATGAAAAATTAAGGGATAACATTTTGCCGACTAGGCCCTTGTTAGTGCCGCAAGTTGTTGACCTGAATGCGGGTGAATTGGACGCGGTTTTATCCGTTGCGGAAGACCTGCAAAAATGCGGATTGTCGGTGGAACATTTCGGAGATAATTCGGTAGTGGTCAGAGAGGTTCCCGGGGACTTTGATCTTGATTGGGCGGCAGTGCTGAAAGTTATTGCGTCCGAAGTAAGGGCAAAAGGTAGCAGTGCGGCGTTGCAGGAAAGGCTGCATTTGAAACTGGCAAATTTTGCATGTCATCGGTCGGTTAGGGCGGGTCGAAAATTGAGTTATGAAGAGATGGACGCGTTATTAAGGGATATAGAAAATGGAGAGCGGGGCGGGCAATGTAATCACGGACGGCCTGTTTGGAAAGAGATAACACTTGCGGAACTTGATAGTATGTTTGAGCGGATTTAAGAAAATGGATTTGCCGGGCAAATCCATATATCATTTATTTATTGCGCCGTGCAAAATAGGATGTTAATATCCATTCAATAAAAAAGAAGCGCAGTTGAAAAAAATAGTGGATAAATCTTTAACAGGAAAATCCTGGTTTGTTTCGGATGTTAATCCCGAACAAGTCTCCGCCATCCAAAAAGAAAATTCAGTATCCGAAATTGTGGCCTCCCTTATGGTCGCGCGCGGCATTGAAAAGCCCGCTGAATTTTTAAACCCGTCTTTACATAATCAACTTCCCGATCCGAATGTTGTTCTTGGAATGAATGACGCCGTTCGTATTGCGTCAGACTCGGTTTTGGCGGGCGATAAAATTGCTGTGTTCGGCGATTATGATGTGGATGGTATAACTGCCGCCGCCGTGATGGTTAAATACCTTTTGGCATTGGGGTTGGATGATAAAGTCGTTTGGAGATTGCCGCATAGGGATCACGAAGGATATGGCCTGTCCAAAGATGCGGTGGATGAATTTCATAAATTGAATGCGAATCTGATTATAACGGTTGATTGCGGCATATCAGCGATGCAGGCGGCCGCGCACGCCAAATCATTAGGGCTGAAATTAATAATAACCGATCACCATAACCAAGGCAGTCCGGAATTGCCAGTTGCGGATGCGATAATCAATCCGAAGAGAATCGGGGACGAATCGGGATTGGGAATGCTGGCGGGTGTCGGCGTGGTCTTTATGTTCTTAATCGCGCTTAATCGGAATCTAAGGGAGCGGGGATTTTTTAACGATGCTAAACCAGAGCCGGACTTGAAGGAATTTTTGGATCTGGTGGCGATTGGGACTATATGTGATACGATGCCATTAATCGGGCTTAATCGGGCGATTGTTTCAACCGGGCTCAAAGTTGCAAATTTATGGAATCGCACGGGTCTCAGGATTTTAGGCGATGTTGCAGGCTGTAAGCATTTGGATGTTTATGGCGCGGGATTTATGCTGGGCCCCCGGCTGAATGCATCCGGGCGGCTTGGGACTGCGGATGATAGTATGAAACTGCTGCTGACGGATAATGAGATAGAGGCGCGGGAACTGGCGGAGAAACTGGATGGCCTGAATCGCCAAAGGAAGGATATAGAAAGCGGGATATTGCAATTGTCGTGCGAGATGGTGGATGCCGAGGGTGGCGATGCGAATTGTATTTTCGTCTGCGGGGAAAATTGGCACGGCGGAGTGATGGGTATTATTGCGGGCAGGCTGAAAGAAAAGTATTATCGTCCGGCTTGCATTGCGACCATTCAGCCGGATGGCGTGGCCAAGGGTTCGGGGCGGAGCGTGCCGGAAGTGGATTTGGGCGGCATCATAGAAGAGGCGCGTGCAAAGGGATTATTGATAGAGGGCGGCGGGCACGCGGCGGCGGCGGGATTTTCATTACGCGTTGAAAACATTCCGGCGTTTAAGAAACATCTTGAAGATTCCGTTGCGAAAATTATGAAGGGTCGGGAATTCGCGCCTTTGCTGAAAGCGGATTTAATGATTGACGCATCTGCTGCGAATTTAGATATGGCGCGGAGTTTGTCGGTGCTGTCTCCGTTCGGGCAGGATAACCCGGAGCCGGGCTTTATATTATCGGGCGCGGTTATAGATTGGGTAGAGCCGGTCGGAACGGGGCATTTAAGATTGGGTTTTACTACTGCGGTTGGGAGGTTGGCGGGGATAGGCTTTGGAATGTTGAAAACTGCGGCCGGGGAATTTTTTATGAATGACGCGAATAGGGGCAGAAAAATTGTCTTGTTTGCCCGGGTGAAAGAAAATATATATAATGGGAATTCAAGCGTGCAATTAATGGTGGAGGATGCTTATGTTGAAGATTAGTTTGATTTTGGGCGCGTTGTTAATGCCTTTTATGGCGGAGGCGAAAGTTGATGCCAAATTAGTGGAGCGGGCGGAGACATACCTGAATAATATATCGGGATTAGAGGGCGGCTTTACGCAAAAGGTTGGCGGAGGTAAGGAAGAGTTTGGAAAGTTTTATATGTTGCGTCCGGGGAAGATTAGGCTTGATTATGATAAATTGCCGATACAGCTTATTTCGGATGGCAAGAATCTGTTCTTTTATGACAAGTCGTTGGATCAGATTACGACTATTCCTTCGTCATCTACGCCTGCGAGCGTGCTGGCGAGAAAGACGATTGACTTGACTGGCGCGGATATTAAGGTAATGGAAAGCAGGCAATTTTCAGGGGGCTTTGAGTTAAAGTTGAATCTGAAAAACAATCCGGGATTGGGCGAGATGAAGGTCTTGTTTGGTGATAGTCCTGTTGCGTTAAAGGGTTGGGAGTTAAAGGATGCGACTGGAAGTAAGACGGAAGTGGAGTTAAGCGGATTGAAGACGAGAACGGACTTTCCAAAGGGATTTTGGAATGTGCAGAAACATAGGGTGAATACAACCGGGACTGGTGATAAGTATTACGAATAGGTTAGCATCTGCACCGGGCTGGTGGCAGTGAGCAATTATTAGGAACAACCTTAAAGGCGAAAAAAAGTGTTTGGAATATCGGGTGGGGAATTTTTATTAATAATTATAGTTGCTGTGTTGGTTTTGCCTCCGCGCTATTGGCCAAGTGTTGCTAGGGGTTTGGCGAGAGTTGTGCGTTGGATACGCGAGATGACTTATATAGCGCAGGTGAAGTTGGAAGAATTGGCTGGCGAAGTGGAAAGGATTGATCCTGTGGTTCATAGTCAGAAAGTAATGGATGATATGATGGCGACATTTGCGGAGCCGATTAAAAAAAGTTCTCCTCCATTGGAGGAGTCCCGCCGCAGGCGGGGAGGTGGTTTAACCAAATTAAGCGATGCAGTTCGGCCATATGTGGCTAAACCACCCCGTCCGCTTCGCGTCCACCCCTCCAACGGAGGGGAACTTAAAGGCGGAAAGAAATGAAAAAGCCGAAGATGAGGATTATGGATCATATTGCGGAATTGCGCCGCCGCGTTCTGTTCTGCGCTTTGTTTTTTCTGATTGCATTTGGCGCGGGCTGGTATTTTTCACCGATTGCCCAGGATTTGATTGTTGCGCCGCTGCAATCTGTTTGGGCGGATGGCGCGCTGCTGTGGACGGGCTTGGCGGATGCGTTGATGATAAGATTGGATATTGCATTGATGTTGTCGGCGGTGCTGTCATTGCCCTTTGCGATGTTTCAGTTGTTCAGGTTTGCGAGGCCGGGGTTAAAGGGCGCGGAGGGTAAATTTATTGCATCTGTTATGTTGGCGTCTCCGGTGTTTTTCGTGGCGGGAGCGGCGTTTGTTTATTTCTTTTTAATGCCGGTTATGTTTGAGTTCTTCATAGGCTTTTCGGAAGAGGGTAATTTTGCATCGGTTTTATTGCCGAATATGGCGGGATATGTGGCGTTATGCGTGGGACTTATGAAGACATTCGGATTGGCGTTTCAACTGCCGGTTATTCTGGTGGTGCTGAATAGGATAGGGTTTTTAGGGCGGGAATCGGCGGTAAAAGCGCGGCGTTTTGTTTGGGTTGGAATGTTTATTGTGGGCGCGATGTTGACCCCGCCGGACTTGGTGTCTTGTATTGCGCTGGCCTTGCCGTTGATTATGTTGTTCGAGGGAAGTTTATTGGTTATGAAAAGGCGGTAAAATTGCTGTCATATTTTCTCCTTTACATAATTTATTCTTAATTTTATAATCTCAAAAAGTTAATAAAGTGCGAAAAATCCTAGGTCAATCGCAACGGCGCGGCAGGCCGTCCAATACCGAGGAAACCCGACCTGCGGTGGACTGGATGTCCATAATGTGTCGGGTTTCCGAAGGTAGTGGGCGGAAATGACGCGGCGGGATGAAAAATTGACCAGGATTTTTTGGCTGAACAAAAAGGATTTAAGATATGACTCGTCGAGTTGTTATAACAGGAATGGGGATCGTCTGTCCCGTGGGAACAGGGGTTGAAAACGCTTGGAAGAACCTGCTTGCAGGCAAATCGGGCATAGGCAAAGTTGAAATTTTTGATGTATCGGACTTGAAGTCTCAGATCGGGGGCGTTCCAGAATTTGACCCTGCATCGGTTATTGATCCGGCGGCACTTCGGAAAATGGATAAATGTATATCTTACGGAGTGGGCGCGGCAATAGAGGCGATTAAAGATGCGGGCATTGAAAATCTGTCTGACGAAGAAAAAGAACGCGCGGGCGTTTCAATCGGATCCGGCATCGGCGGATTGCAGACGATGTATGATAATTGCGTTGCATTGAAAGAGCAGGGACCCGGGCGGATTTCGCCTTTCTTTGTGCCAAAGGCCTTGATTAATATGGCAAGCGGATGGGTGTCTATTCTTTATGGATTAAGGGGACCGAACTTGTCGCTTGTAACGGCTTGCGCGACTGGGACGCATTCTATTGGCGATTCGGCGCGTATGATAATTCACGGCGATGCGGATATAATGGTTGCTGGCGGAACGGAAAGCGGAGTATGTAAGATTGGGATGAGCGGGTTTGACGCGATGCGCGCGCTTTCAACCAATAATGAAAATCCGCAGGGCGCAAGCCGTCCTTGGGACAAAGCGCGGGATGGATTTGTAATTGCCGAAGGCGCGGGTGTCGTGGTGTTGGAAGAATATGAACACGCCAAGGCTCGCGGCGCGAAAATTTACGGCGAGATTTTGGGTTATGGAATGTCGGGCGATGGCAATCATATTACTGCGCCGGCGGAAGATGGCAATGGCGGATATAGGGCGATGCAGGCCGCATTGAAAGATGCGAACTTAAAGCCGTCTGATATTGGATATATTAACGCGCACGGGACCTCGACCCCATTGGGCGATTTGGCGGAATTGTCGGCGGTAAAGAAAATGTTTGCCGGAACGGATGTCAGTATGTCTTCAACGAAATCTATGACGGGGCATTTGCTTGGCGCGGCTGGCGCGATAGAGGCGATATTTTCAACCCTTGCATTGCGTGATGGGATTTTGCCGCCGACGATTAATTTGGATGATCCAGAGCCGGAGACAGAAGGTATAGATTTGGTTCCGCATAAAGCCAAAAAGAAAGATATTAAATACGCGCTTTCTAATTCATTTGGATTTGGCGGGACGAACGCAACGATTATCATAGGTAAAATCTAATGCCTGTGAAAAAGAAGACATCAAAAAAGAAATTCCCCGCAAACACTAAAAAGTCCCCTTCGCTTGTGTCGCGCTCAAAATTCCACGCCAAGGGTGGCGGGGTGTCCGGCGTAGCCGGACGGGGTGGTTCGACCTTATTAAATTTCCGCAACACAATTTCTCAAATTGCGATTGCTGTTATTGTTGTGCTGGGATTGATTATTTCTTATGCGACATTTATCTTATCTCCGATACGAGTGAAATCGGAATTGGTGGTTGCGCCGGGCGCATCGGTTTCGCGTATATCATCCGACTTGAAATCAAATGGATTGATAATCAGCGAATATCTATTTAAGGCATCTGTTATGGCTTGGGGCGGACGGGTGCAGGTTGGAACTTATGACTTGAAACCTGGGCGGAGTGTTTGGGGCGTAGCGCGCGATTTAGGGCGCGGGAATATAGCGACTACGACATTGACGATTCCCGAGGGTTTGACGGCAAAGCAGATTTATGAAATTGTCGGAATGAATCCCGAATTAAGCGGCGAAATTCGCGTGGTATATAATGACGGGGAATTATTCCCGGATACTTATGCTTTTGCGCGCGGGACGAATAGGAATAAAGTGCTTGAAACTTTGGCGGCGAAGATGGCGAGGGTGCGCGAAATTAATGGCGTGAATTTTCCCGCGCCTATAAAGGATTGGAATGAGTTGTTAAGCCTTGCTGCATTGGTGCAGAAAGAGACGAGTATATTAGCAGAGATGCCGCGCGTAGCGGGGGTCTATATTAATCGGTTGAAAATTGATCAGCGTTTGCAGGCGGATCCGACTGTTGTGTATGCGGTTACGAATGGGCTTGGGCATATGCAGGGGCGGGGGATTACGCGGGCGCATTTACAATTTGATAGTCCGTATAATACTTATAAGTATAAGGGCTTGCCGCCGCGTCCGATTGCGAATCCCGGATTGGATGCGATAAGGGCTGCGATGAGGCCGGAAAAGCATAAGTTTTATTATTTTGTAGCGGATGGAACGGGCGGGCATGTGTTTGCGGAAACGCACGAAGAGCATCAAGAGAATCATGCAAATTGGCGGTTGATCCGTGAATGTAAGGCACACGGCTTGCCAAGTGATTGTTTAATGAATCAGTAGAATAGTGCAATTTTTTAGTTGGATTTGCCCCGGCAAATCAAAAGGCCAAGGGGCAAATCCCTTTTTTGCTTTATACAATTTGAGATCCCCGCCTGCGCGGGGATGACGACAATAAATTAATATCGTGCAAAAAATCCAACTTTGTCTGAGCGGCTTGATAGGCCGTCCAATACCAAGGAACGGCAGGGCGCGGTGGGCTGGATGCCCATAAGTTTCCCTGCCGTTCCGAAGTGTAGTGGGCGGAAATATCAAGCCGGGATGAAATACAAAGTTAGGATTTTTTGTCCGATTAAGCGATGCGATCAAGAATGGAGTTGATCTGGCGGCGGATGTTGCCTTCGTGCTTGTCTACTTGCCCGCGGAGGGTCTTATATATATCGGCGATACGCATATTGGATAATCCTGCGCGGTCGGTTATACGCTTCCAAGCGCGTTTCGGATCGGTTATATGACCCTTCGCGCCTGCGGTATTCGGAAAGACATATTTGGATTTTTGCGGTAGTTGTTCCAATAATAAAACGGCCTTGTCGGACAGGGGCTTGTTATGCCAGACATCGCGGTTAAGGTCGAGAGATTTCCATTTCATTCCGAGTATATCGCTTTTATTAGAAAATCCGAAGACGAGCATTTTCATAGCGGCGCGCATAGTTGGATTTTTCTCCATATCCATTGCGCGGATAAGTGAATGGAATTCGCCGTCTGATATGCGGCGATTGAATCCGCCTTCGGGAAAGTTTTCCAAATCCTTGGCGGGATTTTCCTTGGTGTAGCCTTCTTCGATGGCGTAGTTGAAGATGGCGGAGAGCGTTTCGCGCATTCTGTTGGCGGTGGATTTGCCGTGTTTCATTGCGATTTCGAAATGGAGGCCGGACAGGGTTTCGCGTGTTATTTCAGTAATTTTTTTGCCGAGTATATCTACCCATAAACGGGCGATGGTTCGTTCAAGTTTTTGTTTTGATGATTCCGCCCTGCGGACTTTGTCCTTGATGTAGATTTCAGCCATTCGTTTAAGGGTTATATCGCCGTGGCGGACTTTGACTGGCTGGCGCATTTTCATTAATGCGGATTTTGTGGCGTCCCGCGCTTCGTCAATGGACATATCGGGAAAACGGCCGATTAGTTTGCGTATGTCCTTACCGCGGACGCGCTTGCGAACGAAGAAAGTCTTTGCCCCGCCTGCGGTTATATAGAGTTGGAGATCCGGGTGCGATGTGTCGCGCGCGACATCAAAGCCTGTTTGCGGCGGAATAAGCGAGTCTAAAACTGCCGAAGAAAACGGAAAAGAATGTGTCATTTGCGTAGTCCCTCCTGACCAGGTATGTATTGCCATTGTGGGACGAATTTGCAGAAAGTCAAGAAATATCTTAAAATTCTCTTGATTTGGCTGTGGTTTTTTTTGTAAAGTCCCTAGAAATAAGGAGCAAATTATGGAATTCTCGGTCTATCGCCAAGTGCTGATAAAAAGCATCGCGCATATGCAGTCTATTGTGGAACGGCGCGCGCCGCTGCCCATAATGATGAATGTCAGAATTGAGGCCAAGGAAGACCTGGTCATAACCGCTGCGAATGTTGACCTTGAATTGGTGGAACGCGTGCAGGCGGATATTACTTTGCCGGGAAAAATAACGGTTCCTGTCCATTTGCTTTATGATATTTTGAGAAAACTTCCCGAAGAGGCCGAAGTTAAAATTCGCCAATTAAATGAACAGCAGTTAATCGTGTCGAGCGGCAAGGCGAAATTTACTTTGTCGACTTTGTCGGCGGATAGTTTTCCAACTATGTCCGGCGCGAATCTTTCGACCAAGTTCACGATGACCACGGGCGAACTTGCGCGGATGATGGACAAGACGAAATTTGCTATGCCGACTGATGATACTCGGTATCACCTTGCGGGTATATTCTTCCACATTACAGAAGACGGCAAGAATAAATTATTGACGGCCGTTGCGACTGATTCGCAAAGAATGGCGGTATGTTCCGCGGCCGCGCCGGCCGGGTCAGAGGCGATGCCAAGCGTTATTCTTCCGCGTCGCGTTATTGGCGAATTGTCAAAGTTATTGGCGGATGCAGAGGTTGATGATGTGGTTGTGGAATTGTCGGATACCAAGGCGAGATTTACTCTTGGCGCGGCGGTCTTAACCACAAAACTGGTTGACGCGCAATATCCGAATTATCGCGTGGTCATTCCAAAAAATAATGATAAGTTGGCGGTGTTTGGTAGATTGCCGTTTGTTGAAATGATTGATCGCGTGTCCGTAACATCCACGGAGAGGACGAAATCGGTAGTGCTTAATTTCAGCACTGGCAAATTGGTTGCGAATACCTCCGCGCCCGAGGCTGGTGCGGCGGTTGAAGAAATGGATATAGAATATAATAATGCCGAGCAGTTTCAGATTGTGTTTAATGTTCGGTTCTTGTTGGATATAGCGACGCAGATTGATGCGGATAAGATGCAGATTTCTATGATGGATTCGCTGAGCCCGACGATTATGCAGGGTAAGGATAAAGGTTCGGATTGCATTTATATCCTGATGCCTCAGAGAGTGTAATTACCACTACCCCGTCAGCCTTCGGTTGCCACCCCTTCGCCAGCGAAGGGGAATTTTTTTGCATTATACAATTTGAGATCCCCGCCTTCGCGGGGATGACGATAATAAATAATCTCAAAAAACATTAACGAGGTCGCGTTTGTTAGGATAGAACGATCAATACCGAGGAAAGCCGGGGGCGAAGTTGGCTGGATGCCAATGAGTGGCCCTAAGGTGGACGAAGGTAGTGGTCGTTATAGACAACAAACGAAAAACCGAGGTTATGTTTTTTGGACATATGAACCCTTGACTTTTTAAGTTATTACTCTATATCTATTGTAAAAAAGAGATAATTATGGCGAAAGATTTTTATGAAATTTTAGGTGTTCCAAAGGGCTCGTCCGAAGCAGACCTGAAAAAGGCTTATCATAAATTAGTTATGAAATATCATCCGGATAAAAATCCGGGCAATAAAGAGGCCGAATCAAAATTCAAGGAAGTTAATAACGCTTATGATGTGCTCCGCGATCCGCAGAAAAGGGCGGCTTATGACCAATATGGCGAGGCTGCGTTCCAAGGCGGCGGCGGTGGCAATCCATTTGGGCAGGGCGGTAATCCGTTTGGCGGCGCGGGTGGTTTTCAGGGCTTTGATTTTAATTCAGCAGGCTTTGGCGATATGTTTGAAGATATATTTTCGCAAATGGGTTTTGGCGGCGGTAGACATTCCGCGCCCGATACTAATGGGCGGGATATGCTTCATGAGGTTCGTATAAGTCTGAAAGATGCGTTTTATGGAAAAAATATAGAAGTGAAATTTAATGCGAATGTGAAGTGCGAGAAATGTAATGGACAGGGGACGGCGGATGGCAGTCCCGCGCCTGCTTGTAAAAGTTGCGGCGGATCGGGTTCGGTGCGAAGGTCTAATGGATTCTTTTCATCTGTTTCGGAATGTCCTGATTGTCATGGGACGGGACGGAAAGCGGATAAAAAATGTAGTGCTTGTAATGGTGCGGGCGCGACTGCGGGTAAGAGAACGATAGAGGTAAAAATTCCTGCGGGCGTGCAGGACGGGTCAAGGCTGAGAGTTCCGGGGCAGGGCGAAGCGGGAAGACTTGGCGGAAGGAACGGCGATTTATTTGTTGATGTTTCTGTTGCGAGGGATGAGGTATTTTCAAGGAATGGCGATGATTTATTGGTGAATTTATCTGTGCCGTTTGCGACCCTTGCATTGGGCGGTCAGGTTGAGGTTGCGGGGATTGATGGTAAGAGTATAGAGGTAAAAATTCCACAGGGAACGCAGGTTGGATCCAAGTTGAGGTTAAAGGGAAATGGTATGCCGATGATGGGGCGCGCGGGTAGTCGCGGGGATTTATATCTTAATATAAAGACGGATGTTCCGACTAGGCTTTCGAGCAAGCAGAAGAAGTTGTTGGAAGAATTGCAGTCTGCATAATTTTTATTTTGCCGAGATTGCCCGGTCAAGCCGGGCAATGACTTATTACAAATATCCCGGCCTTCGCCGGGATGACGAGTGGTATAGGTTGTCGCAATAATAACCCGCAAAAAACATTAGGTGCATCGCGTTTGCGAGGATAGATTGTCGAGGATCAAGGAAAATGGGGGCGAAGTTGGCTGGATGCCAATGAGTGTGCCCCCATTTTCCGCAGATAATCGGCGATATAGACCGCAAACGAAAAATGCACCTTATGTTTTTTGACCTTGCTCAACCTGTGCTAAATCTGATATAATAGTGAGAAGGACTTCGGGGAAGGAAAGGATTTAATCATGTTTCAAAGACTTATCGCCGCTCTATGCGGGATTTTAGTCGTGGGTTCAGTCATTGCATCTGATGATGTGGATCGCAGCGGTTTGGTATGGCAGGGTCCCGACGAGGGATTAAGCCTTAACGCGCCCAAAGCGGCTGACAATTCTGCGACCTTAAACTATATTCACGGCAAGTCGGAAGCCAATAGAAATCCGCAGACAAATCATAAAATTTATCGCACTTCGGGATTACGCGTGGACAATCAGATCATAACAAATAATTGGGGTGATCAGAATTCTTTCACAGGTGGTGCGGATATGATGCATGGCAATGATGCGCCTCCGGCTTTCAATTATAATTCGGATGCGAAGATGCCGTTATTAGTGCAAGAGATGTTGGAAGACGATGGCGGATCGGCGTTGGTAATGTCGACGACTGACAGGAAATATAATGATACGCGCCGCATAGAAGATAATTCTGCGGAATCAAATGGCGGAGTTATATTGGATGGAAATTATATGGGCGGAGAGGCGGCGGCGACTGCAACACCGGGCGATGCTGTGCGGAGTTGGGTTGTTGTTGCGGGCAAACCATTGCGTGTTGTATTGAACGAATGGGCAAAGGCTGCGGGATGGGACTTGGTTTGGAATACATCGCGCGAATATCCGATTTCGGCGAGCGCGGTATTTGAGGGTCGGTTTATGGATGTATCAAGTGCATTGGTGAGAAATTTTGCGCGGGCGACTCCGGTGCCTTATGCCAGGTTTTATAAAGGGAACAGAGTGTTGGTAGTAAGCACTTTGGAGGATGGGGAAAACCATGGTATGTAAAAAGTTTTTATATCTCGCGCTTATGGCGGCGGCGGTTTCGGCTTGTTCTAATAAAGATTCGGCCAAGGTTGCGTCTGCCGTGGATGATGATTATCTGAATGCGTATCGCGCATTGGAAAGCGCGCGCACGCCGACTTCCAGAGTTTCGGGAGATACGGTTTCGGCATCAGAGGGCGTATGGCTGGGATCCCGTTCAGTTTTAATTCCGCATAAAAATGATTTGCCGGCGAAGTTTGAAACATCAACTGGTGTTACGATTATTAATAACGAGCCTGTGAATTTATCCGAACTTGCGAATATAGTAAAAGAGGCGACTGGGATTCCTGTGGTCATAGATGGGCAGATTGGCAGTGATAAATTAAATAATAAAGTTCGCATTGAACATAGCGGGCGGCTGTCGGACTTGCTGAGCAAGGCGGCGATGGATATGGACTTGCTGTGGTATTACGACAGGCAGTCAATTGTGTTTTATCAAACCGAAACGAAGACATTTAATCTGAATGCTTTGGGGACGGATATAAGTGTATCGTCCAGAATTCAAACTGATGATTCCAATCAGGTTGCGTTGGAATCCAATATGCGCGAATGGGAAGAGATTGAAAAAAGTATTAGCGCGATTTTGGATGGCGTGAATAATGCAAAGTTCACGGTGTCGCGGTCATTGGGGACTATAACGGTTACGGCCGCCCCGAGTGTCTTGGCGCGAGTTAGCGATTATGTCGCAAGGCAGAACAGAAGATTATCTCAGCAGATTTCAATTGATGTAAAGGTCTTGCAAGTTTCTATTTCTAATGCAAATGCGTTTGGATTGAATTTGGGCGCGGCGATACAATCAACATCGGGCTTGCAACTTGTATCTCGTCCAGGCGGCAATCCAGAAATTTCAGGCGCGAACGCGCTGAACTTGGCTGTTCTGAATAATGATGTTGCTGGCGCGGCTGGCGGATCGTTAAGTGGTTCTGCTGTTGCGAATTCTCCGTTTGGTCCGGCGGCGGGATCTGCCGCTTTGATACAAGCATTGGCGAAACAAGGAAAAATTTCACTGGTTACGAATGTGTCGGTTACGACCCGGAATAATCGTGTCGCGCCGGTTAGCAATGTCAAAACTCAGGGCTATATAAAGAAGTTTGAGACTAGGTCTTTCACGGCGGATGTAACTTCGACGGTTGAGCAAGATACTTTGGAAACAGGATTTTCCATGCAGTTGTTGCCGAGCATATTAGAAGGCGGCCGCGTTCTGTTGTTATTCAAGATGTCGCTGCGCGAATTGATAAATCTGGAAGACAAAAAAGTAGGAAATATATTCTTGCAGTTGCCGGAAGTTGAAGAGCGCGCGTTTATGCAGGAAGTTGTAATGGAATCTGGTCAGATGCTGGTGCTGTCGGGATTTGAGAAACAGACGAATAACGATACTCGGTATGGAACTGGGGATCCTGGATTTATGGCACTCGGCGGTTCGCGCGATACGCAGTCAAAGAAAGATGTATTGGTGGTTATCTTGACGCCGCAGGTTCATGTATCACCGATGGATGCGGAACGGGCGATACAGCGCGAATGGGGCGCACCATTGAATTAAGCCCTCACCGGAAACCTATGCGGGCAAAGCCCGCGAGGTTTCCTCCTCTCCCGGCAAAGCCGGGCGAGGCTTGGGTATGAGGGTTGGAGGGGAAATTAATAGGGATCAAAACCCGCTAGGGGAATCGCAACGGCGCGGCAGGCCGTTCAATACCAAGGAAACCCGACCGCCCGTCTGGACTTTCTGTCCGCGGCGCGTCGGGTTTCCGAAGTGTAGTGGACGGAAATGACGCGGCGGGATGAAAAATTCCACTTGCGGGTTTTGTCCGACTATGGAGAGAGATGGCACCGCAGGCGATAAATATTGGTCGGAAGAAGTATGCCGTTGGTCTGTTTTGGCAGCCGACGGGATCTGGTCGCTCTGCCTCGGACGAAGCCGTTCGCATTGAAAAACTCGCGCCCGCATCCAAATTCAGATATTATGCAGGATATAGAAATTCAGTTGGTCTCGCCGCGGATATGCGCGGATTGGAGCCTGGGCTGTCGGTGCTTGCGCCCGAATTAGTGGAAAGTTTTGGAGACTCGCCTTCATTCGCGGCGGCGTTTCGCGTCCAGGGCGGGATATATATTTTAGCAGTTCGGAATGGAGTAATTATTCCAGATTATGATAGGCTTTTTCATAATGAGGCGGACGCGGTAAAATCTTTTAATGCGTTATTGGAATTGCCGGATTGGTCATTGATAGTCGCGCCGGAAAGTTGGGGCGTGCGCGGCGCGGTTGATAAAAATATAGAAGAAGTTATATCAGGCAGAGTTAATGTCGCGCTGAAACGGATTGGCGGAGGTGGCAGTTTTCTTGGTAATTTCGCGGTTCTTGCGGTTGTATTGTTTGCGGTATTTTATTTCTTTCAGGGCGATGTTATGAAAATTATCACGCCGTTTTTGGGCAAGCCCGCGCCGTCAAATTTAACCCCGGAGGCGGCTGCGGAATTCAGAAAAAAGATGGAATCTAAAAATGCAGGTGGCGCGAACGCGCCGTCCGTTGCGGCAAAAATGCCTTGGGAAAATATTCCAAATCGCGCGGAGTTTGCGAACAGATGCACTATGGCTATTGCGTTTGTTATGCAGCAGATTTATGGATGGAATGCGATTTCGGTAGAATGCGCGAATGGAAAAGTATCGGCGCGTTTGCGCCGCGATTATGGCACGGCCGAAGATCTTTATACTTCGGCGGCGACATTGATGCCGAATGTGAAAGTCAATTTATCCGGCGGATCGGATGCGGATTTAACTGGGACATTTGCAAAAATTCCGGGTGAAAATTCCGCCCCTGCGGCGGATTTGGCGGCGGTGGAGCGGCAGGTTCGTTCGGCCTTTCAGCAGGTTAATATGTCTGCGTCAATATCTCGCGCGAAAGAAATTATTGCGGATGGGGCGATAAAAAAAGAGATAGGATTTATTTCGGTAAAGGCGGAATCGAAAATTATGCCGGCCGAATTTATAAAATTCTTTGATGGAATTCCTGCGGTTGAAACGATTTCAATTCGCTGGGATAATGTGAAAAATGAATGGAGTTATGAGGAGAGAATATATGCTAAATAAAATACTTGCCGTATTGGCGGCTTTGGTGGTCAGTCCTGCGTTGGCCGATGACATTGACCTGGGCGGATTTGATGCCGATGGTTCGGTGTTCTTGCGGATTACCGCATTAGAACAGGACAAGGTTTTGATGCGTCTGGAAAAAGAGCGCGCGCAACTTGAATTGGACTTGAACAGGATAGAGGCGGAAAAGACAAAGTTATCCGGCGCGAGGGATTCGGCGGACGCGGCGAGTTCTGCGACTGCGGAATTGGCGGCGAAATTAGATGAAGAAAAAAAGAAATTCGCTGGCGAAATTGAAAGCCTTAAAAAGCAGATGGAGGCGGCGAAATCCGCGCCTTCTTTGCCGACAGAGCCTGTGCCGGATGCCGCTGGCGCGTATGACATTTCGGAGATTTATAAATTGCTGAACATATCAGGTTCTGCGGATAATTTAACTGCATTGGTAGAAAACATTCCGACAGGGCAAAGGCGGCGGGTTCAGGCCGGGCGCAGCCTGGACGGGATGAAAGTTGTTGCGGTTTCTGCGGACGAAGGCGTTATATTCCAAAGCGAAGACGGCGATGAAATCATCCTTGGGATCAGCACTATATCGAGGTGATTATGGCGGCTGCTGGACAATCTTATAAAAAAGATTCCGCTGCATCGGTTCCTCCGAGTATGGCGGGCGGCGATCATAAAAAAATAGTAGATTTTCTTTTTGCTGAAAATAACAGATTGCTGACGGGATTTCGCGGGCGGTTTGAATTGCCCAAAGACACGCAGAATCTGGTTGCTTATTTCGAAGGCGGCGAATTGGTCGTATCGCGCACCCATCGTTTTGACGGGCGCGTTTTGGCGTTTGTTTCATTAATTCAGACCGAGGGATTGCCGCTGAAAGAACCTTATTATAGCGACTTGGGATTATTGTCTGCGATATATAAAGAAAATGATTCGCGCACGAATGCGGGGGCGGCGGGTCGGTCGCGTCTTGATTACGACAATCAGATGCAGAAAGACTTTGTGGATATTGTGGCCAAGGCCGCGGCTGCAAAAGTTTCCGATATTCATATAGAAGTTGCCGGACAAACGACAATATATTTCAGGCGCGATGGCAGTATGCAGACGGCGTTGGAATATAGTGCGGCTTGGGGTGAAAATTTCATTCGCGCGGCGTTTGCGAGTGCGGATATTTCCAGTTCAAATTATGCGAAGAATGAATATCAAAGCGCGCAGAAAGACGGGCGCACGCCATTGCGCGGAACCAAGGATTTATATCTGCCCGCTGGGGTTTTGGGCATTCGTATGCAGTTCAATCCGATTGCTTTTGGATCTCGTTATGTGGTTATGCGATTGCTTTACGAAAATCCGTCTGACGGGATAAAACTGGAACAGGAATTTACGGATTACGAACAGCGGATTTTGGCGCGCCTTCGGTCGTTTCCGACTGGGCTTGTGGTGGTTGCGGGTCCGACTAGCAGCGGTAAATCTACGACTTTGTTTCAGAATATGACATTGATGCTGCGCGAGCGGGAATATGAAATAAATCTGATAACCGTTGAAGATCCGGCGGAACGGAAAATTTTCGGCGCGCATCAGATGCCGGTGGTGAATGCCGCATCGGAAGAGGCGAGGGATGAAAAATTTACAGAGGCATTGGCGGCGGCGTTGCGCTCTGACCCGGATGTCTTGATGGTCGGCGAAGTTCGCACATTGTCCGCGGCGGAACTTACATTAAAGGGCGCGTTGTCGGGCCATTCGGTTTGGACGACATTGCATGCGAATTCCGCGCTTGCGGCGGCGACCCGTCTGATTGATATGGGTGTAGAGGCGTTTAAGTTAAAAGACGAAACGATGCTGAGGGGTCTGATGTCAATGCGGCTGTTTAAGAAAGTCTGCCCGGTTTGCCGCGAACCATTGGCGAAGCGTCCCGATCATCCGGCTTATGCGCGGGTTAAGGATTATTATGGCGATGTCGGATTAAAGCAAATTTTTGTAAAGGGTCGTGGCTGCGAGCATTGCGGCGGCAAGGGAACATTGGGGCGCGTTAAGGCTGGCGAAATTGTTTTGACTGACGCGCCGCTGTTGGAATTGTTGACTGCGGGCGATGTGCGCGGGGCGATGCTTTATTGGCTGACGAAGAAGGCGGGCAGAACATTGAAAGAGGCGGCGAGTGAGTTGATGTTAAAGGGCGAAGTCGGCGCGGATGAATTGGAAAGATGGGTCGGCTTGATTGATCAGCCGGATGTTTATTAGAGGGTGCAATGGCGAATAGATTGGAAACTTTTTATGCAAAAATTTCATTTCGTCTTGATACGGATAAGCGATTGGGTGCGTATAGAAAATTAGCATCATTGTTGCGGGGCGAATTCACATTATTGGACGCGCTGGATAGGCTGTATAATATAGAGAGTCGAAATGGAAAAAAGCCGGGCGAGCCGTTTGCGATTGCATTCCGCGATTGGATGGATAAGTTGGAGAGGGGTTATAGTTTCCCCGAGGCTGTGCAGGGCTGGGTGCCGGAAATTGAAACATTAATGCTGTCGGTCGGCGATATGTCGAAATTGTCGATCGCATTGGATAATACCGTGCGGATTACGGAGGGTAGTGGTAAAATAAGTTCGGCATTGATTTCGGCTTTGGCTTACCCGTTGTTTTTGCTGGTGGCAAGTGTGGCGATTGTGGTTATGGTGGGGGAATTTCTTGTGCCGCCGATGTTAGAGGCAGTGGGGCGCGATGTGGTGTGGCGCGGCGCGGCAAGGACCTTGGTCAATGTGTCGGAATTTGCCGGGGCGAATTGGGTGGCGGTGTCGACGGGACTTGCGGTTGCGGCAGTGTTGGCGGGATTAAGTATGTCGCGCTTGACTGGGGGATTTAGGGTTATGTTGGATAGGTTTCCGCCTTGGTCGCTTTATAAAATTTCCAGTTCGGCCGGGTGGTTGGTGTCATTGGCGTCATTGATGCGTGCGGGCGCGACATTGCCAGAGGCATTAAAAATTATGGCGGGCAGTTCCAATAAGTATTTATCGGATGTTTCGGATAAGGCGTTGTTTGGGGTAATAGCGGGGCGGAATTTAGGTGATGCTTTGGAGCAAGCGGAAACGAAGTTTCCGAATGAAGAGATTATAGGCGACTTGAAGATTTATGCTGAGTTAGATAATTTTGATAAGAATTTAATGAATGTGGCGAATGGATATATGGATGGCGCGGTAAGCAGGATAGAGGGGCTTTCCAATATGCTTAATTCGGTTGGGATATTGGTAATTTCGGTGGTTATTGCGTGGGTGGTGTTTGGAACATTTGAGTTGCAGGATCAGGTCGCAGCCGCGATTTCATAGTAATTAAAAAGTTCCCCTTCATTGAAGGGGTGGCAGTCGCGGAGCGACTGACGGGGTAGTTTAGCCACATTTTGGCAAGCAGTGTGGTTATATGTGGTTAAACCGCCCCGTCCGCTTCGCGGCCACCCCTCCAACGGAGGGGAATTATTTATTTGTCATTCCCGCGCCCGGGGTCCCCGCGAACTTGTTCGTGGGGTGTGGATGGCGGGAATCTCAGATTGTAAAAAATCAAATTAATTCGGCATTGTCCAATTTGAGATCCCCGTCTTCACGGGGATGACGGCACTTTGTGCCGTTTTAGTTTAATGTGGGATTTGCCCCGGCAAATCAAAAGGCCAGGGGGCAAATCCCTTGAATTTTATATTTTGTAAAAATGCACAAAAAATGATATAATAATTATGTATTAACAGCGGACGAGAAGATGAAAAAATGGCAGAAACCTACACACACACACACACACACACCTATAAAGACTATTAGGATAATTTTTGCTGCCTTTGTTTTCAGCACAATTTTTTCCCCAAGTTTTGCCGCGAGTCCAAACGGATGTTCTGATACAGGGCGTGGCGATTATATTAATGCGTATCTTAAATTAGTAGGTTTAGATCAAATTGTTAAAGAGAATAGTCTTGTGGGTCCACACGGCGAAGAGATGAAAGAGTATAAAAAGAAGCAAAAATTACATAAAGACAAAGTCCAAGAATATCTTGATAAACTCTGTCCTAAAATTAATAATGCATCACCAGCCCCCGCAACTGACAAGAACATCAAATTGTTTGAAGAATTAATTGATCCACAAAATAGCCAATGCAAACAAAAAGGCGATTCTTGGGTTTGCTGTAAAACGGGCAAGACTTATGAGTTTCTTAAAGGCAAAGTCGTTGCGCTTGAAAGAGGTGAAAAAGACACAGCAGATTGCCCTAGCGGACAAGTAAGAGTTTGCGAGGGTTATTGGAACAGAGATAAGATATTGACGGAATGTGTGAATTATGAAGATTATAGGTTCACTAGTGAGTATACATGTGAAAAGGCCAGTGATGGAAAACGCCATTGTTGCGGACCAATAAACAACAAATTAGAAAAAGAATTTAAGGACAAGATAACGCCTTATGGAGCAGGGGGCTCATTTACATTAAATTGTAATCCGGGACAGGAAAAAATATGCATATCGGAAAAAAGTGGTTCCGAATACACAAGGGACGATTATAAATGGTCAGATTGCGGCGATACAAAGGCAGTAATAGACAATAAGCGTATTAGTGATTTTTTATTTAATGAAGACGGAACAATGAAGGAATATTGCTTTCCGTATAAAAAAGAGATTCATTGTTGCGATGCTAAAACACCGGATGTTAATGGAAATACGATTATTGATCTCTTGAAAAAAAAGCCACAGGAATATAAATATACGAGCGGCGGTGAAACATTTACAGTTCATACTTATATCAGTAAGAAAAACGAAGGACAGAATTTAATTTGTGGCGAAGGTAGCGCAATGCGTTCCTGCAAACCCACAGGCAAGGGCAAGGATATGAAGTATTGGACGCCTTGTGAAAAACCGGCCGACCCGGAGCCATCCTGTCTTCCCAAAGGTGTAACACGGGCAAGTTTGTTGGGCGATTCTTCAAGTTATGATAAGAAAATTTGGGATAACATTTGCGAAAGTTGCAACGCAACAAAATTCGCCGCTTTTATGGAAGACTATAAAAAACAAGAAAAATCATTTTATGATATGGGTGTTACAGCAACGATAAAATTTTGCAAGGACTATCGTGATCCGCCGTCTTGTTTGCCGGATGGTAAAAAGGTGGAAGATTATCCGAATATAAACAAAGAAAAATGGGATGAAGTATGCGCGACTTGCGGAAAAGATAAATTTAAGGAATTTATAGATAAATATCCAGAACAAATAAACGATAAAAATCTGCTAGAATTTTGCACCCCAGAACCGGTCATTGATGTTCCGACCAAATGCGAACTGGCATTTTTCGAGATTATAACACGGCACCAAGATTACAACGAATTATCAAAAAATGATATTACACAGATATGTGTGCAATGTGATAATAATGCTGGAACATTCAACAAATCCCTTGAAAAGGGCAATAAATTGGCAGATGCGTGTAAAGAAGAAAAGCCTGCGCCAGTTGAAACCCTTGCGGATTTGTCGGCGTTTCAACTGGATTCCGCGAGTTGGTTGAAAAAGACTGACGGAACGACCAATGTAAAACGGCTTGCGTTTGATGCTAGTGCGGCGGTAGCGGTCGGCGCGCTTGGCGGGTTCATAACGAATCACTTTGTGAAAGCGCATCAGGTAGACAAGGGCTTTGAGTCTGTGCAGTGTAAGGTTGCGGGTAGCGCGGTAGCAGGTTGGGGCGATCAGGTAAGTGTTGGGAGCAAGAAGTAATTATTAATTCTCCTCCTGTGGAGGAGTCCCGCCGAAGGCGAGGAGGTGGGTCTACCATTAATCAAAGGCTTGGCATTTAGACTATGCTCATTGCCCACCCCGTCTGCTTCGCATCCACCCCTCCCCGGGAGGGGAATTTTATTCGGCGAGATTGCCCGGTTAAACCGGGCAATGACTTATTAACCACTACCCCGGCCGCCGAAGGCGGACAGATGGTTTCGCCAGCGAAGGGGACTTTAACGCTATAATTAATATCGTGCAAAAAATATCAGGACGACCGCGATGCCGAGGATAGAACGGCCAATAACCAGGAACGGCGGGGCGATGTTGGTGTCTACCAATGAGTGTTCCCCGCCGTTTCGAAGTTAGTGGGCGTTATAGACCGGCAGACGAAAAGTCGTCCAATATTTTTTGGCCTTATTTAATTGATTTAATATAATCTGGATCGACAGAGCGGAACAACTCTTCGCGGTCAAAACTCGCCCCCGATGGCGCAACCCGAACTTCCAGTGGTCGTGGTTCGGCCGCCCCGTTCTTAAATACAACAGACAATTTCGCTGCCGTTCCTTCCGAATCCGACTTTATAAATCCACTGATATTTGATGTGTCCGATCGGATGTTCATCGGCGCGCTGGACAATGCCGAGCCGCCGCTTATCCGAAGTGGAACATTAAGGGTGCGTATCGGCATAGAGGCGTCCTTTGCAAAAGCAGAACTGACAACATCAAACGCATTGCCGTGCGATATGGGCGCGGCGAATACCCGGCGGGTGTCAATCCCCACCACCTTGCCGCCGTCAAAATTAAGTTCCGCGCTGCCAGCCAAATTCTGTCTGACATCGTTGGCGGTTAGACCCATAGTGGTCAGCCAAGCCTCTGCCGTGAGGGTCGCGCCTTCCACATTTAGCCCCGGCAAATTTGCAAAAAGGCCGGGGATTTTAAACCCGGATATTTTGACATTTATCTCGTATTCCGAGCCGCCCCGGCGGGTTATTTCCCAAACCCCGACCCCGGTAGAGCCGTCGGTCAATGACGCCTTTTGCGCCGTGCCGATTTTGGAATATGCCAGATCTTGATATGTCGCGCCGCCGGAAATTACCCGGGCGGTGGCAAGCGAAAAGTCCGGCGTTATTCTGAACATAGACAGCATTGGGTCTTGGGAGACGAATTGCAACTGCTCGAAATTTATATTCCAATCCGGGCTTTTCAGATCGTCAATGTTAAGGGTTTTTCCGTTCAGCGATATTCGTCCATCCGCGCCCCGGCCGGTGAATTCTTGCCCTGCGATATTGATTTTTATATCGTCAAAGTCGCCGCCTGAGAAATTGCCGGATATGTCAAAGGGCAGGTCGGGTTTTAGAAACTTGCCGCCCGCGCCCGGGAAGACATCGCCAAAAATTCCGGCAAAGTCGCGCCCGGATGCCGCAAATTGGATTGCGCCGTTGTTGTCGGTTATTGCGATTTTAAGGTTGTCGGAATCAAAGGCAAAACTCTCAAAACCCGAGCGGGATTCCGCGCTGATTTTGCCCTTTATTTTCTGCACGAGGGCGGGCGGAATAAGGTCGGTTATGGAGGACTTGAATGGTATATCTTTTAATTTGGCTTTATCATTAGCATAGGTTTTTGATGAATTTCCGATTCCGAATTGTCCGCCCGGGAAGGTGATTTTTATGTCGTTTTGGAATCGGTCGGTTGCTGACTTTATAATGTCATTTATTTCCATTCCATTGATGCGGTCAAGTTTAAGGTTCATTTGTCCGCCTTGCATTTCGGCCGCGCCGGACATTGAAAACGATTCGCCACTGATGGAGAGAGATGAACATTCCCAGTTTTCGCCGCTGGTGGTCAGGATGCAGCGGACGGATGCTGGCGCGGATATTCCGGCGATTGCGCGGCCGTCTTTCTCGAATAGAGACAGGTCAAGGTTTTCGGCCTTGCCGCCCTTGAAACTGCCCGATGCGTGGATGTTCCAGTCATCCCCCAGAATGTCGGCGCGTTTGAGGATTCCGCCCGCCATTGATATATCGAATTTTTTGGCTGTCCGCCCGCGGAAGTCAAATTTGCCCGACCCGATGATATTGATGTTTTTGTCGGTTAAATCCGGGATTTCTAAAATCCCAAGGTTGCCGTCCGCCATTACGAGATCAAGTGTTTGGACATCGTTTTTGGGAAATGTCGCCCGGCCGGACAATATGGTATCCGCAGAGGCGAGCGTCATATTTTTGAGGTTGAGTCCCGCGCGGTCAAGGTTGAATTCGGTGGTTATTGCCCAGGGTCGCTTGGCTACTTCGCTGAAACTATAACCCCATTCGTTCAGAAATGTTTCCAGGTTTTGGAAGGATCCCTTAAAGGTTCCTTCGCATCCGTTTGCATCAAACTTGAATTCAGCGCGTAGGGCAAGGTTTGGGTTTTCAATTTTCGCCGCGCCGTCAGATATGCTTGCGATGAATTTGCGCCCTGCGTGTTCAAACGAGCCGGAGAATGATTTGCCAGCCAAAGTTGCCCGGCCGTTGATTTCGGTGAACTTGCGGTCATTTGTTAATAATGTTCCGCCGCGGATGGTTATTTCGGACGGGACGGCAGCGGCGGCCGGCGCAAGAATGTTTTCTATGCTGATGGGAAATTGAAGGGCATTGGCAGAGATCTGATAGTCAGTTGTCTTTGCGACTACTTCATGCGCCCGAAGAACAGGGCGGGGCAGGAGGGCGATTTTAACGCTTCCGTTGATGGATACCTCTGCGCCGGAACGGGCGGATAGGGCGTTGGCCATACCGGCCTTTATATAAGAAAAGTCCGAAAATGCCGGGAATAATAAAGCGGCGACCGCCGCGACTGCTACGACAATGGATGGAAACCATATTGCGCGCGCTCTAACAGATCGTTTCATTTTGTGCCCTCTCCCTTGATTTATGATTATAACACATTATTATAGGGGGAACAAATAAGGAAGCGTGATTGTTCAATCTTAAATCGGATTTTTTGCCTATGGGAGATCAGCCTGCCGCCATTCGGGAATTGACCGAAGGGTTGAAATCGGGTCGCCGTGATCAGACGCTGCTTGGCGTGACGGGTTCGGGTAAGACATTCACTATGGCGAATGTTATTGCCAACCTTGGGCGGCCTGCCATTATTATGGCACCGAATAAAATTTTGGCGGCGCAGTTATTCACGGAAATGAAGGCGTTTTTTCCGAACAATCATGTGGAGTATTTTGTTTCTTATTATGATTATTATCAGCCCGAGGCTTATGTGCCGACAACCGATACATATATAGATAAGGACGCGGCGATCAACGACCAGTTGGAGCGGATGCGGCATTCGGCGACCAGGTCGTTGTTGGAGTTTAGAGATACGATAGTGGTGTCTTCGGTTTCTTCCATTTATGGTTTGGGCGATCCAGAGGAATATAAGACTATGTGCCGGTCGTTTAGCGTAGGGCAGAAAATTGCCTTGCCGGAAATGTTATTGGGATTGGTTGCATTGCAATATAAAAGAAATGATATAGGGTTTTCTCGGGGCGACTTTATGGTGTCAGGCGATGCCGTGCAGATATTCCCTCCGCATTCGGAAGATAGGGTTATAAGGCTGTCATTCTTTGGAGATGAAATTGAAAGCATTTTGGAAATTGATAGTTTGACTGGCAAGACACTTGCGGAGGTTCAGCATATTTCTATTTATCCGAATAGCCATTATGCGACTGAAAGCCATATTATTACGGATGCTATTAAAGCCATAAGAACGGAATTGGAAGACCGCCTTAATTTCTTTAAGGACGAGAAGAAGTTTTTAGAAGAACAGAGATTGCGCGAACGGACGAATTTTGATTTGGAAATGATGTCGGCGACCGGAACCTGTAAGGGGATTGAAAACTATTCCAGGTTCTTGTCGGGACGCGCGCCGGGAGAGCCGCCGCCGACCTTGTTTGAGTATTTGCCGCCGGACGCGATTTTATTTATAGACGAATCGCATGTCAGCGTTCCGCAAATTGGGGCGATGTATAAAGGGGATAGATCGCGCAAGCAGACATTGGTGGATTATGGTTTTCGACTGCCATCGGCAATGGATAATCGGCCCTTGCAGTTCGAAGAATGGGATAAAATCCGCCCGGATACGATTTATGTTTCGGCGACCCCGAATGATTATGAAATTGGGCTGTCAAAAGGGATAGTGGCAGAGCAGGTTATTAGGCCGACTGGACTTCTTGACCCGGAGTGTGAAATTCGTCCGACCGAGAATCAAGTTGATGATATTTTATCCCGGTGTAAAACGCAAAAAGGCCGGGTTTTGATAACTACATTAACGAAGAAAATGGCAGAGCAGTTGACGGAGTATTTAACCGAAAATGGGGTGAGGGCAAGGTATCTTCATTCGGATGTTGAGACGCTGGAAAGGATAGAGTTGATAAGGCAACTCCGCGCCGGAATGTTTGATGTCTTGGTCGGGATAAATTTGCTCCGCGAAGGGTTGGATATTCCCGAATGCGAATTGGTTGCGATAATGGATGCGGATAAAGAGGGATTTTTAAGGTCGGCGAGATCCTTAATACAGACCATTGGTCGCGCGGCTAGAAATGCAAATGGCCGGGTTATTTTATATGCCGATAGAATTACGAAAAGTATGGAAGAGGCATTAGGCGAGACGAGTAGGCGGCGGGCAAAGCAGGAGGCTTATAATAAAAAACACGGGATTGTTCCGAAGACCATTATGAAAAATGTATTTGATAAGGTCGGGGAAGATATAAAGGATAGGAAAAAGACGCAGTATATTTATACCAATAAGGGTGCGCTGGATCCGACTGATATAAAGAAAGAGATTGCGGCATTAACCAAGCAGATGAAAAAGTTTGCGGAAGATTTAGAATTTGAGAAAGCGGGCGAGACGCGCGATCGGATCAAAAGTTTGCAGGAAGATTTATTGTATTTGGAGTAATGCCATAACGACCGGGCGAGGCTTTAATTAAAACTCGAATCTAAATCCGATGTTGAAGATGCCGTAGATCATCGGACCAGCGGATATGATATTTTTTTCCATTCCGTTATCCGTATTAATCAATGTCCAATTAATTTTGTTTGCGTATATTGCCTTGACCCCTACATCCATAAATGCGTGCTCTACCAATCCATATGAAAACCCAAGCGCGCCGGCAACCGCCAATCCCTGAGAACTGGAACTGCTTGGCGGGAATCCATTCGTCGAATCAAAATAAGGATCAAACGAACCCGTTTCATAAAATACCCCATTGGAATCGCCAAGGGTCATTTGCACTTGACTGGTCGCAAGTCCGAATCCCGCGCCAATATATGGAATGATGGTCTTTTGTGGCTTTGACATTCCGTCAAAGAAATCATAATACATCATCATCATCACTATATCGCTGGAAACCGATGAGGCGATTGAACCCGAATACGGAACAACTGCCGGGACAATATCAGGGTCGTTTGTCCCGTCCCAAATTATGAACTCGCCTTCTACTCCGGTGAAAAGCGGAGATGTGTCATAACGGGATTCGGATAAATGATCCCAAGACAATTCCATACGAACCTGCGGGGAATTCGGCAGAACAAATCCCGCGGCGAGATTTGTGCTTAATGTGCGAACCTCGAACTGCTTTGTTATATCGCCGAGCGGAACATATCCAAGGGGATAACAGCCGGATGCCGCCAGTCCGCCGTTGGACACTAGACTATTGCCATACTCACGACATTCTTTTTCGGTCATTAATACTGCGGCATAAGTTCCGGCTGGTATTAGGTCTTCGGGCGGATAAAAGAGATAGATCATATCGCCCATTGCATCTTGTGTTTTCCCGCCGAAACTTTGCGCCAGTCCGCCCTTGACGGATATATAAAAGCGCGCGCCATCGTCCTTATCCTGTAAATAAGACCAATTCGCATTTGCATTTGTCGCGCCAAGTGCAACCAATGCGCCAAGCATAATTTTAAGTAGTTTCATAGTCGTGGTTTCCTAAACTTAAAACCATTATATCATAAAATCGGCTTTTTTTTAAGGGGAATTTATCCATTATAATTCTCCTCCGATGGAGGAGTCCGGGCGAAGCCCGGGAGGTGGGTCTACCCTTTATACAAAACGCAGACCCACCCCGTCCGGCTGCGCCGTCCACCCCTCCACCGGAGGGGAATTTTATCACAATACCTTCAACGCACTAGTAATAACCTGATCCAATGGTAATGCCGGATTGTCTTCTAAAATTTTCCTGAGTGCGGGCAGTATCGCCGCCCTTTTATATCCCAATCCATCTAATGCCAACGCCGCGTCCGCAAAAATCCCAGTTGGCGCGCCTTCCAATTCTGGCAATGCGTTTGCCGAAATGCCCTTTATCTTGGACTTCAATTCCGTAATCATCCGCTCTGCAACCTTGCCGCCTACGCCGGGCGCGGCGGTCAAACTCGCCTTGTCCCCCGTGGCAATCGCCCGGATTATCGCCCCGGTCGGCAATGTTCCCATTATCGCAAGCGCGACTTTCGGCCCAACACCCTGCACCAATGTCAGCATATTAAACATATTCAAATCATCATTAGACGGGAATCCATATAAATGTATATGATCTTCGCGCACATGGGTTTCAATCCAAAGTGTCGCAGGCGCGCCGACCTTTAACGCCGCCAATGCGTTTGTCGCCATAAAAACCCTGTATCCGACACCGCCCGCCATAACAATAGCGGCGTTATCCACAACCGAATCGAGAAGACCTTGAATTTTTCCAATCATAGTGTATATTATATGTTGCCGGGATTGCCCGGTCAAGCCGGGCAATGACTAATAAATTACAAAAGGAAGAAAAATATGTCAGGACATTCCAAATGGCATAATATAATGCACCGCAAGGGCGCGCAAGACGCCGCCAAGGCTGGGCAGTTCACAAAACTCGCCCGCGAAATTACTATGGCTACAAAACTCGGCGATCCCGCGCCGGAAAATAATCCGCGACTTCGCCTTGCTATAATTCAAGCGCGCAAATTAAATATGCCGAACGACAATATCAAACGCGCTATGGACAAGGGCAGCGCAGCAGGCGGCGAAAATTACGAATCCGTTCGCTATGAAGGCTATGGCCCCGCCAAAGTTCCAATAATCGTAGAGGCTATGACCGACAACCCGCGCCGCACCGTTCCCGAAGTCCGTAATGTCTTCCAAAAAAACGGCGGGAATATGGGCGAATCCGGCAGCGTCGCCTTTATGTTCAATCGTGTCGGAATGATCGTTTATAAAAAATCCACGGCATCAGAAGACGCAATGTTCGAGGCGGTCATTGATGCAGGGGCTGACGATTTGGATGCAAGCGATGACGAAGCATATATCATAACGACCGCGACCGAAAACTTTATGCCCGCGATGACGGCATTACAGAAAAAATTCGGTGAAGCGGAAAAGGCGGAACTTACCTGGCTGCCGACCGCGCCCGTGGAATTGTCAGACGATGATATGGCCAAGGTTGATAAATTAATTGAATCGTTAGAAGACCTGGACGATGTGCAGAAAGTTTTTGCCGGTGTGTAAGCCACTAATTCCCCGCCAAGGGTGGCGGGGTGGACGCGAAGCGGACGGGGTGGTTCGACATTAATTCTGGGATTTGCCCCGGCAAATCCTGCATTTGACATCATACCTATCAAAAATTTCCAAAAAATAATTCATAATTTCCCTAACAACCAAAAGGGTAAATTATGAAAAAATATCTATTCATCGCATCGTTTTTATTCGCAGGCGTTGCCGCAACCGCTGAAATGCTGAATGCCGAAGAACAAGTCCTGTGCGAAGACGGCGCGTGTTCCGCATACGATATGGAAAATCCTGAACTGGTCGGCCAATGTCCGGACGAATCTTATGAATATGGCGAAGAATGTATAGATTCAAAGCGGGCTTATGGAATGGCGGGACTTGATTGCGAATTGCCCGGCGCGGATATGGATGCAGGCACAACCGGCAAACTTCAAGTCGTAGAATCCCGCAAAATAGTTGAATGTATTAGGCTGATGTAATAGTGCCGTGATTTGCCCCCCCCGGCCTTTTGATTTGCCGGGGCAAATCCCCCTTCCCCCCAATCGCATTAGTCTTGATTTGTCCATCCAAATTTCGTATGATTCGCATCATGAAAACAGATTTGGAAATCTTGCAAGAGTTATTGAAAAAGATAAATCCCGTCTGGGATGCCCGAAAATCTATTCTGGAAATGAAGAAAGCAGATTTTCAATGGCGGCAGATGGAATGGTTCGGTTTTTATTTTGAATTGTTATGCCGGGAAATTTTAAGCAAACAATTTCAATTCCCTGGCGAAAAATACGGAACAACAACTTTTGATTTATTCAGGACTTTTAATTGGGACTTGAAGGCGCACGCCGCCAATGCCGGACGCATCATTCAATTAAACGATTGCGAATCTATGCGCGAATCAATTAAAAAACACGGCTTTCATGGTGAGATTGTTGCAAATTGCGATATAGAATATAATGACCACGACCGCAGTTTCCAAAAATGGCATACGGAATTAAAGGGTGGAAAATCCGATTATGAAATAGAACGCGAATCCCGCACTACAAATTCAAGACTTCGTAAAACCGCGGCAGAGTTAAAAGAAATTATTTTTGTTATATTATCGGAAAAAGATCTGCCCAATTTAGACATCTTGCGCCAAGGGCGAAATTCAAATGGCGCGCCCCGCCCAGATAAATACGGATTTAATTTAGATAATAACGACATAAAAATAACCAAGGTGGTGTTTTGATATGTGCCACCTGCTGAACTTTGATTCTGAAAATTTAATGTCCTTGCTGAAAGCGCGTGGAATTAATGGCGCGTGGATTGACATATTGGCTACGCATTTGCGGAACAAAAAACAATTTTTATATATATTGAATGACGATAAATTTAAGAATGCTAATTTCCTGGATACCGATTTGCTAAGCGAATTATCCATAGGTGAAATAAGCGTCTTATATGAATACAGCCTAAGTTATGATAATCGAACCAGCCGTCAGAATAACGGACAATTTTTTACCCCGGACGATGTGGCAGAACTTATGGCAAAACAAAGTTCCAAATTTGAAACCGGAATATGGCTTGATCCGTGTTCCGGCATCGGCAATTTATCGTGGCATTTGATTAAATTTCAATCGGACAAAGAAAAATTCCTAATAAATAATTTAATTCTGTCAGACACAGATGAATTGGCATTATTCATAGCCCGCGTGCTGTTCACAATATCATTTCAACGGGACGATGAAAATTTATTTAATACAATAAAGGATAATTTCAAGGTCTTTGATTTTATATCGGTTGCGGATTCTGGCAACGATTCATTATTTTTAGACAACAGCCTAAATTTAATTCCACAGCATGATTTTGTTATTGTGAACCCCCCGTATTTAGCGACTGACGAGAATCCTAGTTTTGAAACCGCAAAATGCACGGATCTTTATGCGTATTTTCTTGAAAACATAATAAAAACCAGCAAAGGCTTTATCAGCATAACGCCACAATCTTTTACGAATGCCGCGAAATTTTATTCTTTAAGAAAACTATTATTAGACAGGTTTAATAATCTAACCATCTATAACTTTGATAATGTTCCTGATACTATTTTTCACGGAATAAAATTTGGAAGCCAAAATACCAACACTGCGAACAGCGTCCGCGCATCTATAATTGTAGCCTTACCGCATCCGGCAATTCATCGCATAACATCATTGCTTCGTTGGAAGACTAACGAACGAAAACAAATGTTGGAATCTTTGGATTTGTTTTTATCAGAAGCCAAACTGACTCCGGAATACTTTCCGAAAGTGAATAAGGTTTTAGAGCCCGTCTTCAATGCTTTGGACAAAACGAAAGTTCTTGGAGATTTGCTGTCAGACAAAGAAACATCATTTGTTTTATATATTCCGTCCAGCCCAAGATATTTTATTCCGGCCTTAAAAAAATCAGTCCAACGAAGTTCATTGAAGACATTGTATTTCAAGAATCAAAATGATTTGGATTTTGCTTATGGATTACTGAATAGTTCACTTTTATATTGGTGGTGGCGAATTCGGGACGGCGGGATGACTTTGTCGCTTGAAACCATCAAAAGTTTGCCGATTGTTAATTATTCTCCGAATAATAAAATTATAAAACTTTTAGAGAAGTCGGAATCAGAAAACCGAGTTTATAAAATCAATTGCGGTGTCGCACAAGAGAATGTGAAACACCCTATGGAAGTGTTGAAAATACTAAATGATATAATTGTGCCGGATTATTCAGATAAACTGCTGAGAACACATCAAAATAGCGAATTGGTCCAACTTGCAGCATAAAAGAACACGGAATCAACGGGCAAAAAGTTTTTTAATCAATATCCTGAATAATTTACTTTGAACCTGCCCGGCTTCGCTTCGCCGCGGCACTCATTTTTTTAATCCTCACTTCGTTCGGACAAAAATGGTGGTTGGGGCACAGGGACTCGAACCCCGATAAAGAGAACCAAAATCTCTTGTCCTGCCATTAGACGATACCCCAAATCCCGGGCATTATATATCAAAAGTCTAAAAAATCAAATTGATAATGTTCAGGTCTTTAATACGACCCGATAATTCCATAATACTTATTGCCGGTATCTAATAACGCATCGCTTAATTTCTTTTCGCTGAGCCCCTGGAACAATATCATAACCGACCCGGCCGAAGTCGCCACCATATCCTGCACGCAGCCCAGTTTTTTAGAAACAACCTTGAAAAATGCGCTGGCAAGATTCACTTCGCCAACGCTTAAATTCTTCGCGCCTTGCTTTTTAAGTTCCGCGTCCGGGCAGACATTACGGATTACAGCCAACTGACAATCTGCGGAAACCGAAATCTTGTCCACCATCCGCACATTATCCGCGCCCACCAAGTTCAGCCACCAATGGCGGCTGGCCGTCATAATCGGATAATAAAAAATCGCATCCGGCGGCAAGTCTGATATATCAGTTGTTTCAGAAACCACCTTGGGCATTAATCCCGAATCGGCATAAACGGCTTTGCGCGCCTCTATATATAGACTTTTATTATCCGTCAAAGCGGACGGACAATATAACAATGAAGTGGAAGAATCGTATCGCGCCATACACTAATCATATCATAAAATGGGATGAAATTCAAACGGCGGGCTTTTTACCAGTTCGGACAAATAGCGACATCAATCCCAATAATGCAAACACCGACAGCGACCCAAGTGCCAATCTATATGACCCTGCCAACGACACCAATAATCCCCAGACCAGCGGCCCTAAAATGGATGAAAACCTCTCAAATATCGTATAAAACGAAAATCCATAAGCCAAGTCTTTTGGTGGCAGAACGGAACTGGTATATGCGCGGCTTGCCGCCCAGAAAACGCCTAGGAAAAATCCCATAATTGAAGTTATAAAGAATGTCGTCATAAAGTCATTAGCCGCTGCAAAAAATGGCAGCATAACCATCCATACGCCAAGCCCCGACATCAATACTTTGCGTGAACCGAGCCTATCTGTTATCACCCCGCCAGCCAACGACCCAAGCGCGGTTGTAATCATTGTTCCGATCAAAATCAGCATATGCATATCGGTGGAAATGCCCAGAACTTGCTTGGTATAAATGGACAGATTATTAGACATAGTGCCGTTCGCATTTTGGAAAAAGAAGAACGAAAGCATCGCCGCCGCAACGCCCGGAACAGACAATAAACGCATAAATTTACGAAAATCTATTTTTTCATTGCCGCGTTCCGCATCCCGGACGGCGCGATTATTTTCCTTGTATAACAGCATTATCGGCAGGGATAATAACACGAATGCAATGACGGATGGCAGCAATGCCCCGATCCCGGTATGGGCAAGTGGGGCGAACACAACCAGCCCGCACATCATACCTGACGCGTTTGCGAATTGCGTCCAGCCGGATGCGCGTCCGCGATGCTTGGCATCCGCGACATCATTCAGCAGCGGATTGAAAAACACAAACGACATTTGATAAAATGTAAAGCCCAAAAAGAACATCAACGCCGCCAAATATGCGTTCCAAGAAAACACAGGAAATAATGCGGCGAGCCCAAGGAACAATCCCATACCGATGGTGGAATATGAGAGGTATTTGACCAGTCCTCCGTCTCGGTCGGTTTTTGCGGCGAGGCGCGGCGCGATTACCAGCATTATGATTGCAGACATAACGAATATGAAGTTGAACGCCAGATCGGACAGCCCGCCCGACACCACAATCCAACGCGTGAAATAAAGCAAAAAGTTGCCCCAAACTATTGAGTTTGCATAGTCATATAAACACCAAAGAAAAAGTTTTTTCTTGTCCATTTTTTATTCCTGGTTCCACATTGCATTCGTGACGGATTTTTCAAGCGATGCCTGAAACGCCGCCGTATCATCTGCGCTGGGAAGAAATTCCCGCTTTGCACGACCCTCACCATTACGGGGTAAATTCTGAACGGCTTTCCGAAATCTGTCCTTCATTTCATCATAAGTTTCGGCGTCATTCATTTTCGTCAGTTCAAGATATATATTCGCCAAAATCCGCGCGTCTATAATCGCGCCGTGTCCCTCGGTGCGCGTTTCCAAACTGATCCCGAACCATTTTGCCAACGCGTCCAATGAATATGACTTTGGGCCAAATACGCGACCTCGTGCGATAATTATACTATCCGCCAATTGGTTCTTTGGGATTTCGGGCAAGCCCGCTTGCTTTAATTCGTAATTCAGAAATGGAAAGTCAAAGTCCTGTCCGTTATGCGCGACTACAAGCGAGTCGCCGAAAAAGTCTGTAAGTTGTTTTGCGACTTCACCGAACTTTGGCTTGTCTTCCAAAAAGTGGTTGGAGATTTTATGGACTTCAAATGCGGATTTCGGAATGATTTTGCCGTCCGGGTTGATATAAAGGTGAAGCGATTTATCAGTTATGCGGTCGTCTATGATTTCCACCGCGCCGATTTCAATTATCCGGTCGCCGTGCATCCAATCAAAGCCGGTAGTTTCGCAGTCAAAACATACTTCGCGCGCCATTTCATAATTCCTTTTACTTATTGGCTAATGTCAAGTATATTAGATGCAAAGGTAAAAAGCAATGGCCGATTTTTTGGAATCTTTGAATGAAGAACAACGGAACGCGGTCAAGGTCGTAAAGGACGGCGGGGCAGTGCTGATACTGGCTGGCGCGGGCACTGGTAAAACCACCACTTTGATTGCTGCGATTTTTACGATATTTCCAGATACCTGGATGGACATCTTGGCCGTTACATTTACAAATAAAGCGGCGAACGAATTGAAAAGCCGCATATTCCAAAAGACTGGGAAGTCGCCCTATTGGTGCGGGACATTCCATTCGGTCTGCCTTAAAATTCTACGGAAAGAAAAACAGAATTTGGGGCTTCGTTCGGACTTTTTGGTATTTGGCGAAGACGATCAGAAAAAAGTCCTGAAATCCGTATTTACAGAAATGAAATTGGAATCAAAAGATTATGACCCGGGAAATTGGATCGAGGCAATTTCTTTTTACAAAGATACCGGGCGCAAAAAAAATCAAAGCGATAAATTTGACGAGATTTTACACAAATATAATGAAGAACTGAAACGGCTGAATGCCCTTGATTTCGCAGATATAATAAATCATACGAACGACCTGTTCAATGAACGGCCGGCCGTTCTGAAACATTATCAGGACAAGTTCAAATATATCTTGGTGGACGAGTATCAAGACACCAATGTTCCGCAGCATACTCTGCTGAAAAAGTTAGCAGACGGGCATAAAAATATCTGCTGTGTTGGCGATGACGATCAATCCATATATTCTTGGCGCGGGGCTCATTACGCAAACATTCTTAATTTCGAAAAGGATTTTCCTGGTGCGAAAATTTTCCGCCTGACGCAAAATTACCGCAGCACGGGACATATTCTTAACGCCGCAAATTCATTAATTAAAAACAACATTGATCGACACGGAAATAAAGACTTATGGTCGGGACTTGGCGATGGGCGGAAAGTTAAAATCGTTCGATTCTATTCCGACTTGGAAGAATGCTCGGCAATAGTATCCGCCATAGAAAATGATGAAAGCACAAAAAAATCCGCAACGGCGATTCTTATTCGGAACGGATCTTTATCCCGAAAATTCGAAGAAGAATTTATTCAGCGGCGAATTCCTTATAAATTGGTCGGGGCACAGAAATTCTATGATCGTATGGAAATCCAAGATACTATCGCATACCTTAGATTATTAGTTCACAGGTTTGATGATATGGCGTTCTTGCGGATTATTGCCAAGCCACGGCGCGGCTTGGGCGATAAAGTAATTGATGAATTAAAACTGCATTCCCTACGAACCGGCAAAACATTATTTGAAGCATTGCGCGAAATTTCACTTAAACCAAAACAGCGCGATGCGGCGAAAGAATTTATCAATGCGTTTAATTTTGATTTTGCGGCAATGCCCCCGGCAGTTGCGGCCTTGAAATTAATTGAAACCTGCGGATATGTGAAAATGTGGCGGGAATCAAAAGACGACAACGCCGAAGACAGGATAAAGAATATCTATGAACTTATTAATTCCACTATATCAAAATATAGTTCTATGGAAGAGTTTTTGGAAAATGCCAGTTTGATGGTTGCTGATGACGGCGCGGACTTTCAACCGGATGAAGAGAAAGATGCGGTCAATATAATGACAATTCACGCGGCCAAGGGATTGGAATTTCAGAATGTGTTCCTGCCCGCTTGGGAAAATGGAATTTTCCCAAAGGAGCGGGCGGCAGATGATTCGTTGGAAGAAGAACGGCGGCTGGCTTATGTCGCTATAACGCGAGCAAAACGAAATTGCGCGATTTCTTATACGGCTTCCCGTTTCTTATTCGGGCAAAAGCAGAATAATTCCCCCAGTATTTTCATAGATGAAATTGATGATAAATTTGTGGAAAAAGTCGGGTTTGGTTATCAACATAATTCCCCTCCAAGGTGGAGGGGTGGCGGCGAAGCCGCCAGGGTGGTTGAGAGGAAACAAGAAACCCCAACCTTATTCGGAAAACTTGTATCGCACACGGAACTGGGCAAGGGCGTGGTTATAGAACTTAGCGGCGACACGGCAACAATCGCATTCCGCGACGCCGGAATCAAAAAAGTCAAAATAGAATTTCTAGAAATCGCAAAGGAATAAAATTTTTATTTCGGGTTATATCCAAAAATATCCCGTGTGCCCCAATCAAGATCCAGCAGCACCCTTGTAGGCAAGAAATCAAAACATTTCTCCGCCAAACCCAATCGGTTTTTATCCCGCAACATATCTTCCACCACCCGCTTCAAGTCGTGCAAGTGCAGAACATCGCCCGCAGCATATTCCTGCTGGCTTTCATTCAAATCCAAACTCCAATCCGACAGGCATTCTTTCTTATCCATAGAAATCTTAAAAATCTCGCGCAGCGAATTCGCCAGCGTATGTCCGCCCTTTGGCCGTGCAAGCAGCACCCCGATTTTCGTGCAGAACACGGGCGCAGCCCATATCCCAAAATACTTATATATCATCAGCATATCCATCCGTGCATAATGGAAAATCTTTACCGACTTCGGATTTTCCAAAACGCGTTTAAGATTTGGATATTCCATATCATCCCGAATATGCACGATATAAACTTCCGGCGCGGATCCCTTTATCTGCACCAGCCATAATCTGTCCTTTTCAACATCAATACCAGATAATTCGGTATCAACTGCCAACTCCTTTTCGGACATAAGCGCGGCGGCCTGTTCATCCGATAAATCCCGGCGCATATAAATTATATTATTAGACATTCTTAATCCTTTGCAAAAATTCTTCCAACAAAACCTGCGCCGCAGCACTATCCAATTTGCCCTTTTGATGCCGCGCGGAAATTCCATTTTCAGACAGCATAGCACTTGCCGCCACGCTTGACAATGTTTCGTCATACATTAATATCGGCGCGGCAGTCAGCGCGTCCAAATCAGCCGCGAATTTTTTTATACTTTCCGCGACCTGCCCTGAACTAGGCAATCCGACCAAAATCCCGACCGCCCGGTCATTCGCCGCGATTTTTGCAACCATTCCGGCATCGGGCGCGATTTGCGGGCGGGCAAAGGCAAAGTCCCGCTCCGCATCCGACAAGGCGATACCCGTGCGCTTTGCCCCCCAATCCACGGCCAAAATTTTACCCGCTTTCGGCAGTTGCCCGACAAATTCCTTGAAATCCGAATATATCAATGCTATGTTCCCTTATCTTAACAATACAGGATAATTCATGGCATTTCCAAAAGCAACATTAAAAAAATTCGCGCATTTATCCCGCATCGCCGTATCGGATGGGGACTTGGATAATATGAACATCAGCGGTGTTATCGACTGGATTGACCAACTGCAAAAAATCAATACGGACGGGGTGGAACCTTTGCTCAGCCCAGCGAATCACGACTTGCGATTCCGCGAAGACATAGTGGCGGATGGAAATATCCGCGATTCTTTACTTGCCAATGTCCCGGATGATACCGGCAAGCGCGCCGGATATTTCGCCGTGCCTAAAATTATAGAGGGCGAATAAGATGATAAACCTTTCATTAAAAGAAGCACTTGATAAATTAGCGGCGCGGGAAATTTCCGCAGTGGAATTAACAAAGACATATATAGACCGCATAAAAAAATTTAACGGCGAATTAAACTGCTATATAACCGAAACGCCGGAACGCGCTTTATCAGACGCGGCCGCATCTGACGCCCGGCGCGCAAAGGGCGCGGCATTGCCCCTGGACGGCGCGCCAATCGGAATGAAGGATTTATTCTGCACAAAAGGCGTCCGCACCACCGCCGCCAGCCGGATGCTTGAAAATTTTATCCCCGAATACGAATCCACAATATCGCAAAAATTGGCGGACGCGGGCTCTGTCCTGCTTGGGAAATTAAACCTGGACGAATTCGCAATGGGAGGATTATCCAAGACTTCATTCTTTGGCGCGCCAATAAATCCATGGAAGAGGGAACAGAGATTAACCGCAGGCGGATCAAGCGGCGGATCGTCTTCCGCTGTCGCATCAGGCCTCTGCATTGCCGCCACCGGCACCGATACCGGCGGATCAATTAGATTCCCTTCGCATTGCGCGGGACTGGTCGGACATAAACCGACATACGGAATTTGTTCGCGCTTTGGCTGCATCGCATTCGCAAGTTCCTTGGACTGCCCGGGACCCGTTGCGCGCACAGCAACGGACGCGGCGTTGATGTTGTCCGCTATGGCGGGCTTTGATAAAAACGACTCAACTTCCGCCGACATAAAGCATCCCGATTATGCAGGCGAGATTGATAATATGAAATTAAAAGGGCTTCGTATTGGAATTATAAAGGAACTCGGCGACCTGACTTTATCCCCGGATGTCCGGGCGGCATTTGATAAACGCATTAATGACCTGAAATCCGCAGGCGCGGAAATAATTGAAGTATCCGTGCCGGAAATTCAACCCGCGCTTGCCGCTTATTACATCATCGCCCCGGCAGAGGCCAGCAGCAATCTGTCCCGCTATGACGGCGTGCGATTCGGTTTCCGTGCAGAGGGATCAAAAGACTTGATTGATATGTATGAAAAAACCCGTAGCGAGGGATTTGGAACCGAAGTCAAACGCCGTATGATAATCGGCACCGCAGTGCTGTCTTCCGAATCGTATGAAGTCTATTTTATGCAGGCCGCAAAACTTCGCCGCTTGCTATTCAATTCTTTCAATGCGGCTTTTGAGAAATGCGATTTGATTCTGACACCGACCGCCGCGGCCGAGGCATTGCCGCTGGATAAACAAATGACGCCGCTCGAAGAATACGCATTGGATGTTTTCACGGTTCCGGTGAATCTCGCCGGGCTGCCTGCGACAAGCGTTCCGATGGGGCTTTCCGCATCCGGCCTGCCGCTGGGACTCCAAATAATCGGACGGCAATTTGACGACTTGAAATGCCTGCAACTCGCCCGCAAGGTTGAAGAATTGTCGGGTCTTAAATTCCAACCCACCGACATAATGGGGGCTTAAAAAATGTATAAAATAACTGGAAAAACCGGCGACTGGGAAGTAATCATTGGTCTCGAAACCCATATGGAAGTGCTGTCAAATGCGAAATTATTTTCGGCCGCATCGGCGGATTATAAACCCACTTCGCCCGCAAATTCCCAAGTATCATTTGTTGACGCGGGCTTTCCCGGAATGCTGCCGACCCCAAACGCATTTATCATTGACCAAGCGATTCGGATGGGGCTTGGGATAAATGCCGAAATCAATCGGCGATCGGTCTTTGCGCGGAAACAATACTTTTATCCCGACTTGCCGCAGGGATACCAGATTTCGCAAACCACCCCGATTGTCGGAAATGGATTTCTTGATATTTTGGATGACGAAGGCGCGAAGAAACGCGTCCGCATAGAACGGCTTCATATAGAGCAAGACGCAGGGAAAAATGTCCACGACAGGAATCCCAATAAATCATTTGTGGATCTAAATCGGTCGGGTGTCGGCCTTATGGAAATCGTATCGTTCCCGGATTTGCGCTCGCCGACCGAGGCGGCAAATTATTTGCGGAGCCTCCGCGCAATCGCCCGCGCGCTTAAAACATCCAACGGCAATATGGACGAAGGATCTATGCGCGCCGATGTTAATGTGTCGGTGAGAAAATTTGGCGAGCCGGAATTTCGCACGCGCTGCGAAATAAAAAATATGACTTCGTTCAAGTTCATTCAGACGGCGATTGAATTCGAGGCTACCCGACAAATTGAACTTTATGAAAATGGCGGCGAAGTCGATCAGGAAACGCGCCGATTCGATTCGACATCTGGCACGACTTCAACTCTGCGATCAAAAGAAAACGCGCTTGATTACAGATATTTTCCCGACCCGGATTTATTGCCGCTGATTTTAACCGAAGAACGAATTGAAAAGATTCGGCGCGAACTTCCAGAATTGCCCGCTGCAAAAAAATCGCGTTATATGGGCGAACTGGGGCTTACCGATTATGACGCGGGATTATTAACCGAAACGCCAGAGATTGCGGAATGGTTTGAAAGCGCAGTCGCAGGCGAATCAGGCCGCGCAAAGCCGATTGCAAATTGGATGATTTCGGAACTCTTTGCGCATTTCGCGGATATAAAGGATTCAACGATTACGCCCGCCGCCCTACGCGAACTTGTGGACTTGATATTGGATGGCACAATATCTGGCAAAATAGCAAAGGATGTTTTTGCAATGATGCTTGACGGCGATGGCGCGCCTGCTGAAATTATTGAAAAGCACGGGCTTCGCCAAATGACTGATACTGGTGAAATGGAAAAGATTATTGATGAAGTGTTAGGCGCGAATCCCGATAAAGTCGCAGCATTAAAGGGCGGGAAGACTGGGCTTATGGGCTGGCTGGTGGGTCAAGTGATGAAACAATCAGGCGGCCGCGCCAATCCCGAACTGGTTAATAAACTCATCAGCCAAAAAATATAATAAAAAGTTCCCCTCCCCAACGGAGGGGATTTTTCATTCACCAAAAGTTTTTGGATATTCTATGAATATCAATTTTCTGTCATTTAAAAATGTCATTGCAGCCTCTCCTTTTATCCCTAGGAATAATTTAACTCAAAAATATGATCCAAGTCGCTAAGTTCCTTTTCCTAGGAAATGCGTCCGCGCGCAAAATTGACTTTCCGCGCGAATGCAATATAATGCCCCTATGAAATTTTTCTTAGAAACTTTCGGCTGCCAAATGAATGTCTATGACGGGCAACGCATCGCAAGCGCACTTACCCGCGCAGGACACTTCCGCACAGACTCTGCCACCGATGCAGACGCAATAATCCTGAACACTTGCGCCGTTCGGGAAAAAGCATCAGAAAAAATTTTCTCAACACTTGGTCGCCTGGCGCAAATCAAAAAGTCAGGCTCGCTCCTTGGCATAGTCGGATGCACCGCCCGTGAAGAAGGGCAAAATGCTTTCCGCCGCATACCCGCACTGAACTTCGTTTTGGGACCGCAATCGTATCATAAAATAACTGAAATTTTGGAAAATCCAGAGGCGCGCTATATGAATATAGACCTGTCGGGACTTGAAAAATTTGACGCGCTTCCGATCAATACCAATCACACCGCCACCGCATATATCCCAGTCCAAGAAGGCTGCGACCATATCTGCACTTATTGCATCGTCCCGTTCACCCGCGGCCGCGAAATATCGCGCGATCCCGAATCGGTTATGGGCGAAGTCAATGCCGCGGTAGAGCGGGGCGCGATTGAAATCTGTTTCCTCGGTCAAAATGTCAATGGATATAAATTTGGTCTTGCGGATTTAATTCGCCGCACTGCAAAAATTCCGTCCGTCAAACGCATAAGATACACTTCGTCCTATCCGACCGAAATGACGGACGACCTAATCGCGCTTCACGGGACGGAAGAAAAATTATTACCATTTGTTAATATGCCGCTGCAATCTGGATCGCCCGCTGTCTTGCAGCGAATGAACCGGCCATATGACATAGACCAATATCTGGGCATAGTGGACGCATTCCGCCGCGTTCGGCCGGACATTCAGATTTCAAGCGACTTCATAGTCGGCTTTCCCGGTGAGACCGAAGAAGATTTTCAGATGTCTATGGACATAGCGCGCCGCGTGAAATTTATAAATTCCTATACATTTAAATTTTCGCCCCGGCCGCATACTGCCGCCGCGCAGATGCCCGGTCAAATTCCGGCGGATATCAAAGCCCGCCGCCTAAAAGAATTGGATAATCTTATCAACGAAAATACCCGCGCGTTCAATTTAAGTCTTATTGGTGCGACCTTGCCCTGCATAATTGATGAAGATGGAAAACTGCCCGGACAACGCATCGCCCGCACGCCTTATATGCAGCAAATTGTTTTGGAACCCAGCGCGGGGAAAGGCAATTTCGCAAATATAAAAATTACAGACGGCAATAAAAGTTCATTACGCGGAGAAATCATATGACAAAAGTTCTGGTGCAAATTAACGATGCGCGTTGGAAAAATATCAACCTTGATATAGACGCCATTATCAACGCAGCCCTAAAAAATAAAAATGCCGAAGTATCAGTCTTGCTGACGAATGATTCGGAAATCAGAAAATTGAACAAGCAATACCGCCAAATGGACAAGCCTACAAATGTGCTGTCTTTCGAGAGCGGCGATCCGCATATGATGGGCGATATAGTTTTGTCATATGACACAATTCTGGCGGAATCGGACGCGCAAAATTTCGCAGAACACGCGGCGCATATGTTGGTGCACGGCGCATTGCATTTGTCCGGCTTTGACCATATAGAAGATGCGGACGCGAAAAAAATGGAGCGGCGCGAAGTTCGCATTCTGCACAAACTCGGTATAAAAAATCCATATGAAACAAAATGGTCGCCTCGGCTGAAAGCCGCTGCTGCATTTGTTCTCGGGGCATTGATGGTATTCGGATTTGCGCCCGAACATAACTTTTTAATTGCATTAATCGCGCTTGCCGCTGCATATTATATGAATGAAACAAACAATAAATTTATTGATGGATTTCGGGTTGGTTTTCCATTCGGCGCGGGCTTTGCCATCGCAAACTTTTCCTGGATGATTGCAAGTTTCTTTGTTGATGCAACTGCCGCCGCAACATTCGGATGGCTTGCGCCATTTGCTGCAATCGGAATAATGTTGGGTGGTGGAATCGTATTCGGATTGCCATTCGCATTAACCGCCGCAATGCGCGACAACGGATGGCGCAGGCCGTTTTATTTCGCCGTATTCGCCGCACTCGTTTTATGGATGCGCGGATGGATGCTCAGCGGATTCCCTTGGAACCCGCTTGGCGCGACACTTTTATTTTCAGACACTTCCGCCAATATAATCGGAGTCATAGGAATTGTCGCTAGCACTTTTATTGTCGCCGGAATGGCGGCATCACTTAATAAATTAAAAGTCGCATTATTTTTCTGGCCTGCATTTTTTATTCTTTTATTAATATCAAACTTAAATATGACCGCGCCAACAGACACTGGAAAAATCGTTCGCATAGTCCAACCAGCCATAGAACAAGCATATAAATCTTCCGCAGAACGCGCTGACAGAAATTTGGAAACACTGATTGAATTGTCATCTCTTCCGGGCGAATTTGATTTAATCGTTTGGCCGGAAAGCAGTTTTCCATATCCTGTTAGTGAGAATGCAAAAATAAATTTCGGTCTGACGAAACCCCTTATTTTCGGCGCGATACGCCGGGATTCGGGTGATTACTTCAACAGCCTGTTTATAATGGAAAACGGAACGCGCCGTTATTACGACAAGATAAAACTTGTCCCGTTCGGCGAATATAGTCCCTTTGGAAAAATGGTGCCGGTGCCGGGCGATTTCACAGCGGGCGCGACCACCCAAGGCGCGATGGAAATTTCCGGCATATCATTCGCCCCATCCATCTGTTATGAAATAATTTTCGGCAACACTTATAACGAAGAATATGCATCCGCGATAATCAATATAACAAATGACGGCTGGTTTGGAAAGTCCCGCGGACCATTGCAACATTTGGACTTGGCGCGGCTTCGCGCGATTGAAACGGGACTCCCGGTCGTCCGCGCAAACTGGTCTGGCGTATCCGCAATTATTGACCCGCAGGGTCGCGTGCTTCATAAACTGGATGTCGGAGAGCGCGGAATAATTGACGCTGCGATTCCCGCAAAACGCTGCAGTTTTTATTCGTTATTGCCGAATGGTTTTATGATTGTTTTGATTATGCTTTCTTCCGCAACGCTTGCCTTAACAGGAATACGCGGACGGCGGAAGAAAGATTAACCGCGCCGCGCCCCTCATCAATATCGCAGATAATTTTTGCAAGCGGCACTTTTTTTAGATCCGCCGCGCGTTGCAATTCATCCATAAATTCCGGTTCCAAACTTAAACTCGTCCTATGACCCTTTATGGAAATTGATATTTTTTTCATAACGCGCCCACCAGCAAACAATCCCGAATAGCGTCCGCCGCGCCATCATATTTCTTCACAATTCGCAAGGTATAAATATCCATCAGCGCATAGCCGCTGTCCGTATCAACGACTAAAAAGAAAAGTCCGTTTCGTCCGAATATCGTCCTTTGCCCAATCCTTAAATCCGAATTCACTTCCGCAATAGTTCGCGTCTGACCGCGTCCGAACGGATGCGATTCCAATCCGAACATTTCGGCGTCCCCCATAAAAATTCCATCTATGCTTTTATAAACTTCCGCCAAATCAAGCGGCAGCATAATCCGCCCCAATGCCTGTAATGCGCCCTGTGTTCGCGGCAAGGCATCTGCCCCGGCTGGCGGAATAAATTCCGCGCCGAACTTTTCCAATTCAGATAAAGCAGATGAGAAATCCATTTTTTACCCCCTTCCGCCAAGCGCGTTCAACACATCTTCCGCCTGCACATCGCTGAGGCGATCGCTGGTCGCATTTCCGCCCGGAGAATTGAGCGACCCCATAGAAGTCATATAAACATTCTTCGCCGGATTAGGATAAAAGAAAACGCCCGCGCCTGCTTGCTCTGCAATGAATATATCAATGGCGCGACCCTCCGGGACGCTTCGGCAGACGAACATATTTTCAGGGGAAATCTCTCCGCCGTAAATCGGAGGAATGCGAAACTTTACCGAAACCCCGACTGGAATCCGAATGCCTTTATATATGTCTGTTATTTCCGCAGGATTTAAACCGATCATAAATAATTCTTCTTGATTTTTCTTGATGCGGTTGGTCAATAATTCGCGGCGTGCGGCGCGGAACGCGGCGAACCAATCCCGCGGCAAGGGTTGCGGCTGGGCGGCGACCTCGCCCAAGGCCAAATCTGAAATGCCCAATGCCGCCAATCTTCTTGATGCCTCTGCTATATTAATCATTATGCATCCTTTTCATCCGAATAATACCATACGATCGTGCTCATATATTCTATAAATGATTCGTTCTTTGGCTCTATTTTAATTTTATTCGCAAAGGCCTCGAACTCAGGCGCGCCGTGATTAAATACTTTTACGCCATAAGCCGCCCAAATTTCCGCCAACTTTTCATAATTTTCTATATTGCCCTCGGCCATAACTACGACTGGGATAACCTTTATCTTTGTCCCGGCGTCAAGCGTTTCACTGAACAACTGGTTCAGATTTTCCACCGCCGCATAAAGCGCGCCGGCAGGGGACTTGAAGTCTCCGTCTATGTCGGAACGCCAGTTATCGCCGCCGCTTTCTTTTGCAATGACGCGCCCGTGCGCGCCGCAGACCACGCCGATTAAAACGCTTTCGCCGTTAAGTGCCCAAATATCCGGCTTTAATCCGTTTATATCCGGCGCGTCAGATATTATAAATCCGTGATTGGTAAGATTTTTTAGAATCTCCGGCGTTATGTCGGATGCGATGGTATCGGGTTTTTCAGGCGCGGCCGTTGCGGCGGGATGAACCATTGGCGCGGGACTGAATGACAAGGCGGATGACACAGCGGACGCCGCCGCCACAGGCGAAGAATAAAGTCCCGTCATATTTGTAGCGGGTTTCATCATAGCGGGTCTTTCCAAACCAGGCTTTGCCGCAAGCGGAATAACCGGGAGAGGAGGGGCATAACTGGATGTCAAAATAATCCTGCGCCGCGGGCGGACAAGAACAAACCAAACCACCGATACCGAATAAGCGACTATTAATAATAAGGCTGTATAAAACTCTCTGGCAACGGGCGCGCCATCCAGTTGCATATCCACCAGATGCCTCCAATGCGCGCGCAAAAATATGTTGAATCCGAAATAAAGACTGACATAGGCCGAAAAGGCCAAAATGCCCACGGCCTGCAAAAATGCAAATTCAAGAAGGTTTTTTATAAACCGCTTCATTCCTCAATTATAGCAAAATCCGCGCCTTTATGCTATAATAACTTTATGGAACAAATCAATTATCTTAACACCCTGCGGGACATCCGGCCGCACCTTGACCTGTGCTGCTGGGGGGCGAATGAAGCGACCGACCTGATACAATCCGCCGCCGCCGCCGCCAAATTTAAGATGTCTGGAATGTCTGTGGATGCGGTTTCGGTTCCAGCAGTATGGACTTGGCTGGAAAAATCAAACATTAAACTCAGCGCGTTCATCGCCTGGAACGCGGATAAAACCCCGATTGAAAACCTGGCTGCGGATATAAGCGCGCCGTTAAAGCGCGGCGCGGATGCCGTCCAAATATATGTCAGATTCCGGGATTTGCAGCCACTCGCCGCCGGATTGACGCAAATCAAGTCAGAGATATTCTTTGATAAGAAACTTACTATTGCGCTGGGACTCGCGGATGTTCCTCCCTTTGGTTGGGAAGTTGTCCGCGAATGTATGGATAGCCTGTCGGCGAATTCGCTGATGCTTATATCAAAAAATTCAAAAAATAGTTCTTCGTTATATTACGGATTTCTGTCATCCTTGACCGGGCGCGAAGACTGGGGAATTGAATTTTGCCACGCCGGAAACGCCGTCCAGCCATTGGAAGAAGTCTATCGCCTGACACTAAAAATGGCGGATAATATGACCGGGCGGCTTAGATTCATAGTGGCCAAATCCTTTATGGATGATAATTACAAGGACGCAAGCGATGAGACTTTATAGCATTTCAACTTGCCTGATTGTCGGGCTTTTGGACACTGCGCCGAAATTATGCGGGGTTGCGTCTCAGGGTGGATTATTATACGGAGAATCGGAAACGCACAGGGTTTATGTGAATGGCAATAATATGTCAATGGAAGATGTATTTACTATTCCGCTTTCAATGGACGCGCCTGATATTATTACATTGGAGTTTTGCGAAAGGGGGTTGTTCGGGAATTGCAGGAAGTTTGATTATGCCGTGAAACAAAGGCAATACAAGGAACAGAAAGTAGAGGTCGCGGATAAATATGTGAAATATCCGCCGGAAGTCTTGGCGCGGATGGAAAAGGATAAAAAGAAAATCGGCCGGGCGCGGCGCACTGAATCGGATGGGACGGCATTTATGGATATGCGTTCGCCATTGCCGTTGGATAAATTCCAAGTTTCCGGGGTTTATGGCAGTAGACGGATATTTAATGGGGAACCGAAGAATCCGCATAACGGATTGGATTTGGCTGCGCCCCGGGGGACGGAGTTCCGTGCGGCGGCGGCAGGTAGGGTGGTTTTGGCGGATGATTTATATATGACTGGGAATACTATATTTATAGATCATGGGAATCGTATTTTTTCGGCTTATTTCCACGCGGATGAGCTTAAAGTTAAGGTCGGGGATGAAGTGAGTGCGGATACTATTATAGGTAAGGTGGGTAGCACCGGGCGGTCTTCTGGCCCCCATTTGCATTTGGGAATATACCATCATAATATCGCCCTTGACCCTGAGTTTTTTATAAAATAAGACCAAAAGTTCCATTTTTGGAAGAAGATTTGGGATTTGTCCCGGCGAATCAAAAGGCCAGGGGGCAAATCCCCGCACACACCACCAATTTTACATTTTGCAAAGGGGTGGAAAATCTGATATAATTAAGGTATGGGAAACCCGCAGAAAACTATACGCAATCATACGCGCGCCAATAAGATTTATTGGACGATTTTTCTTGCGGCGATTGCCTTTTCCACCCCGATTTTTGATGGGTTTGCTGCCACAGCAAACAATTCAGACCAAGCCAAAAAACTCAGATCCGAGCTTTTCAAAGATGACGATGATTTTAAGAAAAAATGTATCTTTGATAAGGATAAATATCGCTGTTGTATAACGCAAGACCAATTGAATGATAGCCTCAAATCAATAGGGGAGACAAAAAGCGGTTTAGATCAACAAAACAGAAATTTAAGTTTTTCTACGAATGCCAAAGATAAAAGAGGACAGCCAGGGAATCAATGCCAGCCGATACCTGCTGGTAGCACAAATTATTATAATTGCCTTGACGAGGGCGGATGGGAATCAAGCCCCACATTCAGCACTACTGGTGCTCCCGCCTGCCCAAAATCTAGACAACTCGACGGCAAAGATAAGTTCGGGGGGGGGCAATAACGAGGGAAACTGCTTTGATGAGTTCATTAATTCTATAAAGTCGGGTAATTTTTGTGATGATAAAGACAGGCCTATCGTTAATAGGGAGGGATATTTTTTAGAAATAGACGAAAAAATTTATACTTTTACCTATTCTAAGGTAAAAAAACTCAAAACGGAATTTATTAGTAATGATGGCAACTCTGCTAAAAAAGGTTTTTGCGAAGAGTTTGAAAAAGTAAAATCAAATAAAGGAATTCAGGCAAAGGCCTGCAATGCAAAATGTGGGTTAGGCGAAACAGATGTTTTTGATGATGGCACTAAATGTATTAGCGTATCGGACTGCAAAACCATTAAAGCAAAAGCAATAGAAATAACAGGAACGGACACTTTTTGCTATGAAAATAGTCCTACCACAAAAATCGAATCAATGAAAATTATAGCGACTCCTTATAATGATAGCACGGGCGTCAAATATCTTATCCCCTTGGATTGGGAGAGCAAAGATGATTGTGTTTTTGCTAAAAAATATTTAAATTCTGCTATTGACGCATCACTTATATCAACAGATAGGAAAGTTATAAAATGTCCCGTGACAGAGAAGAAGTGTGTTGCTATTGAAAAAAAATCGGTCTGTGAGGCAGAATATGGGGTAGAGCCAATTGAATGTGATAAATTTATGAATAGTAGAGATATAAAATCTAGCATATCACTGGCAACCAAAAATGCTTATTGCTATAAAAAAGACAACGAGGACGACAATTTTTACCAGTCCATTTCGAACGATAAATATTTTGTCCCAGTCGGAACCCGTATGTTTAAGGACGCTGCTGGTAATTTTTATGATATTTCAAATGATAATTGCACGGCAGCAAAAAAAATAATCAACAGAGAAAAAGAAATCCCGTTAGTAGCAGGTTGTAAAAAAGCAATCGATGCGGGTGAAAAATGCAACGCAGATCTTAATAAAGCATTTGAAAACGAAGTCAGAATTAATAAAGCTCAAATAGCAGTTATGTGTGCGAAAGACTCTTTTATAAAAGATTTAGACAAAGCAAGAGGTAATAATGATAAAGTTGTAGCACTTGTTAATAAAGAATTAGAAATAATAAAAAAAGAAGAAAGGGAAAAAGAAGTTAGGATTAATAAAGACAATTGCGCCTCATCGATAGTGGAGTTATTTGATGAAAATAATGAAGAGGCGCAGGCTTGTTGCAATAAATCAGGAGTTTTGAAATCTTTAGAAGAAATCACTAGATCTAATAAAAATACAAAAGAAGAAATCTCTGACTACATAAACAAAACTTGCAAGCAAGATACTGAAAATGAATGTTTTGAAAAGCTGACCTTAATATCAAACAAACTAAAGTTAGCGTTTAATTATGATATAAGTACGACAAAAGATAATGCTAGAAAAAAAATTGTGAAGAATTATTTAGATATTTTTAAAGATTTGAAAGTTAATGATTCTTGCAAGGATCCGGCATGTAGGGAAGCTATGCATAATATATGTAGAAATGTCAATGATTGTGAAAGGTTGCTTGAACAGGGCTATCGGATTAGTTCAACAAATAGTAATGCTTTGTATTTTGACCCAGATGATTGGTCAAAACAAAAACTTTGGGGGTTCTGCCAAGTAGGAGTGCCTTTAATTGGAGAGAGTGAAGAGTCCGAAACGACCGACAGCAAACTGGCCGACTTGTCGGCTTTTCAACTGGACAAGGCATCGTGGTTGAAAAAGACTGATGGATCGGTCAACACCAAACGACTTTTATATGACGGCGGAGCGATGGTCGTAGTTGGCGCGCTTGGTGGCTTTTTAACCAATCATTTTGTTAAGGCCAAGCAAGTGGACAAAGGCTTTGAATCTGTGCAATGCAAAGTCGCCGGTATGCCGATTGCAGGCTTTGGCGACCAAGTAAGTGTGGGAAGAGGGATGTAGTTTTCGTCGACTTAAAATAATAAAGTCATCCCCCGGCGACCCGTTGGGTCCCACCAGGCGAGCGAAGCGTAGCCAGTGGGAACGGGAGACCGGGGGATCTCGGCAAAATAAGCAGAATAATCGGCCGGGATTGCCCGGTCAAGCCGGGCAATGACTAATATTTTTTGGTCGGGATTGCCTATAACTCTTCTCTCAAATCCCGCCAATCCGGGTTCATTTCATTTATCAATTTTTCTTTCCACTCACGATTCCATTTCTTAATTCGTTTTTCCCTTTTAATGGCTGCTTCCATACTGCCATGAATTTCATACCAAACCAATTTTTCGGCATTATATTTATTAGTAAAGCCCGGGAGCAAATGATTTTTATGGACATAAGCGCGTTGCGGTAAATCACTTGTAACGCCAGTATATACGACACTGCTAACTTTGTTTGACATTATATAGGTGCAGAAAATTTTGTCTTCGTAATCCATAAAGGCAGTATAAGTGGCCGAGATCCCCCGGTCAAGCCGGGGGATGACTTTTATTTATTAGGGGGCAAATCACGGACGATATTTTACCATTGACCCGCCTCGCTGATTTTTTGTAAAATCCACTTATGAAGGGAAAAATATCGTTAATTTTTTCGGCACTCATCACTATGCCATTCAATATGGTCAATGCCGCAGCCAAACTTCCAGCAGTCGCTTATGATAAGGGCAGCGTCTCTGCTCGTGAACTTTTCGGCCAAAAACCATCCGTATCAAAGCCTGAACCTCTCCCGGTTTCTGAACCTAAACCCGCCCGCGCCGTGGTCGCTCGCGCAGTTGTAAAGCCTGCGACTATCTCCAAATCCTCCTCCGCCCAATCTGCCAAAGTCGGCGATGTTTTAATTCCAAAGCGTCCCAATTCTGACCTTTGGGTCAACGACCGCGGCAACGCGTCCGACACAATTCGCATTTCGCGTCAAAGCGAATTTATGCGTCTGGAAGACGACTATGAACTTCCCGAAGAACAACTATTTGTGAACAGCGAACCGCGCGTCGCGCCCGCCCGAGCTGCCACAATCCGCAAGCCTGCGCCTCTTCCCGTGAATGTTCCCGTTGCTGCGCGGAATGCCCAAAATGCGCGGAAAGCGCAGCTTGATAACGCGATTGCGAAAATGATCGAACGGCAGAATCAACGGAAAATGGTGCGCGGCAGATCCGCCGCCACACAAATCGTTCAGAACGAGCCCGCTCCGATTGTCCTTCCAGAACCGCCGGATCCCAAGGCCGTAGAACAAGCAATTCTAGACACCAAGCCGAAAGTTCGCGTGGCGAGTGGGCCTGAATTTTTGCCCAAAAACCCAGACGCTATGCCCATCAATAAACTTTCTCCGCGGGAATTGAAACGCGCGTTTTATCAATCTTACATTTCGGAAAACCGGCATCTGTCCACATATGCGGATGACGACTTTGATATGGCGAGTTCCGACAACTGGGAAATCGATGTGTCCGAAGGCTTTGTCGGAAACAACGCCGATATTTCATCAAATTCCGCGCAGCCCAGAACCTTGGAAGTTCGCATAAGTTTCGCGGACGCGGACAGCGCGCTTTCCAAAGACAATTACAACTTGATTTCTGAATATGCCGCCGGAATCGCAAATAATCCGAAATTCGCCGTGCAGATTTCCGTATCCGAAGATGCGGTGAAAAATTCCGATGCGAAAAAATTGGCGGCGCGAAGACTTGCAATAATCAATCAAGTGCTTATGGATTCCGGCGTGCAGGAAAGCAAAATCGTGCCCGTTCTGTCGGAACGCGATGATAGTTCTTTTGTGCTTCGCCGTATATCAACCGACCAGTTCAAGGTGTTAAAGCAGACCGAGCGCGATATGTTCGGCGATGTTAAAAAATCCACATCTACCCGCAGTCTAAGTTGGTAATTATGGAAAGATTCCGTATTCAGAAAAAATTATCTATGTATCAGATGGATCCAGTCGGATCGTTGCGTCCTTTGATGTTGATGAACGAATTGCAGACTTACGCCGATATGCACGCGGAAAAGTTGGGAGTAGGGCATAGTTTCTGCCGCGAGTCTGGTCTGGCCTGGGTCGCGCTTTTTTATTCGGTTGATATTCCCAGGATGCCGACCGGCGGAGACGAGATTGTGTTGGAAACTTGGCCCAGCACCCGTGATGGAATCCGCACGACCCGCGACTTTTTGATAACGGATGCCGGAACGGGCGAGGTCTTGGTGCGCGCAACTTCGCAGTGGGTTATGATTGATATGGCGACCAGGCGGCCGGTTCCGTTCGAGGGCAGAGTGCCGAAATTTGATTTGGACGGGACGCGGGCATTGGATGTTCCGTTTGAAAAGTTCCCGGACTTCGCGCCGGATTTTTCAGAAGTTGTCGTGCCGCGATATGACGATTATGATATAAACAGACATATTAATAATGCGGTGTATGCGGTCTGGGCGACCGAGGCGTTGGGCAAGGAATTTAGGGCAGGGCATAGATTGCGCGGGATTTCGTTGAACTTTAAGAAAGAGATTCCGATTGAAGTTGATGGATTGAAAATTGAGACGGCGCGCGGCGGATTAAAATCGCGTCATCGGATTTCGAATGGTGAATCTATGCACGCTTATGTTGTGTGCGAATGGGAAGAGATTAAAAATTAAAATATCATATTTTTAATATCTATTCGCGGAATTTAGGACATTTAGATTTTTATCCTTATAAAGTGCGGTCATTGCATCGCGTGCCGCGCCAAGATAACTTCGCGGGTCAAATGCAGTCGGATTTTCAGTTAAAAACTTCCGCACCCCAGCTGTAAATGCCAGGCGCGAATCCGAATCCACATTTATCTTGCAAATGTTTTTCGCAACTGCCGCCCGTAATTGCGCCTCTGGTATTCCGCGCGCGCCGGCCAATTTTCCGCCATATTGATTTATTTCCGCGACCAAGTTTTGCGGGACGCTTGACGCGCCGTGCAGAACCAATGGAAATCCCGGCAGTTTCGCTGCGACTTCATCCAATATGTCCAGGCGAAGTTCATCCGTTTCCGACTTGAACTTATACGCGCCGTGCGAAGTGCCAATCGATATTGCCAAACTATCCACGCCGGTTTCTTGAACAAATCGCGCCACATCATTCGGATCTGTATAATGCGATTTTTCCGCACTATGATCGTCTTCAATTCCGGCAAGCGCGCCGAGTTCGCCTTCGACCGAAACATCAAACTTATGGGCATATTCCACTACCCGCCGGGTCAGCGCGATATTGTCATCAAGCGGCAATGCAGAGCCGTCAATCATAACGCTTGAAAATCCTGCATCAATGCATTCTTTGCAAATCTCAAATGTCTCGCCGTGGTCAAGGTGTAATGCAATCGGCGCGCGCATCCCAATCTGCCGCGCATATTCGGTTGCGCCGCGCGCCATAGCAGACAGCAGACTGCCGCCGACATAATTCCGCGCGCCTTTGCTTACTTGTAATATAACTGGCGACTGGGTTTCCGCGCAGGCGCGGATGATGGCTTGGAGTTGTTCCAAATTATTAAAGTTATATCCCGGAACGGCATAGCCGTCTGTCTCTGCCTTTTTCAACATTTCGCGCGTGTTGGACAGGCCTAATTTTTCGTATTCGGTCATTGACTTTTTTCCTATGGGTTATTAATATATGGCTATATATTAACATAAAGCGAGGGATAATCCATGAAAAAACTAATTGCGTTGGCGGCTGTTGCGATGCTTGGGGCGTGTAATACTACGGTTGATATAAAGTATTCCCAAGATGATGAGAATTCCTGCGAATATGTGGAAAAGTATAAAGAACGCGGAAATTTGTTAAGCACTTTTGCAAGTTATAATGATGTTATAACCCGCGTCTATTATGATGGAGTAAAATGCGACAAAGTCATAGAGGCTGATCTTGCCCGCGGCGCGTCCAAGAACGCAATGTTCAAAGTTGTCCGTAATGGCGCGGATGTCGTGATACAGAAATAATGAAGTTCTCGGCCGAATGGTTTCGGGAATTGGAAGAAGAGCTGTCAAAGGGAGGACACGAGTCTGACCTAGACAGCTTTTCTGTTATAAAGGAAAGATTGGCAAGCCGCGCCCCGGTTGGCGCGGATGAATTTGCAAGACAGGCAATCTATGTGGTGTTGGCGGGCGGCTTTTCACAAAAAACAGCAAAGAGAAAACATTCGGAGATTATGACTTATCTATCTAATAAGTCATTGCCCGGCTTGACCGGGCAATCTCGGCTACTTGAAATTTTCAACAATAAAAATAAAATCAATGCGATTATAAAAATTTGGGAAAACCGCACCGCATTTCGGGACGGATATTACAAGCAGAACTCTCTGTCCGATAAATTAGAATATATTGCAACCCTGCCACACATAGGAAAAATAACCGCAAATCATTTGGCGCGGAACTTGGGCGAAGATGTTGTAAAATACGATTTGTGGATAACGCGATTGGGCGCGGAATTCCCTGGCGGGGCGGACGCAATGTTCGCGCACCTTGTGGCGCAGACGGGTCTTCCCCGCGGATATATAGATGTCGTATTGTGGAAATCATTGCAAATAGGATTGATAAAATGCCGGATGTCAGAATAGAGGAATCTTGGAAGAGGGCTCTGGGCGCGGAGTTTGACAAGTCGTATTTTGCGAGCCTGACTAACTTTGTCCGCGGAGAATATAAATCGGGCAAAATGATTTTCCCTCGCGCAGCAGAAATTTTTAATGCGTTTGATCTGTGTCCGCTTGATAAAGTGAAAGTCGTAATCATCGGACAAGATCCGTATCACGGACCCGGACAGGCGCACGGGTTGTGCTTTTCGGTGCAAAGCGGCGTAGCGTATCCGCCGAGTTTGCAAAATATCTATAAGGAAATTGAAAGCGATATGGGGCGGAAGTCTGCGACATCTGGCGATTTGACAGATTGGGCAAAGCAGGGAGTTTTGCTGCTGAATTCTACGCTGACCGTTCAGGCGCATTTGGCGGCGAGCCACGCGGGCAAGGGCTGGGAAATGTTCACGGATGCGGTTATCCGCGCGCTTGCGATGCGGAGCGGAATTGTGTATCTGTTGTGGGGAAGTTATGCACAAAAGAAAGCCGAGTTGGTAAATCCGGCGGAGAACTTGGTGTTAAAGGCGGTTCATCCTTCGCCCCTGTCGGCGCATAGGGGATTTTTCGGATGCAAACATTTTTCTATGGCGAACGAGTATTTAATCAATCACAACCAACAACCAATAGATTGGTGAATAAAAATCTCAACCTTGATTGAGGATATTTTTATTAAATTAGGTGTTAGTGGGGCAGGAAATATTCGCCAGCAATTTATCATTTTATTAGTGAGATTTACACAATCTTGTCTTTAAAAAAATCTGATAAAAAACAGAAAATTTGCAGTTTAATTTTTATGGAATTCTTAAAATTATTTCTATATAATAAAAAAATAACGAAAAGGAGCAAAAAGTGCCCATAGACCAAAATCTAGAATGTATTAATTTGAATGAAGATTTAGATTATAATGATAAATTCGAAGCCGCACCAGAGGACATGGTTTCTTATACAGAACCACGCTCTTTGCAAGACATAAAACTAATGAAGGATAATGGATCATTAAGAATCGATCCTGATTTTCAACGCAACATCGTATGGTCTGACAAAACCAAAAGTTTATTTATAGATTCATTGTATCGTCAGTTGCCAATCCCGAGCTTGTGTTTTAGCTATGATTATAAAACGCGCGAGCGAATGGTTATTGATGGATTACAGAGAATCAGCACCATCCTGCGATTTATGTCTGATGACAATTTTAGAATTATGGATTTGCCAGAGATACATGAAGACATCGCCGGAAAAACAAAAGTTGAGTTGGAAAACATCCCGGATGGGAAAAAGGCTTCGCCATATTCTACTATAATAAATGTTACAATTCCGATAACTGTTCTTCGAGGCGATTTTAATAACGAATCAAATATGGAATATTTATATAAAATTTTTCAAAGATTGAATCAAGGAAGTATGACTCTATATCCGCAAGAGATTCGAAATTGTGCATATCAAGGGCATTTTAATAATATGATAAAAGAGCTTAATGATTCTGCTAGCTGGAAAACAATAATATCAACAGAACAAAGAAGTCCAGATAGAATGAAGAACGAAGAACGAATATTAAGATTTTTTGCATTTTTTGATTCGTATGAACAATATACAGGGGCTATGACAAAATTTCTTGACAAATACATGAAGACAAATCGAAATTTATCGTTAATTGACATAAGTGCCAAAAAAACTTTATTTGACAGTACAACAGAAATAGCTACGCGTCTTGAATTTGGAGAACGTCAAAGTTGGGCGATTAAAGAAGCAATACTCATAGGGCTTGCAAAAAATTTAGCTAATATACAAAATAAGTCAGATAATGATTTGAATGAAAAAATTGCTATAATTTTGCGATCCAATGAATTTAGCGACGAGTCAACTAAATACGCAGTTTTTGGCAAAGACAAAACTATGAACAGACTAAATAAAGCAATCCAAACATTCGCATAATGATTCCCTCCTCAATTCATATCGATACCGTTTTGCAAGGGTTGAATACAAGATTCGCCCGATATGCCGATGCCATTGGCACAAATAATACGATATTAAATTTAGTATCTAAGTTATCATGTGTCGAATTTTTTGGATGGTTGGAATGTAGTTTGGATGAAATATATATCGAAATTGCTGATAAAATTACGGATGTTTCCAGTAAAAATATTGCATTAAAAAGGATTGAAGATTTGAATTCTTTTAGAAGAGATCGTTTCGAAAGTATGTTGGGTATTTTGGGGATTGTATTTTTGGAACAAGAATATAATAAATTAAGCTCAATAGAAAAGGGATATTTTGATTTGTTTAGGCAAAGATTATCAGAATTTCCGGACATACGAAATCATCATGCTCATAATCATATAATTGAGCCATATAAGAAAAAAACAGTTAATATTTTTAAACCGCCATCGGAATTACAGAAACTTAGGGTTGAAATTGATAAAGGTTTTATTGTTTTAGATAAAATGTTAAAATCCGCTGGTATAATTTAACGGGAATTAGTTAAAAAACTTTGCAGCATTATTCACATCTTCTTCTTACCTAGCTTATCCAAAGACATCATATATATCCTAACAAAGTCCATTAGGTCGCAGTTGTTAGCCTTTAATATCTTAGATATACTATTAGTAGAAGGCCAACGCTCTTGTCCGTGCTTGGTAAATCTTTTGCTTTTATTAAATGTAGTAGCGTCTAACCCAGAATGCCCCGCCAAATAAGATACCGTTCTATTATGATGCCTTGCAAAAGCATCTATCGCATTCCAAACATCATTATGTGTCATATTATTTCTCCCTTTTATCCTAGGAAACTATGCAGGAAATAATATCGGATTTCTAGCGGGAGATATTCCTAAATTTTTGGCAGCCCCACGGGGATTGAATTTCGCGCTACGCGCTCATTCGTCCTGGGCAAATTCGTGCTTCGCACGAACCGGCATACTTGGCGTCTGCCTTTTGCCTGCGGATCGAACC
>JAITCH010000003.1 GCA_031283185.1 Rickettsiales bacterium | reverse complement strand
GTGAAAATGAGACAGGATAGTCGTTTGGTTTGCTCGTGTCGTTATTGCAAAGAACCCCTTGTCCAGCAGTGTTATTTGTATTGCATACACGAGCCCCATCTATAAAATATCCATTATTGAATGCCATTCATTAAAACAGCCCTAAAGTAGGTTTTGCAACCTTGAAAATCATAATGACAATTCAGCCTATCCTGCCAAGTTGTAAGCCCACAATGTGCGGCGGCACATCCGGGAGTGGTAAGAACCCATTTGCCACAATTATCCGTATTTTTTAAACAGAGTCTACACCAAGAGTATTTGGGAGCTGAGGAGTCGGTTGCGGCGGCAACAGGAGTTCCATCGTATGCTGTTAGATATGCTTGTGTTAAATTGGAAACACCAAATTGTGCCACCTTCCGACCATATGTTTCTTCAGAACATATATACTGATCAGTCTTATATAAATCTGTGGAAAGAGTATCCGGAACATTAAGCCCCCCCCCACTATCCCCAGCAATAATTTGTTCAATTGTCTGCGATTTTTGTGGGACGCAAGCATATGCAAAGAGGTTGACTTTGCGATTGGCGCGAATTTCGCCAGTCCGGGCAAATCTCGAAATATCATATTGTTTCAATGCATTCACTCGGCTGGATGCTGACAAGTCCTTACCACTCACCTGTATTCCCGCAGTCGCCGTGCCCTTGCCAAACAACCACACCCCAAGCAAGAAACCAATAAAGCCAAATACTTTACGCGCTAGTTTCGCCATCGTCGTTGTTCCTTTTTTATTTTGCCGAGATTGCCCGATCAAGCCGGGCAATGACTTATTACCACTACCCCGTCCGCCTACGCTTCGCTACGGCGCGACACCCCTCCACCATTGGCGGGGAATTTTATTTTGCGTCGGCTTCGCCGACAACCAATTAAGCCCTATTCCCGCCTTCGCGGGAATGACAATTATATTCTAACAAACTTGCAATATGCAGTTCAAGTGGTTTTATGCAAAGATTGTGCCCAAGACCACCACGACACTTCGGACAACCACTACCCCGTCTGCTTCGCATCCAGATGGTTTCGCCAGCGAAGGGGACTTAGTAGTCGGGAGGATGACGATAAAAACAACTTGCATTTCAGAAAGGGTTAATATATTATGTCCCGCAATGCAGGCATAGCTCAGCTGGCTAGAGCGCAACCTTGCCAAGGTTGAGGTCGCGAGTTCGAATCTCGTTGCCTGCTCCACTTCCGCTTAATCGGAATGGATAATCTATCGGAGATGTAGCTCAGTTGGTAGAGCAAATGACTTTTAATCATTGGGTCCAGAGTTCGAATCTCTGCATCTCCACCAAATAAATTAATATATAATAATGAAAATTACCACTACCCCGGCGGCTCCGCCGCCACCCCTTCGCCAGCGAAGGGGACTTTTAAGCAACCTTTTGGAGGGGTTCTTTATCTATATCAACCAACATCTTACGAGCGGCATCGCGCACTATATCTATCGAAACCAAACTGCCGTCCCGCTTAATCGCTGACCAATAATCCCACCCGTTAAACGCCTGCGTATTCTGCAATAATGCTGCCATTTGGTGTATAGATCTCTTGCCCATAAGCGCGTGCTGAACCATTCCGTCCCGCGTAATAACCACCCTTTCGCCCTTTGGCGAAACTAATGTTTGTCCAGCACTCAGCAATCTCAATTCCAACAACTGCTCGAACGCCACCCTCATCTCTTCCTTCTTTTCCGCCGCCTGATATTCCGACAAATCCGCCACGGGCATCGTCGCCTCTATCCTTTTTCCCGCCGCGTCTATATACGCCGCCTCGCGCTCTATCCCTATGAAATCCCGATGAAACTTCTTTGCCACCGCGCCCGTCGTCCCGGATCCAAAAAATGGGTCTAGGATTATATCCCCAGGTTTCGTCGTCGCCAAAATTACCCTTTCCATCAAATCCATCGGTTTCTGCGTTGAATGAACCTTCCGTCCATCCTTGTCCCTTAACCTTTCGGGTCCAAGGCATATATTCAGCCACCAATCAGAACGCATCTGTTTCCCGCCGTTTTGTTTCTTCATCGTATCATAATTAAATGTATATTTGGTCGCGCCCCTACTCGGCAACGCCCATATCAATGTCTCGTGCGCGTTCGTGAACCTTGTCCCCTTGAAATTCGGCATCGGATTATTCTTTACCCACACCACATCATTAATTATCCAGAACCCCAACTTTTGCATCATCGCGCCAATCTTATATATATTATGATACGACCCCATTACCCACATCGCACCATTCGGCTTTAACACCCTTTTGGCCTCGGCCAGCCAATTCTTGGTAAATTCGTCATAATCCTCGCACGGCTTATCCCAATCGTCATCCACTGCATCCACAAATGTCTGATCGGGTCTGAACAAATCCTTGCCAAGACACAAATTATATGGCGGGTCGGCAAAGACTGCGTCTATACAACCATCGGGCAATTTATGCATAATGTCCACGCAATCGCCCTCTAAAATGCGGTTTCTGAATTCTCTCATAACACACATTATATCATATTTTTTATGCAGTTCGCCGGAATTGAATATAAATTTTCATAAATAAATTTCTTGATTGGGGTATATATTGGGTAAAATCAAGGGGTTATTATTAACCACTACCCCGTCAGCCTGCGGCTGACACCCCTTCGCCAGCGAAGGGGACTTTTATTGACTATATCAATAACCTATGATACTATTCCACAAATGAGATGCCCATACTGCAATGAACCAGACTCGCAAGTCCGAGATTCCCGCCCCTCGGAAGACGACACCTTTATCAAAAGGCGGCGTGTATGCAACATTTGCGGAATGAAATTTACTACTTTGGAATATATACAACTCCGCGACCTGAGCGTTCGTAAAACCAGCGGACATATTGAACCTTTTAGCCACGAAAAAGTAGAACACGCCATCCGAATCGCCTGCCGTAAACGAGAAATCCCAGATTCGCAAATTACAAAAATCGCATCCGCAGTTCAACGACGCATAGAAACCGAAGCAAAAGAAGATGAAATAACTTCCGAGGCAATCGGCCTTATCATATCCGAAGCACTACTCGCACTTGACCCGGTCGCATTCATCCGCTTTATGTCCGTCTATCGTAAATTTTCCAAAGTGTCCGAATTCCGAGACCTGATCTCTAAAATCCCAGAGCCAGAACACGGACAGGAATTCTGCCGACTTTCACCAAAACCAATCCCAGGACGGCTATTCTAAAATGAAAAAAATACTCTGCATACTTTTTATATCCGTTTTCGCATTCAATGCGCGCGCAGACCTGCCAACAATCCTGTCCGATGATGATGCGGAAATTTACCGCGAAATGTTCCGACTTCAAGATGCAGGAAAATTTGACGCCGCAAAAAAAATGGACAACAAGCCGTCCGATAAAATCCTTATCGGCGAAGCGCAATACCAACGATATATGGCAAAAAATTATCACGCTTCGCTCTCCGAACTGAACCTATGGCTATCCAAAAATTCCAAGCACCCGGGCGCGGAGTCCATCTATCAACTCGCCCGCAAAAAAGGCGGGAATAAATTAAACACTCGCCCGCCCGCGCTGCCAACCCTACTATCCGCCCGAGACGGCACCGCAGAATCGGAAAAAATTACTTCCGGCACATATGCAAAAAATATCAATTCCAAAATCGCATCATTTAAGCGCGCACTCCAACGCGGCAAAACCCTTAATGCAAAAAATGTGTTGGACGATTCGGCCGTTAAACGCGCCCTGTCATCTTCCGACTATGGACGCCTCGCCGGACGCCTCGCATTCATGTATTACACAGACGCGCAATTCGAAATGGCAGAACGATGGGGAAAAATTAGCGCAGAATCAGGTTCGGAATACGGCCTGTGGACAATGGGTCTAATCTCGTTCAAAAATGAAAGATTCTCAGATGCAGCAGAATACTTCGGTCGTATGCTTGATCTGGAACACATCGGCGAACCGCGCAAAGCCGAGGCCGGATTCTGGGCAGGACGCAGCGCAGACGCAAACGGCGATTCGTCCCGCGCAAGACAATTCTGGAAAAACGCATCTAAAAATCCACAGACTTTTTATGGCGCACTCAGCACCAAAATGCTGGGACACGAACCTAAATTCAAATTCTTTGAACAGAACCTTAGCAAGCGCGATGTCGCGGAAATTATGAAACATTCATACGGAATGCGCGGAATGGCCCTATTACAAGTTGAACAAATCGAAGCCGCAGAACGGCAATTCAGATACCTTGCCACACAAGACGCAAGCGACGCCCTACTCCACGCTGTTCACGCACTCGCAGTTGCAGCAGACCTGCCGCGAGTATCGTTGCAACTGGGGCGCATCGTTCGTGAACGCGGAATTATGGAAATCGATTCGGATATGATTTCTTCCGCCGCATACCCAGTCCCGAACTGGAACCCGCTGAAAGGATGGAGCGTAGACCGCGCATTAGTCTTCGCAATCATCCGCCAAGAATCCGCCTTTAAATCAAATGCAAAAAGCCACGCGGGCGCGTTCGGCGTTATGCAGATTATGCCGAAAACAGCAAAAGTGGTCGCGCGGCAAAACCACATAAACCTGAATCAACTTGACCTTGGCACGCCAAACCACAATGTGTATTTGGGGCAGACTTTAATCGGAAACCTTTTGGCACGAACCCACATTGATAACAACCTGATCAAAATGCTTGCGTCATATAATGCCGGCGAAGGGCGAATGCTGCGATGGGAAAAAAGATTCCATACGGACGACCCGCTGCTTTACATTGAAAGTTTTCCAGCAAAGGAAACACGCGAATATATCAAAATCGTTATGGCAAATTTATGGCTTTACCGCGCGCGCCTGAATCAGCCTAACACCACACTTTCCGATCTGGCAGACGGACAATGGCCATTACATTCTTCGCTGGATGATATGACGACAATCAATGCAAAAAATAAATCCGACCTTTGATTTGGAAATCGCCGCAGGCAGCCAAGTCGCAGGATGCGATGAGGCCGGGCGAGGTCCACTATGCGGTCCCGTTGTCGCCGCCGCAGTTATTTTTTTAACGCATGATTTTTCCGATATGCCAATCATACGCGATTCCAAACAGATGAGCGCGGCACAACGCGCCACTGCCTTTAAGTGGCTATGCGAACAACGCGCGGCAGGAAAAGTTGATTTCGGAATTGCAGAATGCTCTGCCGCTGAAATCGATAAGATGAATATATTGAATGCTTCGCTGGAAGCAATGCGGCGCGCGGCGCGCGAATTAAAATACGATTTGATGCTAGTAGATGGGAATAAAGTCATTCCCGGGTTGCCGTGCCAAGCAATCGTAAAGGGCGATTCCAAATCAATATCCATCGCGGCGGCAAGCATACTGGCGAAAGAAACCCGAGATGCAACAATGCGCGAACTGGATGAAAAATTTCCAATGTATGGTTGGGCGCGAAATGCCGGATACCCAACAGCAGAACACTTGAACGCGATAAAAAAATATGGTATAACTCCGCATCATAGAAAAAGTTATGCGCCGGTGAGAAACTCAACCACCCCGCCCTGCGGGCACCCCTCCACCTTGGAGGGGAATTTATAGGAAATAAAAATGAAACTGAGAAAATTTCAAGATGTAGATATAACTGGGAAAAAAATCCTAGTCCGCAGCGACCTTAATGTCCCAATGGAAGATGGTAAAATAACCGACGACTTTCGCATCGTTCAATCCGCTGAAACTATCCGTGAATTAATCGCACGCGGCGCAACACAAGTCATAATCGTATCCCATATGGGTCGCCCAAAAGGTATCACGCCAGAACTGACACTACGCCCAATCGCAGAACGAATGTCAGAAGTGTTGGGTCTTCCAGTCGGCTTTGGCGCAGACGCATCCGGCGATGTCATTATGTTAGAAAATATCCGATTCGATCCGCGTGAAGAAAAAAATGATCCCGCGTTCGCCGCAGAACTCGCCGCACGCGCCGACATATACATCAACGATGCGTTCGGAACCGCACATCGCGCGCACGCATCCACCGAAGGCATCACAAAAATAATTCCGAGTTATGCAGGCTTGCTAATCCAACGCGAAGTCGCCGCGTTAACCAAAATTGTTGACGCACCAAAACGACCACTACTCGCCATCATCGCAGGTGCGAAAATTTCTACCAAAATTGAAATGATGAAAAATCTGGTTAAAAAAGCCGATGCAATAATCATCGGCGGCGCAATGGGAAATACTTTCCGTTTCGCCCAAGGATATGGAATGGGCAAGTCTTTATATGAGGCAAACTGCGCTGACATCGCGCTTGAAATTTTGGCCGCCGCCGAAGATGAAGGATGCCGCATACTTCTGCCAACCGACAAAGCAGTCGCAAAAGTTCCAGAAAAATGCGCCGATAGTTTCATACGCGGCATAGACGAAATCGAAGACGACGATATAATTTTAGATGCAGGTCCCGAATCAATAACCCGCTACCTGAACGAAATCGACCAATCGGGAACCATACTTTGGAATGGTCCAGTCGGAATGTTTGAATGGCCAAACTTTTCGCGCGGATCGGTCGCAATCGCGCGGCACCTCGCAAAGCGCACAATCGACGGCAAAATCATCAGCGTCGCAGGCGGCGGAGACACAGTCGCAGTGCTGACAATCGCCGGAGTGTTAGACAAGTTAAGTTATGTATCTACCGCAGGCGGAGCATTTATGGAATTTATAGAAGGTAAAATTCTTCCCGGTGTAGCAGCGTTGGAAGACAAATGAGTTTATTTACAAAAATCTTCGGGCGGAATAAACCTGACGCAATATCCGCAGAACAATTAGAAGAAATTCTAATCGCTGGCGATGTCGCTCCGATTGACGCCACGCGCATCCGCATCGCGCGCAAAGTGCGTGGTGAAAATTTTGACGCGATGCGCGATTCACTCATCGTAGAAATCTCCGCCATATTAAAACCACTGGAACGAAAACTGGAACTGCCAGAACGCGCAGTCATTATGATGGCAGGCGTTAATGGCGCGGGGAAGACTTCTACAATCGGGAAGTTAGCGAATTTATGGAAAGGCAGAAAAATTGTAATCGGAGCGGGGGATACTTTCCGCGCCGCCGCAACAGAACAACTGGCGGAATTTGCGCGGCTTACCGGTGCGGGATTTATATCCGGCAACAATGCCGATCCCGCAAGTGTCGCTTACAAAACCCTGGAACAAGACTTTGATATCGCCATCATCGATACCGCAGGACGGCTGGGGACGCGCGGCGACCTGATGGACGAACTGCCCAAAATCATTCGCGTTATGAAAAAATTAATATCGGACGCACCGCACGAATCTTGGCTGGTTTTAGACGGAACCACCGGGCAAAATATGACGCAACAAATTCGCGCATTCGGTGAAAAAATTCCGCTGACGGGACTTGTCATTACGAAGTTAGACGGCACAGCGCGAGCGGGTGCGATTATATCTTATGCCCTGGCTGAAAAATCCCCGCTGCCAATTATGTTCACCACCAATGGTGAAGGGTTGTCGGACATTACGGCATTTGATGCAGAAGGGTTTGCGAGGAATTTGGTGGGGTGAGTTTTTTGCATTTTACAATTTGAGATCCCCGCCTTCGCGGGGATGACGGCACCATAGGTGCCGTTTTAGTTGGCTCGCTATGCTCGCACTTTTTAGCCCTAGCCCCGCCTGCGCGGGGCTGACAAAAAAGCGGGGACTTTTGTGCGATTATAGGCCTTGTTTGACTTGCTCTATGAATTCGTGAATGGTCGGGCGGGAATTATTCGCAAACAATTCGTCATTCGCAAACTTATATGCCAAATGCCCCGCAAAGATCAAATTCTTGCCGTCCGCTTTGGAATGCGCCGCCGCTACCAATGTATTCTTTATACAGAAACTACGCGGATCGCGCGGCATTTCTTTATCCGGTTCAAACGAATTCCAGCCGCTGAACTTACACGCCGCCAAGCATCCTGAACAAGCATTCTGCTGTGCAATTATGTTCTTTGCCATCGCCTCGGTCTCGAACACAAATGAACTATCCGGGGTCGGCATCGCAACTACAAAACCCTGCGCCCGCCACTCGTTGATTTTTTCCAAGTCGGACGCGTTCACGAAAAATTGCCGAGATTCCCCGGTCAAGCCGTGGAATGACTTGTCTAATGCAACGCGGCCGTCCGCCGGTTCGTCAAAGAACGCAACTTCGCGCCCTTTGCGCGCCATAAGATTTTGCACAAACTCGTTATTCACCGCCGAAGAATAAAACCCGGTCGGTGAAAACTTTTGCAATTTAACATCGCCTTCTTTCAGATTCAACAGCGCATCCCGCCACAATTCCGACACAGGGCTTTCCGCCGCCAACAACGGCCGCGTCCCAAGTTGAAATGCAACCGGCTGAATTTCGGGATTGTCTATATAAGCGTGCGCTTCGGATAAACTCCAAATCCCGCCAGCAATAATAATCGGCACAGCCGCCAAACCAACCGAATTCATAAACTGCCTGAGTTCCACAAGACGCGGCAACTGATTCTGCGGAATGGTCGGATCTTCCGCCGAAGTAATTCCATTATGTCCGCCTGCACGCCACGGGCATTCGTAAATCACCCCGCCCAGCCATTCACGGCTTTTCTCGAACCCGCGCGACCAAAGCGCGCGAAATGCACGCGTTGAGGAAACTATCGGCTGATAATAAACCTTGAACTTGGCCGCAATCTCGCCCAGTTGATACGGCATACCCGCACCAACGCAAAGGCCATGCACTTTACCATCCGCCTTTTCTAGAATCCCTTCTAAAATCTCGCGGCTGCCGCCAAGTCCCCAAAGCATATTCATCAGAATGCGCCCCTTGCCCTTGGATTCGCGCCAAGCAATTTCCACATTCTGCAATCCGTTCTCTATGGACTTCCTTATCATCTCACGATGCCGCTCCATCCGGGTTTTGCCCGGCGTTATAACTGGAACAGCCTTGCCATTTTCATCATATCCGTCCGGCATAACAGCCGAAAAAGTCCCAGCGCAATCTTCGGCCGCAAAACGACCAGAAGTCAAACCCGTCGAAACAGCCACGCCCTTGCCACCCTCTACAATCGGAAAAATCTCGCGCCCCGCGAGCCATATCTTTTTAATGTTGTTAATCATATTTATACTCCTTGCTAAACAGGGGATATTATAGAGTAAGAAAGAGGAAGTGTAAAGTAAGAAGTAAGATGGCAGATGGACTGAATCGGCAAAGCCGGGCGAGGTTATTACCACTACCCCGCCGCCATTCGGCGGCACCCCTTCGCCAGCGAAGGGGACTTTTGTGCGATTATCAAGCACCAACCACCCTGCCCTGCGGGCACCCCTCCACCTTGGAGGGGAATTTTTTACAAATATCCCGCGCGGAGCGGAGATGACGGGGATGGTGAGGGGTAGGATAATTTTTCAGTTGCAAAAGCAAAACTGAAATGATAAAATTCCTGTGAACCCATAGGGATATGGGGTCGGTGCCTTCAAAAAGCACATATTCAAGGCAACGCAAGAGATTGCGCTGTTAATCCGCGTAAAGAAGCGGGCATAAAAGCCCCCTTTTTTATTACCCCGCCCAAAGGTCGGGGAGCCGCCAGTTATAAAACAGGGTTTCCCGAAGACCGGCGGGGTCATTTCTTGAATATGATTTTTTGAACTCCCCGACCACCAATTCCTTGGTGGTCTTTTTTTAATTAATTAACCAAAAGGAAAAAACTATGAAAATAATGAAAACCTTAACATACGGCGCGGCACTTGCAATGTTTGCTGGCACGGCAGATGCCGCCTCCTTTACTGGCAAGGCAAAACAAAAAATTAATGAGGTGAACGAAGCAGCAAAGAATGCCAAAGGAAAAACTTTGCATATACATATAGGTAGTTTTTGCAAACTATCCACTATTGGGTTTACCGGTAGTCCATCCAATCATTATGGGGAGATTGAAACAAATTTATTAAATACCAAGGTTCAAGGAGATATAGGTTTTAGGAATGTTTTAGTTGTTAATCAAAACGGAAGGGTCGGAATACTTGGAAATGGAGAAACAATACTTGATGTGAAAAAAGGGTGGCCTGATAATGGTATCAATACTGATAATTTGTTTATCAAGAATCCTTCCGGAGAAACTTTTAAGATAAAAGCACTAGTCACCCGTGAGGATTTTGATAAATTTCCAAACAACTGTTATGTAATGTAAAATAATTCCAACAATTCCCCTTCAATGAAGGGGTGGCAGTTGCGAAGCAACTGACGGGGTAGTTTAGCCACATTTAGGTTTGCAGTGTGTTGATATATGGTTAAACCACCCCGCCCCTTTGGGGCACCCCTCCAACGGAGGGGAACTTTTTAGCGAAACAAACAAATGCCGAGAATATCCATAATCATTCCAAACTACAATAATGCAAAATATCTCGCCGGATGTATCAACTCCGTTCAAGCACAGACCTTCACCGATACCGAAATCATCGTCATTGACGATTGCTCTCACGATAACTCCGTCCAAATAATTACCGACCTTGCCGCCGCCGACCCGCGAATTGTATTCCATAAAATGCCAAAGAACTCCGGCGTGGGGTCCGCCCGCAATGCAGGCATAGATGCGGCGCGGGGCGAATTTATATTCTTCCTTGATTCGGACGATGCGCTGCACCCAACAACATTGGAAGGAATGATGACAATTCAATCTGCCACCAATGCGGATATGGTTGTCGGCAATTACACCAAAGTTCCCGAAAGTTTTCACATTCCCGAAAATGCAAACTTCATAGCCCCGGTTTTTGATTTTGAGGCCTTTGCAGAAAATCACGAATTCGCTGAAAAAATAGAAAACCTGAATTTGGTGGTCGTATGGGGCAAACTAATCCGCCGCGAAACTTTGGGCGACATCCGCTTTGACCCGGCGATTTATCCATATGAAGATGTTGAATTTATGCTGCGCCTTTACGGAGCGATCAAGGTCGGCGCGATTACCCCGAATATGGCCGTCTACTATCGCCTGTCATTAACATCCGTCATCGCCGACAAAACCCGCGATGTATCAAAGGATGTAATCGCCGTCCTGAACAGCATTGCAGACAATGTTCCAAATTATAGCGATGATTATGCAAAGTTCGTGAAGCGATATGCCTATATGTTTCTGCGGCTATGGATTGAATCCATTTTTCGCAAGATGAAAAAGGACAAGGCGCGGGCTTATCAAAAAGGATTACGGCATCAAATGCACAAGGTGGCAAAATGCGTGCGCCGAATCCGCCGCGCCGGAGTATTCCGCGATATGAACATTTCACTCCGCCATCGAATCGCACTCTTTATGTTCGGATTGGGATTCGTGAAATCCGCCGGGCGCGCTTTGGCATTTGAAAAACATAGAATTTAAGTCAAACTATTTTATATAATTTGCATTTGTCAACAGGTGAAAATCGGTTGTTTGAGGGCAATTTTTTTCTTGCGAAAGCCACCCCTTTGGGCTATGATAATCAGACTAAAAAATAAGGGAAAAATATGTCCAATACGAAAGATTACTCAGCAGATTCTATACAAGTATTAAAAGGTCTAGACGCAGTCCGAAAACGACCAGGAATGTATATCGGTGATGTCGGCGACCGCACCGGTCTTCATCATATGATCTACGAAGTCGTCAATAACTCTATCGACGAAGCACTCGCCGGGCACGCAGACCTGGTCTATGTATCCCTTAACGCAGACGGATCCTGCACAGTGCGCGACAACGGCCGCGGAATCCCCACAGGCATCAACAAAGAAACCGGGCGCAGCGCAGCAGAATTAATTATGTGCGAACTTCACGCGGGCGGAAAATTTAACAACGACGGCGATGGCGCATACAAAGTATCCGGCGGTCTTCACGGAGTCGGCGTTTCCGTTGTGAACGCATTATCAACTTGGCTGGAACTTCGCGTATGGCGCGATGGTCAAGAATGGGGAATGAAATTCGCAGACGGCGTCCCAACCGAAGGCATTCACATCATCAACGAAAATGCCGGCGATAAACACGGAACCGAAGTAACATTTCTTCCCAGCCCATCTACATTCACATTCATTGACTTTGACTATGATACCGCAGAAACCTGGTTGCGCGAACAATCATTCTTAAACTCGAATGTCCGCATAATCCTAGAAGACTTTCGCGGCGCGGAAAAGAAAAGCATCGAATTCCACTCGGTCGGAGGGCTGAAAGAATTCGCTTCGTATCTAGATCGATCCAAAGAACTCTTAATCCCAGAACCCGTTCATATGCTGTCGGAAAAAGACGGCACCCAAGTAGAAGTAGTTTTGGAATGGACAACAAGTTATAATGAAAACTCTTTGTGTTTCACCAACAACATTCCGAACAAAGACGGCGGAACGCACCTCGCCGGATTCCGCGCAGGACTTACACGCGCGCTGAATAAATACATTGCCGACAATCACACGAAAAATGAAATTGCGCTGTCAGGTGAAGACTTCCGCGAAGGTCTTACCAACATCATCAGTGTCAAAACACCCGATCCAAAATTCGGTTCGCAAACAAAAGACAAACTCGTCTCGTCCGAAATTCGTCCAATAGTTGAAGCCGCCGTGCACGATATGCTTTATCAATACTTGGAAGAGCATCCGAACGATGGCAAAATTATCATCGGAAAAATTATTGAGGCCGCGTCCGCACGCGAAGCAGCGCGTAAAGCACGCGAATTATCACGCAAGAAAAATGGGCCCGAACTTGGCTCACTCCCCGGGAAACTTGCCAACTGCCAATCCAGAGACCCAGCTGAATGCGAACTATTCCTCGTTGAGGGAGATTCCGCAGGCGGCACAGCCAAACAAGGCCGCGATCGCAAATTCCAAGCCATACTTCCTCTGCGCGGAAAAATCCTGAATGTGGAACGCGTGCGGTTTGATAAAATGTTGGGCTCTGACACAATCGGACAACTTATCACCACCCTCGGCGCGGGCATTGGACAAGACGATTTCGACATTGAAAAACTTCGCTATCACAAAGTTATCGTTATGACCGATGCTGATGTGGACGGCGCGCATATTCAGACCCTGCTGCTGACATTCTTCTATCGCCATATGCCGCAACTGATTGAACGCGGACATCTATATGTCGCCAAGCCGCCGCTTTACAAACTGACCCGCGGCAAATCGCAGACATATTTACAGAACGATAAAGAGTTGGAAGCATATCTTACCAACATAGTAATCCAAGATGCCGTATTGGTTCGCGCTGACGGACACAGCATATCCGGCGCAGACCTTGCGCGGGTTTTAGGTCTATGCCAATCGGCTAAGTCCGCGCTATCCGGCCTGCACAATGTCGGGTTGCCAATGCGTTTCGCCGAGGCATTCGCCCTGTCCGGCTGTTTGGATGTGCAATTCCTTTTCGATCCATCCCCGGCAGTTATGAAACGCGCAGAGAATTTCCTGAACGCCGCAGAACCAGACTTTGACAAGGGTTGGAAAGTTGAATATGACCGCGCGACCGGAATCGTCGTGCACAGAACCCTTCGCAATGTAACGGACAAATATGCCCTGCCAAATGAAAGTTTCGACAGCCCGGAACTGAGAGCTTGGAACAACTTGGCCGGACGAGCAGAACTGACTTCGCTATTTGAAACATCCGCAAAACTGGACATAAAGGGTTCGGAAAAGAAAATCCATTCGCCATCCGAATTATTAACAGCCGCATTCGGATATGCCCGCGGCGGAATTTCAATCCAGCGATACAAAGGTCTTGGAGAAATGAATTCCGAACAACTTTGGGAGACAACAATGGATCCCACAAACCGCGCTATGTATCAAGTGAAGATTACAGACGCGACCAAGGCAGACGAAGTATTCTCTATGCTGATGGGTGAAATCGTAGAGCCGCGCAGAGACTTTATCGTTGCAAACGCGCTGGATGCAAAGTTGGATGTATAGCCAATAACCAACTACCCCCACCCGTCGCGGCACAGCCGCGACACCCGCCCCCAAGTCTGGGGGCAGGAAAAATTATTCGACGGGGAATTATAGGAGAAAGAAATGAAGTTCAAGTTGCTTTATTATGGCGAATTAATGACCAATCCGAAAAAGCGTGCGCAACATGTTTCCGAAATTCGGATGGCCATTCACAATCAACTTAAAACCCTTATCAACATTTCGCCTTGGAAAAATCTCGCCGCGCATATGGCACCTACGCCAACCAAAGCCCCCGTGCTGACCAAAAATGTCGGCGGCTATGTTTTCAATCCCCTGGTATCTGAAAAACTGAAAATGTTCGTGGAGTTAGATGTGCAAATGTTTCACCCGGAATCTGTCGGATTCGCCCGCGCGGACATAGACAATCGCACAAAGACTTTATTGGACGCTTTACGCTGTCCGCAAAGTTCCAATGAATGCGGCGAAAATATGCCGAAAAATATCGGCGCGATTTACACGCTGCTTGATGACGATCATCTTGTGACGAAGTTATCAATCAATACTTCGCACTTGCTGAACCCGGCTGCGGTATTTCCCTGCGCGCCGGATAATAAAGAAAGAATTTTCTTGGTCATCAATGTTTCAGTGCGTGTGTCCGAGGGAACTTTGGATAACTTGCCATTTATGGTTTAAGCCGTTTTCGCTTGATTTTTTACGCGTTTTGTGATATTATATCAAAGTGAAAAAGGTTATAATTTTATTTGCGTTTTTGTTTCCAATTTCAATCTTCGCAGAAATTGTCAAGATAAATTATGGAACAAACTCCATTGACTTGAATAATGATGGAATCAAAGATCTGATTATCAAAACGGATCGTGAAAGCGGAACTGCTCACGGATATATAATGTATTCATTCGCAATAAAGCAAAATGATTTATACAAAAATATAGAATTTGAAGGAAAAAATTTGGTCAAGGAAAAACCTGGCGCGGACTGCAATGAATCCGCCGTTCAAATCGAAAAAACAAATGATAAATTTTATCTTACAAAAATTTCATTAGATGAGCCAGATTTTGAAAACAACGAAAATTTTGCATCACTCAGAACCGCAATAAAAAGAAAATATATACTGAATGCAAAAGGGTTGGTTTGGGATAAAATTTCTGATGAAAAATTATCCGGTAAATACTGCGAATTAAATAATCTTTTCTAAATAAAAAATCAAAACTTAACAACCAAAAGGAACTAAAATGGCGTTATGGTCAGCAGATGCAAACACATCCAACAAAACGACAACCTATAATAATGGAATTATTAAAATAGTAAAATCAGGTGGAAGCCTTTCCTGGCGGAATAATAATCCCGGCAATCTATCTTATGGAACAGAGGCTAGTGCAATAAAAAATGGCGCGGTCGGAATATATTCATATGGAAAATGGAATTATGGGATTTTCCCAACCGAAGAAGCCGGTCAAAAAGCATTGGAAAAATGGTTAGACAATCACAAAGAGAAAACTGTGCGGGATGCGATGAATACATATGCGCCACCCGAAGACAATGATACAGATGCATATCGCAACCACTTGTCTAAAAGCCTGAATATAGACAGCAAAATTAAAGATTTATCAGGTGATGAAAAACAAGTTTTAACTGATGCAATTAGAAGACACGAGGGGTTTGTTCCAGGAAACGAATCAAAAAGCCTATCTGATAACTTGAATATTAAAAACGACGAACAATTAAAAGAGTTAATGAATAACCCGGCCTATTCTGATCAAAACAATCCCCGATATGAAGATACTCAAAAAGCAGTGAAAGATTATTTTGAAAAGCAATACCCGGGAAAATCTAGGACAGATGCGACCGGAAGAAATATCCGCGGACGCAAAATATACATATGGCATACGGAAATTACCGAAAATACTTGTGAAAAATGCGAAGCGTTGGACGGCACGATATTTAATACCTTGGATGAGATTGATGCTTTCCCACCAATACATCCAAATTGTAGATGTGAAATCGTAGAAGAATATATTGATGATTAGTCAGATTGATTAAAATGCCAACAATTCCGTTTATGGTGTAAGGCTCAACCACCCCGTCCGCTTCGCGTCCACCCCTCCACAGGAGGGGAATTTTTATTAATTAGCGGGTGAGGATTGCTTGGGCGCATTTGTCCAATGACGCCAAATATGCCCTGCGGAAGTCCGCCCGTTCAAACACAGCACGCCACGAGAAATTTGCCGCAATCTCCGCACGCTTGGACGCCGAAGCAAACCGATCCAAAAATAAAAATGCCGATTCTACACATTTAGATCCATTATCCAAAATCACACGGCTTTTATACACCGCCGCAGGTCCCGCATTACTCAACTTTGCATCGCCCTCAACAATCGTATAATATGGTTGTTCCAAATTCGAACCCATAACCATTATCCCAACAATGTTAATGTTTATATCATACTTTTCACGAAACTCAGTCTGCACCCGAGGCAACGCCCGGCCAATCCAATTCTTGTTCTCGAAAATTATGTCCTGGGTCTTGTCTTCGCCAATATCAGTCTTGATACTGCCCGGCAATGCTTCATAAAATTTTTCATTCACGCATATCGTATCAACGCCGCTTTCATTCCGAATCACAAAGCCGCTGCCATAATCCATATCCTTTTCGCCCGCAATCATCGGAAAGCCCGCCGCGGTTTTCGCAACAACATCTTTTATGTCAGTTTGCAAACTTACTATGTTCTGTTCCATTTTCATTTTCCTTTTAACGATTCATTTCTATAAACATTTCCATCGGCATCTTGCGCCAACGCTCTAACATATCCGCATCATCTTCGTATGCAATTATCTTTTGCGCCTGCATAGCAGCAACTTCCTGTTCGGGCGTCAACCGAGCCGACTCTGCACTGACATCGCTGTCCGAAATATATCCATTTTCTTTCATATCAAATTCCTATGCGTGCACACATTGTTTTGTTGATTGGTTAAGTTGTTCAATGAACTGACGGCCAAACGACTTCGCGTCCCCGCCACTCATATCATTTAGTGACCACACGCGCTACATTCTGTGCAAAACCCGGTAAATTTACCCGCGCAGCAGAAAAAATTCCAAAGTCTAATGGTCGGCCGAGAGAGCTTTCTGGAAATTTAACCGGACGCGCACCACGACAAAGTCCAAAGTCTAATACCCGGCCGTTAGTGAACGGAACTACCAACGCATTGGCATAACTTTCCGGTTTATCAAAATTATAGGGATCAGCAGAGACTTCGCCAAGGCATCTTGCGTATCTGCTATCAATACCTTCGGCCACAGGCACCACAACAACTTGATTGATCCGCAGACCATATTTTTCACCGGCTTCGGTAAAACGGCCAAACCTTTCTTTGATAACCCTTATATCAGACTGAAAAAATTCATATTCCGGCTTCCAATAATATACATTGTTTCCATCCAAAGTCGCCTGTCCGCAATCGTTTAATACCAAAATCTGCGACGGCGCAAAGGTAAGGCCGAAAATCTTATATTCATTATCAGAAATTTTTTCAAACGATTTGCCATATATTTTTGGCGAATTCTTGAACTTTGCATTAAGGAATTTATACATTATTAATTGCGTTTCTTCCGGCAAGGTATCGATGTTCTTTAAGTCAATCTCTATGTTTTGTAGGTCAAGTATCATTTTATGCCCCCTGGCATTTGGTTTATATGGGAGCATTATAGAATAAATTTTTATTTTGTCAAGGCTTAAAGTTGCGGGGTTGGAAAGGTGGTTAAACCATCCCGTCCGCCTCGCTACGCGAGCCGCGACGCCCTCCACAGGAGGGGAATTTTATTTGATAACCTGCCGTTTGCGGAAATAATAAGTGGGGAGTGGTTGGATTGCGCTCTTTCCCCACCCCGTCCGCTTCGCGTCCACCCCTCCACCTTGGAGGGGAATTAAAAAACCCGGGCAAGCCCGGGTTTAATTTGCGAGATCCCGGGGTCAAGCCCCGGGATGACATTATTATTGGAGGGGAATTTGGGTGTGGGGGGATTACCCTTATTTCGTGGCGACTTTGGCCAGGGCGGCGCAAAAGCCTTCCCGGAACTTCCCATGGCCGCCAAGCGCGCCACCAATTGCACTAAGACTTGCTTGGCACACGAAACCATCCAAAGGCCGCGTATTACTTGTACAAATACCAAAATCCAACGGGATTTCCCCATTAAACGGAACAACTAATCCACGCGCCCATTCGGTGGTGAGATTAAAATCATACGCCTCGGGCGTAATCTCGCCCACGCATTTTGCAGATTCATTCTCTTTATACTTAATCGGAACAATTATAACTTGATTTATATCCATACCATATTCTCTGCCCAACAAATTAAATACATAGAATTTTTCCTGAATCCAAAAATTGGTCTGGGGATCAAACTGATATTCCGGCTTCCAATAATACTTTGTATTGCCGTCAAAAGTCTCCTCGCCGTCTTCGCGCAGCCTTATGATTTGGCTGGACTCATAAGGCATTCCGAATACGCCCCATTTATTGTTCGAGATTTGTTCAAACGATTCTGACATTTGCGCCCCCTTTGGTTTTGTGTTATCTTAGCGAATGCGATTGTTAAACGCATACCGAACCGCCCAACGAAAATCATCTCGTTCGCCAGCAGCTATCAATAAATTATGGCTCGCGCACCACGCAAATTGTTGTATGCTTTCTTGTCTATCCGATAAAATTCCGAAATTAAGCGGGGTTTCCCTGCCCTCGAACGGCACGCACAGCGCGCGACAATTTGCATCTGGATAATGAAAATCATAATCGTCAGGAACAACATCACCCACAATCTTTGCAAATTCATTATTTCTAAGCCTGACCGGGACTAGCAACACCTGTCCGACATTTATATGATGCTCTTCGCCCAAGTCCACAAATTTGCTGAACTTGTCTTGTATATACTTTGTGTCGTCTGCATCAAACGGATATTCAGGTTTCCAATAATACTTGGTATTGCCGTCCAATGTGTGCTGACCCTTGTCATCAATGACCAAAATCCTAGATGGAGAATAGAATAACTCGAAAATTTTATATAATTCATCCGAAACGCCCGAAACTTTCTCGAATGGTTTGCCACATAATAATGGCGAATTATGGAACCTTGGATTAAGAGCTTTGTATATACTAAACTGGGTTAAATCGGAAAGAGAATCTATATCCCGAACTTTACAATCTATGTTTTGAAGTTCTTGTATCATTTTGCCGTCCTTTGTTTATTGGGAGTATTGTAAAGGAATTGGCGATTTTGTCAATGAAAATTACGGGCGGGGTTCGGAGACCCCGCCCGGCAAATAAAAAAACGGACGCGAGAGTGCCTCTACTCACCCGGCGTCCGTCCTGCCCACCTGTGCGCCGAAGCGGTTCAGTGTTGCAATGTTAAATTAAAACTTTTTACTAAGACTCAACCACCCCGCCGACTTCGTCGGCACCCCTCCACCTTGGAGGGGAATTTAATTTTGCCGAGATCCCCCGGTCAAGCCGGGGGATGACTTATGACCACTACCCCGGCACTTCGTGCCACCCCGCCACCATTGGCGGGGAATTATATGCAAAGGGGCGGAAGATTCCGCCCCTTTAATTACTCATTAACCTTGACGCAATTTGCTGTATAACCAGTATCAACCAACAATGTCCAATCACCATCATCGTTATTCCGCAATACTAACTGCCAGATATAAGTCAAATCACCCTTGTCGCCCCAAATGACTTCGCCAACATATCCCGGAAAGCCCGGAATCCGATCCGTAATCTTCACACTGAACTTATCGTTAATCACGGCAGTTTCCGGCGTGCCAGTTTTATCAAAGAATACCTTTACATCCTTGCCTTCGCAATTCAGTTGCAGTGGCTTGCCACTATCTTTACAACCGGCAAGTGCCGCAAGTGCCGCTAAACCCATAAGTATTTTTTTCATTTTATGCTCCTTTTGTTATAAACTCAACCACCCCGCCCTGCGGGCACCCCTCCACATGAGAGGGGAATTGATGGCTTACATATTCACATCTTCGCAGGATGTTAATTTCTGCTCGTCCTCGGTTTCCTTCGCAGACAATGCACCAAACAATGCACCGCCCAATGCGCCGACCCCTGCACCAATCGCACTGCCAATGCCGGGTGCAATCTTAGTTCCAATCGCCGCGCCAGCAGCCATACCGCCCGCGCCCGCCTGCATCGCCGCAGAACCCTTATCCATACCGCCCTTTTCCTTTACAATCTGCACGCGGCAAATATGGCAATTTCTTAACGCAGGCTGGAACACAACAGATTCTATCTTTGACCCCTCGGAATCCTTGCCCTTTTCACCCAACTTTTCGCACTGCTGACGAGCAGTTTCTAAATCCGCTGCCTTGGTCAATTCTGCCAACTTCCGAACAAAATTCCTACTTGCCCTTTGCTCTGCCAACATAGTCCCAAGCAATTTCGATGTCGTGAATACCTGCTTGCCCATACTGCCCTTGCAATTCGCAATGGTCGGATCGCTTTCCATCGCAGTGAACGCCTTGTTCACCGCCGCAGAAACATCCGCCTTGTAATCATACTTGTTCAATTCCGCTATGGAATTTATGGTCATCGGCGCGCCAACAGATTCGGGCACACACAACGCCATATCCGCGCCGCAAGTCCGACCCATAACCTCTGCAAACTCATTAATGCAACCCGCCATCAACGCAAAGTCAACCTGCATAAATACACTCGCCTGGATCGCCGCGTAATCCTGCATTCCGCTACAAGATGGGAACATCCGCTGCGGGCACATCTTGCCAATCTCAGTCATCGACTTGCCTACGCACGCAGGATTGTTATAATTCGCGCCGCACGCATTCTTAAAGCAACCAGACAAATCATTCTCGCAGAACCGAGTGCGCGCCGCAGCAAGCCGAGATGAATATACATTCGCCAACCCAGGAACAAGTTGATCGCATTCGTCCATAACCGGGCAGACGCCTCGCGCAATCCGCACATCAGTCAAACATTGATCATTAACGGTCGGCGCACAGGATTCTTCCAAGCACGAATCAACCCGCGCAAGGCAAGTCCCGCGGCGATTTCTGTCTGCAAATTTCGCGGCTTCGACCAATATCGCTTTCTGTTCTTCCGCCCAATCTTTTTCTACATCATTCCGCACCGCCATACATTGCTCCAAGATATTCTCGCAAGCACTGGAACGGCGAGTCAGCAATTTTGCATCCAAACAATTCTCGAAATTAGTTCCGCATCCGCCCTTGGTCGCAACGCAATCCTTCATCGCAATTACACATTCGCCGCGATTATATTTATTCGTTTGACCAAGCATTTCAACACGCGCCGCACGAACCGACCGCTCGGCAGCCAACTTATTATTTTCTACAACCTTCTTTTGGTCGCCAAGGTATTTCGTGAACGCACCGCAATCGCGCTGAATCTGCTGACCATATAATGTCTTGGTCATTTCAGAATCCGTGCCGCATTTCGCCAATCTTTCTTTACAAGAATTAGAGGCATATGTATAAAGTTCCGCGCCGCGCATCGCAACTTCGGCAACATCATCACTGCCATCTTCGTCTTCGTCAAATGACAGGTTCAAGGTTTTCTTTACCTTTACATTTTTCGCGCCCATTACAAGGTCAGCCTTAGCCCCAAGCTTTTCCCGCTCTACACCCTCGTTCATAATTTTTTCAGCCTCGGTCTGCATTCTTTTTAATTCCGCAATCGCCTTGTCGTGGCTGGAAATTTGTGCGGAACAAGCGCAACGCTCACCATCGCTATATTCCAACAAGCAGAATTGATCCATACAATTAAAATAACTTTCCTTGCATTCTTCAACAGTGCCATCATTGGATTCAACTGGTGCCGCCGCAACAGCAGCAACAACAGGTTCGGGTTCGGAGACAACCGATGCAATTGCAGATGTTGATGAAATACCAGAAATCATAGCAGCCCGGTTGCCAGCCGCCGAATTCGCCGACATAACATTAGACCCCATACGAATTGATGCGCGCGCCGTTTCGGGTTCTGGATCCGAAACAACAACTGCCGCCGGAGTTGGCGCGACCGCCGCAGGCACAGCCGCGACAGGTTGCGCGGCGACAACGGCCGCAGGCACAGGCGCAGTTCGCGCCGCAATAGACTGACTGCTGCGGCTGCTACGAGCCACCTGTTCAGCCGCAAATGCCGAAGACGCAGTGGCGATCAACATCGCAATAGTGCTAAGAAAAATAAATTTCTTTGTGTTCATTTTCTGAATTATATCATAATTTTTGTTAGAAAAAAAGTGCAAAATGGACTAAGGCTTGCGCCCGAGACCACCCCGGCGCGGCAACGCCGCGCCACCCCTCCACCGGAGGGGAATTTCTGACCACTACCCCGTCCGCCTACGCTTCGCTACGGCGCGACACCCCTCCACCTTGGAGGGGAATTTATTCGCAAATAAAAAAACCGGGCATAAAGCCCGGGTTTTTGTTTGCGAGATCCCGGGGTCAAGCCCCGGGATGACAACTATATTACTTGTTCAAAGCCGATTTGATCTGCTCATACGGAATCGCACCCGGGAAGGATTGATTGTTGATGATCAAATATGGCGTGCCAGAAATCTGAAAACGATTGGTCAATTCACGAACCTGGAACAATTCTTGCGCCACTTCGCGTGATTCAGCCATATCTTTTTCCAACTTCTTTATATCCAAACCAGCATCCTTGGCCAATTTCATAACAGCAGACGAAACTTTCTTTTCAACATCGCCGCCATTACGGGCTTCGCTGAACCAATCAGTCGAAGAGGTCAACAATTTATCCAATTTCGCCGCTTTGGCATTGTCCTGGATTTTCGCAGCAATAACCGCCTTGGCCGGAATGTCGGACATAACGCCGTGAACCGAGAAGTTCTTTAATACTAATTTGACTTCCGGATCTTCGTCAATGACGCGCATCAGTTCGCCATGAACGCGCATGCAATACGGGCAGGTATAATCAGAGAACAAATATATTACCTTTTTGCCAGATACATTGCCGATAATCGGCGCGTTGGCTTCAAGTAATGCAGCATTGTTTGCAACATATTTCTTTATCTCTTTGCCAGCATCGCGTGTCTGAGCTTCGCGCATATTCTCTACCATCTCCTGCAAAATCATCGGATTGGTTTGCGCTAGATAGTTATATGTCCCCAGTCCAGTGCGGTTCACGCCCCAAACTGCAAGTATAATCGCAACGAACTTTAATGCCTTTTCAGCATAAGCAATCGCGGGGGTTTGGCTCTTGGCTTTCGCAAGAGCAACACCTGAACAGATGAACAGGGCAGCAGCGACAGCAAGAATAATTATTGTTAAAAGCATTAGTTTTCTCCTTTGTTTATTTTATTAACAGGGGCATTATATAGTTCGTTGCGCCATCGCGCAAGTAAAAATTTTATAAATAAATTCTTATTGGTTTTTTGTCAAAACTAATACGCGCTCTATCCCGCCTAAATCCCGCACGACTTCGTTTAGGCGAAAACCCTCCGCGCGGAAAATTTCCTCTACATCCACAGCCTGCCCTTCGCCAATTTCAAGAAACACTTTGCCGCCGTCCGCCAGCATCGCGGGAATCGCCCGCGCCAGCGCACGATACGCGCTCAGCCCGTCCGCGCCCGCATACAACGCAAGAGCTGGATCGTGCCGCGCCCCCGCATCCACACGCGGGTCGCCCGTCGCTATATAAGGAGGATTACTTATAATAATGTCAAAACTCTCGGGCAATGGCTGCCCAAAGTCGCGCCGCTTTATCGCCACGCGCCCGAACAGCCCAAGGCGGAGCATATTCCGCCCAGCGCACCGCACCGCCGAATGCGAAATGTCAATGCCAACCCCTCTCGCATTGGGCAATTGCGTGCACGCCGCGCCGATAAGGCATCCCGTGCCCGTGCCGCAATCCAAAATCCGCGGCGCGGCATCGCGCGGATAATGCCTCAACAATGCCTCTATAATCGTTTCGGAATCCGGCCGCGGGTCAAGTGTCGCCCTTCCCGTTTCAAACGGCAAGCCGTAAAATTCCTTAACCCCTGTAATTTTCGCAACGGGAACTTTCAGGCGCAATTTCCGCGCCGCATTCCACACGCGAAACGATTGCAAAATTGTTATTCCGGCACAGGTCGAAATATCGCCGACTATATGCCGCAAAATAATCTTCGCATCCCGCGCATTCCCGGACGACCTTAATAAATCAAAAGCATTTTGTGTGTTCATATCTGCACTATACACTATAAATGTCCAAAATGCCAGATGGTCGCTTATGAAAAGTCATTGACAAAATGAACATTTCATTTACAATGCCCTTAACAATCCAAAGGAGCCGCGAAATGCTACTTGACCTTCAAAATATAGATTGCAAATTACAAGACATCGACACCCAATCCGAAGAAATCCAACTTAAAATGTATGAATGGCTTCAAGCGCAATTCAAAAACTCGCCAAAACTATATGGCAAATCGTTCGAGAAAATTTCTGACAGCGAATATCGTATGTTCAAACATTCTTACTCCCCAAGCCAGATTTTGGTGATTAATGCAAATGGTCAAAAGACAATGGACGGAAACGATAAATTCTATTGGCAGCCGGAATATAAATTGGATGAAAAGGATAATGATTTTATCGGAAATAACTTTTCCAAATTCGTAGAACTGGGCGCAAAATATCAGATAAACATAGACCAGTTTTTGATTATTCCCGCAAAATTTCACGATGGCGATTACGCGAAATGTGTCGGCAAAGCAGTTCCAGAAGAATATAATTTTAACAAGCCGACCAGGTGGTGCCGCGCCTTGGGCGTGCCGGTTCAGGATAATGGACAGGCATTAAATTTCGGAATTTTTGTGGGCAATCGATTGGATGGAATCCGCAACTTTGCTTGGAGCGCGGGACGCATTGCGGTAAGTTGCGGTGGATGTTGCAGCGATTTCAATGATTCATTCCGCGCCGCGCTGGATAGATTGAACAAATCAAAATCTATGTAATCCCCGTCCCCCTATTCCCATTTGTATGTTCATATTTTATTATTTGGGAACGGGTAAATTGAATTTATTCAACGGAATATAATTAAAGTAATATGAACATCCTACTGATACTATATAGTCAAGCACATCTTTATATTCGGGCTTTTTGAACCAATCGTTTAGCAGATAAATATACTCAACATCTATATTCAGCGGTGCTAATAATTTCTTATATTGTTTTTTCTTGAAATCACAAGTCTGCAATTTTTCATCCGTCGATCCCGTAACCTGTTGATATTTAATTTCAATAATAAATAGTGTATTGTTCACGACCACATAAATAGAATCATCAGGCAGAAGTTTCTTTGATAAAATAGATTTCCAATCAACATTTCGGGAATCCAAGAATTTGTAAAGATCGTGTTTCTTGAAAATATACGCCACAGATTTTTTATTATAAACTATCTCTGTGAATTCGTTTTTGATAACAGAATAGCCTTTCTGTTTTTTCAGGAATGTTTCCAGATCGGTCTTCCCCTCAAATGCAAGTCCGGTTTTTGTATTTGCTCCGCCTATGCCATCTTTTTTCATTATGCGACCTCTAACAAATTCGGAACATCTTCAAGTCTCTTTTCCGCCAATTTGAAATGCTCGGCATCCTGCTCTATACCTATGAACTGCCTGTCGTGCATAAGTGCAGCAACCCCGGTCGTCCCGCTTCCCATAAAAGGATCTAAAATTACATTCCCCGGCATAGTTGAAGCCTGTATAAAACGCTCCATAAGTTTTACTGGTTTTTGTGTGGGATGCTTGCCATAAAACTTTTCATCATTGCTGGGCGGCAGAAATTGCCAAACGGTTTTCATCTGCTTGCCGCCGTTAATTGATCGCATAAGATCATAATTAAAGCAATGTTTGGAATTCTCGTTTTTAGCCGCCCATATTATTGTCTCGGTTGAATGCGTAAAATACCGACAGGATAAGTTGGGTGGAGGATTCGGCTTTTCCCAAGATATTTCGTTAAGTATTTTCATTTCAAGTTCTTGCATAGCAAAGCCAATAGAATGAATGACATGATGTGTGCCAGACACCCAAATAGTGCCATTGGGTTTCAAAAGTTTTTGACAAAGTGCCAGCCAGCGGCGATTAAATGCGTGATTTTCCAAAACGCCCATAGACTTGTCCCAATCGCCCTTATCCACAATGACTGCTTTGCCTGCCTGACAACTGAGACCGCCATTAGAAAGAAAATATGGCGGATCGGTTATTATGCAGTCAACAAGGCCGTTCGGATTCTCAGCCGCAAGCCGCTCCATAATCTCAAAACAATCGCCATTATAAATTGTTCTATCCATAACCAACCTTCCTGTTTTGATAGTTTAGCAAGTTTTGGATAATATGATCAAGCGGCTTTTCAATTAAAGTATTGATCCACCCACATTTGACAAACAATTACTTATTGTGTGCATATTATCCTAGCAAATCTGTCAGCGCAAAAATAATTTTCATTTTTATAATTTTTTCATTGACTTCGTATATGTTCATATTGTAGTTTCCACGCACTAGGAATTAAGTCAGAAATATAAGAGAGAGAATACCTATGAAAATCAATTTATTAGTGGCGGCGGTAGCCGCCACTATGTGTGTTATAACACACATAAATTCTTCCCTCGCCTCCGTTAGTGATTGGTCAAACTCCGCCGCAAATTGGAAAAATCCAGGAACACTATCTTGCATAGACCTAGATGACGAATTCAGATGCAGCCTGAAAGAAAAATCATACACAGCAACCCATAACTTATCCGTTGAAAAAAATGAATCCTTGATAATCGGTTCTTCAACAAATCAAAACTACATCATATTAAAAGAATACTCCCTGACCAACTATGGAACAATTTCAGGATTTGAACGAAAAGCAATTGAACTTTCCAATGGCGCGTATTTGGAAAATTTCGGCGCAATAAAAAATATGCAGATACTAGTCAGTGGAAATGCATCCATCTCAAATCGCAACCAAGATTTATCCGTCAACGATTTCAATGTCGAAATCGCCAAGAACGCAGAACTGACCCATCGCGTTTTCACAAACCAAGAAATCGGAAGCCTTAATATATCCCCCGGTTCCGCCGGAATACTTAATGTCCAAATTAACGACATCCAAACGGATGCCTTTAACTTACTAAAAAAATTAGAACAATATCACTACAATATAACTGCGCTTAGTATTACTAATTCTACAATTACGCTCACTGAAAACTCCCTTGCCCTTACGGGCAAGAATTTTTTTAGCAATACAACCCTTGCGTTAAACATTACTGAAATATCCGCCGGACAACGCATTTCCATTTTTCACTCCGTAGAAAATTTATCTTGGGACAACCTGAGCCTGTCAGCAAATATAGATCTGTCCGATTGGAATTATGATTTTATTCTTAGCAATGACGAATTTTATGTGGTCTTTAATTCCAAGAATGAACCCGCCGCTCCGGGCGAGCCCGAACAACCAACGCAGCCGAATGATCCAAAGCCGGACACAGGCATTAAACCCGAACCAGCACCACCCGCGCCGGAAACAACGCTGACAATTAATGGCGAAGAGTATTTCGGCGATTATGAAAATACTGGAAAAATAACTGGCGATGGCAAAATTATCCTGTCAGGAGAACTTATCAATTCCGGCGATATAGATGTCGCCATTATTATAGAACGCGGTGAAAGCGCGACCATTCAAAATTCTGGCACAATTTCTGAAAAGATTAAAGTTGAACGCGGGGCAGAACTGATACAAATTGTAAAATCAAATTCCGAACTGGGCAGTTTGCAAATCGACAAATCAAGCGGCGCGAAATTCGGAATCCGCATCGATGACGCGGATGACATAATCGACCTTAGCAATTATATGCCAAAAGCATCTAAAAATTCTTATGGCTCGGCACGCGTATCCACCCTATCATCATCATATCATGTAGTGGGTTATCCCGCGTTGGATCTAATTGCCATCAATAATAGCACTATAACCCTGAATGTTGCGCCTTCGCCAGCCGCACTCCGATTAGATTCCATAACAATAAACAATGCCACATTAGTATTGAACATTACAAATCCCAACATCGCGGAGGTTGGTGATTTTATAACCCTATTTATATCAGACGATATTAATTATGGCGGCGCAACGGTTCAAACAAACCTATCAAACTTCTTTTCCGCAAAGTTGGAAAGGCGCGGAAATGAACTTGGCGTTTTTATATATCAAAATCCCGATTGGGTTGGAACTGATTCCGCCCTGCCGCAACAAATGATTGATTATATAAACGGCGCGCCGGAAGGTGCGGCCAAGGCTTTGCTTGCCGCCGCGAAAACTCCCAATGAATGGGACGCAGTCGCCCGCAGCATATTTGGAAAGTTTGAGGCATCCGCCCTGCTTCTTGCCGCCGCAGTTCAACGCGGAATCGGCGGGCAAACCGGCGATTTGGACATCGGCGCATTCTCGGTCATCGCATCTGACGGACACGCAAATGGCGCAGGAATCGGCGCGGCAAAATTCTTTAACATTTACTATGCCAATGCAGGTATGGATTATTTGGACGGACGCGCAAGCGGCAATTTAATCGGCGCGCGCTTTTCGCCCGAGGTCGCGGTAGATCAATGGACTTTCGCCGCGCGAACAGGGTATCAATATGCTTGGTTTGACGAAGATAAAAATTCATTCGGCATAGAATCAAGCAATCGGATTTCAATCGGTTCCGCCTTTGCGGGCGCGTCCGCAGAACATAAATTCCAGTTTATGGACGACATAACCATTTCGCCCATTGCACGATACACCTGGCAGAAATCTAATGTCGCGGACTGGAAGGACGCGCTGTTCCACGGCGCGGGCGGATTGTTATTTTCCGTAATTGATGCCGGTGCGGTTTTGGAATACAAGACCTGCGCTGTCGGGTCTTGTCATAAATTGAAAGTCCACGGGCTGGTTGGGCAAGATACCATTGGGCGCGGAGCAGCGTGGAATATGGGCGGCGCGGCGGCGGTTGCGCTTGACCCCGATTTTGCCTGGTTGGATTTAGGAATTAATGCGGAACGCGCGATGGGATTCACAGCGATGATTGCGAATGCGAAGATTAGGTTGAAGTTTTAACCAAATACCCCCACCCGTCGGCAAAGCCGACACCCGCCCCCGGCAACGGGGGCAGGAAAATTATTTGGCATTTTACAATTTGAGATCCCCGCCTTCGCGGGGATGACAAAAGAAGATTGACAGGGGATTAAAATGTGCTTGACAAAAAGATTTCTTATGCTAGACTGCCAACAGAAAAAGGTCAAAATCCAAGGAGACCATTATGGTAGACTTCAAAGAAATCAAACTGGACGGCGATAAATCGGAATCCAAACCCGCAGCCAAAGCCAAGTCCGCAGATAAGCCTGCGACTTCGTTCAGCAGCACAAAATTATTCCGCGCCAAAATTGACGCTATCCGCAAGGCCAAAGCCGAAGCAGCCAAAAATCCAGGCGCAGTAAAGGTCGCAGCCACCACAGCACCAGTCCGCGTTGCATCTACCTCCCAAGTCCTGGATAAAGGTCATTCAAATGGCGAATCTTGGGGCAATATCCTTTCATATTGGTTCCCAATAGCCATCGTAGTCGCCCTTATCGCGTTCGCAGGATACCATTTTTTGGGTAAATCTTCCAATACTTCCGAAGTCGCAATGGAAGGCGACAATGTGTCCGCAGTCAGCCAAACAATCGTCCCAACATTTGATATGGTTCGCACTGAACCAGGTGGAGGACTAGTCGTAGCCGGCCGTTTCCTGCCAAAACAACTCGTGCAGATTGAAGTCAACAAAAAAGTCATCGGATCGGAAACCTGCGATGCAAACGGCGAATTCGCTTTTAGCACTTCTAAAAAATTCAAGCCGGGCAACTATATCATCCGCTTGCTGAACAATGACAAGAAAATCGCCAGCCGCGATTCCGTCTTCGTCTATGTCGCGTCCGAAAAGAAGGAATCTTCGCTCTCTCTATTAATGACTGCCGATGGTTCTAAATTCCTTCAAGCCCCGGCAAATGCAGAAGGTCAACTGACTATCTCTAAAATAGACTATTTGGCAAATAATATGGTGCGCCTGTCAGGACACGGACTGCCGCGCTTGAATGTTGCAGCCAGCATCAACGGCAATGTTGTCGGCGCAGCCAAAGTTGGCGATTCCCGCAACTGGGGCATAGACGCCGATTTCAGCGACTTTCGCGCTGGTCAGGACTATGCAGTTGAAGTCAAAATGACCGACGACATCGGAAATGTAGTGGATGTCGCCAAACATAAATTCAACCTGCCAGAATCTAAACCAGGTGATGAAGCATACTACACCGTCCGCAGAGGCGACTGCCTATGGATAATATCCCGCCACCAATACGGCCGCGGAGTCCTATACACCGCCATATTTGACGCAAACAACAATAAAATTAAAAATCCTCACTGGATTTATCCGAAACAGGTCTTCGTAATCCCGACGAAGAATAAATAAATCAACAGAAAGGGGCGAAAACGCCCCTTTCGCAACCCTAGAAGACCACATTATGTTTATGCAAGAAACACAAAACGAAAATAGCCGCGGATTCCACACAGGAAGCCAGCGCAAAAAACGCAACCGCGACCAATTGCTTAATAAACAACTCGCCCAACAGGCGCGTTATGCAGACCAAAAACACAAACAACAAACACGCGAAATCGTGAAAGTGCGATATAAAGATACATCCTTTTTTGAACGCACTATGAAATATATGAGCAAACAAATTTCCCCGCAACTTATCAACGATGTGGAAGACATTATGATCACCAGATACAACAAGTGCATTGATGTTTTAGAGCGGTCAGATTCCGGAACGCAAGAAAATACCGATGAATTGCTGATAAAACTGGAATTGGAATTTGAAGCGGCTTCCAAAAAACAAATGGATGTCCGCACTGCTTTGATGGGCGATAACCAGCATTAATAGGCACAACAAATGATAAAAGATTTGCAGAATTATAAAATTGGCGACCTGTCAAACATAGATAAATTGCCAGATGAAGTCCAATTTCGTATATACAAATCCCTTAATCTTAAATACCGAAATTCGCCAATTTTTGGCGGGCAATCGTTCCAGAAAATTTCTGATGATGAATATAAGATATTCGGTCTAACCTATGCCCCAAGCCAAATTTTGATAATAAGTGCGGATGGACAGGAAACGCTGGACGGCAATAATTCATATTATTGGAAGCCAAACTGTAAGTTTGATACAATCGACTATGGAACCTGCTATAAAACCGTCAATGATTATATAAAAGATAGATTCTGTGCCTGGGTAGATTTGGGTAAAGCGTGCCGAGTAAATATCGGTCAGGTCGCAATAGTCCCAGTGAAATTTTATAATAACCACTTTGCCAATATTGTTGGCCATGTTGTCCCAGAGTATTATGATTTTAACAAAGGGGAAATCGACTTGAAGTGTAGCGCACTTTGCATTCCGTTTGAAGGTAGGGACAAACCATTAAATTCCGGCATTTTCGCGGACTATTGGCACTCGGTTCCCGAATTTGCCAAATGTGCGGCGCGTGATGCCATATACAGCGCGGATAATCTTTCTAATTTTCAGAACGCTGTTCGTATGGCTTGCTGCCCGCCTTTGGGGATGGTGCTATAACGGCGATTTTATTCGGCAAGATCCCGGGGTCAAGCCCCGGGATGACTTATTTAACCCCCGCCACCATTGGCGGGGAATTTTTATTGACCACTACCCCGTCCGGCTACGCCGTCCACCCCTTCGCCAGCGAAGGGGACTATATCGTGTTGGACAGGGAAGTTAAAAATGACATTATTATTTTTTTATGATATAATGAAATATGACTAAATTAAAACTTCTTTCGGCGTCTGGAAAAGGAAAGGGTCTCGGGGTCTTCCTGTCATCCAAATATGACGACCACGAACAGACACCTATGGCGCGTTTCTTTTGGCGCGGTAGATTCGCCGTGTTCGCCTTGCTCGTCCTGTTCCTATCCCTCGCCGCCGCATTCCCAGCCGAACATATCCTGCGCTATGGATGGACGCACGCTACCCAAATTTGGCTGTCCATTTATCTGCAAAATTTCCTGTCTTCGTTCGGTCTTTCCGTATTCGCAGAAATCCCAGACTGGGCAGTGCGCGTCATCCTTCGCACCGATATTTATACAATTTTCCCAATGCTTGCCTTCGCGGTTTATATAATTATTAATAATGATAATTTCAAGTCGCTGGGTCCTTATGGTTCAGATGTCTTCGACAAGAAGTCTTCCCGCAAGGCAAACGAAAAAGACATCAAGAAAATGGGCGGCAAAGGCGCGAGCCTGTTCGACGGCTTTATGATGGTGCTTGGGAAATTTAATAAGAAATACATCAAACTGACCGAAACATTATCCGCGCTTTGCGTTGCCCCTCCGGGCACTGGTAAAACCGCCGGAGTCGTTGTGCCCACCATATTTGAATGCGATACGATTTCAATGATCGTGAACGACCCCAAGCCCGAAATATCCCGGATGACTTCCGGCTATCGTTCAACAATAGGTCCCGTATTCGTCATTAACTGGGCAGGTCAAGACGATCCAACCCGCGGAATATACTACCCTTCGTGGAATCCATTATCTCCGTCCCACATTCCGCCGGATATGTCGGAACGAGAACTTTATGTCGATAGTATGTGCAATGTTCTAATCGGCGAAACATCAAAGGAAGTTCACTGGACGCTGACTGGACGCGCAGCATTGTCCGGCTTTATCCACTTTATGGTATCAAAGATTGAACGCGCGCGCGCAAACGACTGGTTCTTTTCCCGCCTGAAATCCGGCGAATTTGACGCCGAGGACGCAGAACTTCTTGCATCTTACTACTCCCAAATTTCCGACATAAACGCAACCGCTGCCATTACCGCTCTCCGTGCAGGAAACCTTACGGACGCAAACTATGCCCACATCGGAACCTGGGCAAACATCCCGCCGCACTGGATCGGACGCGAAGCATCTTTCTCTATGATTTTTGACTGGATAAATACTTCGCAACTCGCCATCCAAGCCAAGGTCGAAGAACGCCGCCGCCAAGGCGACCAATATGTCGGAATGGAAGATTCTATGAAAGACCTGTTCCAAGGCGCAGTGAACGAGGCCAAACAATTCGGATACGCGCATCGCGCAATCTTGGAATTAACGCAACTTGCCAACACACCAGACCGGGAACGCGGATCTATTTTGTCGACGGTATTCGCATCGCTCGCCGTGTTCCGCAATGCCGCCGTTCGCGCGCGCACTTCGCATTCCGATTTCCACTTCAAAGACCTGCGCGGAATGAAAGACCCAAAAGATGGAAAAATCAAACCAGTAACGGTCTATCTGTCCATCAACCAAGTTGATGCCGGCGCGCTTAATCCAATCACTGGAATCTTCGTTGAATTAATGTCCAACTTCCTTATATCCAATCCGCCCGATTTGGTAAAGCCAGATGGAAAAATTGGCCCCTGCCCCGTCCTGTTCGTATTGGACGAATTTCCTAAAATGATAAAACTGAATGCCGTCATTGAAGGTCCCGCAGTCGGGCGCGGACAACAGGTTTCATACCTGCTTATCGGGCAAGACTTGGAACAAATTGCTGCGGGATATTCGCGTGAGGCAGCAGAAACCCTGATGTCCACCACCGCCGCGAAAATCGTTCTTCGCCAAAATTCTATGAAAACTGCCGAAGCATTCTCCCATATGATGGGTCAAAAAATTGAAGTCGGAGATGATGGCAAAAATAAAGAACCCGTTCCGCTTTACGCACCAATGGACATCATAACCCTATCCGAAAAGAAAGAAATCGTAATAATCCAAGGCCACGCGAACCGACCGATAGAGGCGGACTTGCCAAGGTGGTTTGAAGACGAAGGACTTCGCAAAAAGCAGGCCATCTCGCCGTCCGGGTTCCTTCCAGACTTCCTAATTGAACCCCACAAAAAATCCGCCGGAGTTTAATACCCCATCCGATTTTATGGTTGACCAGCGTTGCGTTGTGGAGTGCGATGCGAAAGTTTTCCGGGGATATAAAGGTTTGGAATGGGGGGTCATAAAGCGAGGTTCTTAGTTTCATCTTCGGACAGCAAATTCTGTCGGCAAGCCTGTATCGCCGCGACAAAAACATTATCATCACGAACAACAAAAATAATTCTGAAATTTTTACAAAATACTTGGCGAAGATTTACACCCGGCACATAAACCGCCTCATAAGCAACCGGGCAAGCAAGCGCGATATAAGATAACTTGCCCACCATATCTTTTAGCGCATCAAAAACCTTGTCCGCTATCTGCGGACTTTCTAAATATATGTATTTAATGATTCCATCAAGCCGATTTTCAAATATTTCTGATGTTTGAACCACATATTTATTCATTCGCCGAATCCGTATTTTTTTCTGATTCTATCAAAACTTTGTTCATATGGCGTGGTTCTTCCGGCTTCAATATCCCGCAGTGCGGCATGAATATCATGCAATACTGCTTGTTCTTGGGAATCAATCAACTGCTGATATGAATGCGGGTCAAGGACAACGCCATCAATTACGCCGTTTTTGGTAATAAACATTGGGCGTTTAGTTTCCTTTACTGAATCAAGAAGCATTCCGGCACTTTTTACAAAATCGCTTATCGGGCGAACATCTTGTATAACATTCATAATACCACCTTTAATTTTATAGTATATATTATGTGATATTATATATTAAATGTCAAGTGAATAAAAAAAGGGCGGGGGCACAAAAGCCCCCGCCCCCCCCCAAATCGTTCTCTCGTTATCTAGTTTTTTGCACTTGTTCGAGAGCCAAGCGCACCGCGCCCTGGAAAGCCGTGTTCACACCCGCGTAGTTCATTAAAATAATCCCCGCGCACCACGCGAAGTCGCCGACCGAGAGGCGGCAATCCGAGAAGACGCCGGAAATTAGTGCCTGGTCCCTGCCCTCGAACGGCACGCACAGCACACAACAAGGTTCATCCGCATTGGAAAAATCATAAGCCTCGGGGATCGCCTGACCCACGCACTTGGCGAACTCATCCTCTTTATATTTCACCGGGACGATCGCAACCTGGCCGATATTTATATTATATTCTTTACCCAATTCCACAAATCTTCCGAACTTGTTTTGTATATACTTATTATCGTCTTTACTAAACTTGTATTTCGGCAGATAATAATATGACTTATTGCCGTCCAGGGTTTTTTGTCCGTCAGGACCGATGACCAGAATTTGGCTGGGAGTATAGTGTATGCCGAATATCCGAATCTCTTCGTCCGAGATTTTTTGGAACGATTCACCGCAAAGCATTGGCGAATTATGGAATTTCGTGTTCAAAGCCTTGTATATACGAAATTGGACATCCTGCGGCAATTTATCTATGTTCGACAGATCATCAATTTTATAATTCTGTAAATCTTGTATCATTTGTTGATTCTCCTTTTTTAAGTATTTTCATTACGGATTATACCCCCCCCCGCTTTTTGTCAAGTTATATTTTATTGGTAAAAATCTCCCGCCAATGGTGGCGGGGTCGGCGAACAGCAAAGGGGAATTTATCTGTTGACCAGGGGGGCGCAAAATTTCTATAATCCCCTTTAATAAGGGAGAATTTTAATGAAAAAAGTTTTACTCGCATTCTTAATCGCCTTTGCAGTCGCAGGCTGCGGTCAAGTCTACATCAAAGACCCAGTCGGTGTCGGATACGACCAAGACGAACTGAAACTTTCGCCCTGCGCCTGTATGATGGTTTATATGGGATAATCACAAGGGCGCGAGGGGAGAGATCTTATTATGACTATACCCAATCCGGAATATCCGCAAAGATTTGACATTCCTACTGCGCCGGAAAATAGATTTATAGAACTTTGCCGCATACTCGCCATCGCGCTTATGCTCGGCGCGGCAATCATCGCAGCACTCGGCGGAGCAATAATCTTCGTAAAACAACATCACAACTCCAAAGCCGTAGTCATTATGGCCGACCCACGACCCAATACCAAAACCGCCCTTAGCAGCAATCAAGGAAAATGGGTCGTCATAGATGAATCAAAAGACTGGTCTACCGATGAACAACGCAAAATGACAATGCGCCTTATTCAAGAATCCGTAGCCCGCGACTTTGTCCGTAGATGGTTCTCCGTTTCATACTCGCGTGCGGCAAATGAAGCCAACTGGAAAACTTGCGACCGAGACAACGGCCGATGCGGCGTAGTCGAGGAAAATATGGGTTCAGAACTTTGCTGTATGACCAACTCGGAAGTATTCAGAAACTTTGTGAATAACTTCGTGGTCATTTACTGGCGGATGTTTGATAGCAAAAAATCCCAAGCGGTCGCCACCAATGATCGTGGCGAAGTCGATGTCGCAGCCGAACCCATCGGCAATGTCGAATTCAGCGGCAGCGGAACTATGTGGCGGCTGAAATTTGATGTAATCGATTATGATGTGTCCGGCAACAGCAATCTGGTGCAACGCGGGCGGAAACCCGTAGAGGCATTTGTCCGCATCAGCACGAACAATCAAACCTATCCTAAGCATATGGGGCAATATGTTTCGGAATTTTATTACTTCTGGGAGTGATATGAAAAAGTTTATAAACGCTTTGGTTATGATGATGATTCTGGCACTCGGGCTCGCCGCCGGCACACTTTCCGCATTCATATTTTCATCCGCGAAAAAAGCCGGAGTGGAACCAATCGTGTTTCAGACTTCGGACTATGCCGCCGCGCGCGCAGAACTTATCGCCGCAGATGATGTGTCCGAAAAACGAATGATCGACCTGCTGATCCGGCGATGGATTTATGATGCCTATTACGCCGTGCCGGATTTGGGAGATGCAAAAATTCGAGCGACAAAAGATCCGCGGCACTCGTTCGTATATTCCGCCTCTGTGCCAGAAGTGTTCGAAATTTGGTCAGATGAAGTTCTGCCGGAAATTGAGGAAATCGCGTCCCGGCACGGAAAGCGCGATGTCTTCGTCGTCAGCATAGAACCCGAAGAAGAATACTATAAGGTGTCCATCCGTCTTAGAACCTGGACAGATGCGGACAAGCGCGTGGATGACGACCAGGTTAAATACCTGAAAGTCGCATACGAGCCGGGACTGAAAGAGGACTTTGCCCGAATCTTGGAGGCAGGAGACGCAGCCAAGGCATTCAAGTTCAAAGTTTTGGAATTTAGATAGGGATTTTTACCCTATTTATTTTCCTCTTTACAAACAGGGAATAAAATTACTAAAATAGAGGGACAGACAAGGAGAAAAACAATGAAAAAAATACTTAGCATAATAATTTGCGCGGCATTCACTTTCGCCTGCGGGCAATCAGATGCCAAGACAGCCAAAATGGGCGATACGGTCGTCATCGACTTTGTCGGTTATCTCAACGGCGATACATTCCCGGGCGGCAGTGCGGAAAAATACCCGCTGATGCTGGGCAGCAACGCATTCGTTCCTGGATTCGAAAGCCAGTTGGTCGGAACAAAGCCCGGCGATGAAAAGGATGTGAATGTTGTATTTCCAATGAACTATTACCCGGACTTGGCAGGTAAATCGGTTGTCTTCAAAGTCAAAGTCCGCGAAGTTAAATAGTTTGAGTGTTGGTTTTTATTTAGCCGAGATCCCCCGATTAAATCGGGGGATGACTTATTACAAATATCCCGGCCTTCCGCCTACGCTTCGCTACGGCGCGACAAGCCGCCGGGATGACGGCACCAAAGGTGCCGTTTGGGTTTTATTACCACTACCCCGTCAGCCTTTGGCTGACACCCCTTCGCCAGCGAAGGGGACTTTTGTGCGATTAACTTACGATACCCCCACCCCCGGTCGCCGAAACAGGCGACCGCCCCGCCCCTCAAGGGGGCAGGGATTTTTTTGCACTGCCTCGGAGGTGGGCAGGGATTTTACACAGGGAGATAGGTTGGGGATGTTAGCCGAGGAAGATGCCGGATTTGCGGGCGGCTTCCAAATATGGATCGTCTGGACGCACAACTTCAAAACTTACTTTCATCCGTGGAACATTCGGATCTTTCGCAACTTCGCCCGCCTCGTAAAGTTCTTTAAGGCTGACTACCGAAAAACGACCGCCCTCGTCCGTCCGAACCATACATTTCGTTTCGCCCCTTGCCACCGCGTCCAATGCCGCCGCCGCAAAGCGCGCACTTAAAATCCTGTCGTTCGCAATCGTAATTCCGCCGCGCTGAAAATAATCCGCGTTCGTTGCCCGTGCCGAGATTCCGACCTTGGTCAATGCGGCGGCGATTGCGTTCGCCTTCAAGTCCGCGCCTTCGGCCACCACTACTATTCCATAATCGCGGTTGGTTGATTTAACGAATTTTACCAGGTCAGGCATTTCGACCTCTATTTCCGGCAAGACAATCGCATCCGCGCCACCCGCCAGGCCGCCGCGCAAGGCCAAGTGCCCGGAATCACGACCCATAGCCTCGACCACAAACCAACGGGCGTGGCTGCGGGCTGACTGTGCGATGCCGTCTATATATGTGGTCAACTGCTGAATCCCGGTCGCAAAGCCAATCAGGTCGCGCGTCAACGGCACATCCATATCAATCGTTTTGGGAACGAAAATTACCTGCACGCCGTCGTAAAGTTCTGGAATCGTATAGCCCCAAGATATAGACCCGTTCCCGCCAATATGGATTATCGCGTCCGCGCCAAGGCGAGTGATTCCCGCGCGGAGCAATTTGAAAATGCCGTTCTTGCTGCCGTCCCAATAGTATTTACTGAGGCCATAAGTGCCGCTTTTCAGGAACGATCCGGATATGTTTATGGATGAATATGGCAGTGTGTCGCGGTTCAGCGGAATGACGCGGTCTTCGATTAGACCCTCTGTGCCGTTTTGGACGCCGACCAGTTCCCAGCCGCGGGCCTCGCAACCGCGAATAAGGTTGAATATGGTGGAATTAAGGCCGGAACAATCGCCCCCGGTCGTAATAACGGCTATCTTTTTTGGTTTCTCTCTCATAAATATATTATAGCATATTTAGTGCGAGGTGTGAAGTGGGGATTTATTACCACTACCCCGTCTGCCTGCGGCATCCACCCCTTCGCCAGCGAAGGGGACTTTTGTGCGACTACATCAAGCGAAGGGGAATTTATATTGTGCTGGCGGATGGATGGAATTGGCTATTGGATTTAATAGGAATTATTGTTGCAATTTGTTCGTCCAGTTCTTGCCTTGCAATGGTCATATCAATGCGGTTTTGTATTCGCAGGAAAAAACCCTGAGACAGCCCGAAAAAGAGCGTCAGACGCAAATCGGTATCTGCGGTTATTCCGCGCAGCCCGTGGACAATCCCGTGTATGCGGTTGGCAGGAACGCCAATGGCATTCGCAAGCGCGTTCATAGAAAGCCCGTTGGATTCCATAAATTCTTCTTTAAGGATTGTGCCGATATGGTCGGGTTCAATGTATTTGGACATAATAATCACCTTTTTTCAATGCTATTATATATTATGTAATGCGTAATGTCAAGTTAATTTTCAGTGATAATCCACGATTTCTACATTTTGGGATTCGTTGTTGCGCCAGTCAAAGCAGATGCGGTATTTATCATTTATGCGAATGCTGTATTGCCCTGCACGATCGCCGGATAGTTTTTCCAAATGATTGGACGGCGGGATTCGCAGGTCGTCTAGATTTTCAGCAGCATCAAGTAATATCAACCTACGCATAGCCCGGGATTGTATATCTGGGGGAAATTTCCTGGAAATTATTCCATCAAAAATCTTTTGTGTTTCCACACAGGCGAATGATTTTATCATATGGTTTGATATTTATCTGATTTACATTTTAATGGGGGTAGTGGTATTGTCGTCTTTGCAATCTTGTTTCGTTTTTGTGAACCAACCGCCCTTTGTAGTTTTGCAAGTTTTTATATTCTTTTTAACCGTGCAAGTTAATGTTTCTTTATCAAATGAACTCTGTATAGTACCGTTTATATCAATACTTGTCGCGCCACCAAAGATATTGCTAGCGAGCGCACCAACAAGGCCAATACCAGCCATAACCCATCCGGCCGGCGAGGCGGCGGTTAATGCAAGAGCCGTAACCGCACCACCAACACCAGCCGCACCAACAATCTGAGTCATAATACCTTTTTCATCCACTTTTGTAATGCCACTCGTATCTATTTTATATTCAGGCGACATCGGTCTAACACTTTTACCAGATTCAGATTTTAATGCGGATATTTCAACCGCAATACTAGATAATTTAACGCCGTCCAATTTGCCCTGCTCCCGAGCACCTAACTGATTCTGATTTTCCTTCGACCTAATTAGTTTTTCTATCATATCAATGCAAAGCGAATTTTTGGCATCAGCATTAGCCTCTTTGAGAGCCTTCGCAGTTTCTTCTGCCACCTTTTTAGCATGATTCTGGCTTGCCTTTAATATCGCCGCATTCATAACCTGTGCAGAAGTTGACTGCAAAAGATTCGGGAAACGCGCCTCTGTCTGACTACCGCCTGTGATTTGGCTCATATCGCGTCCATTGATACACATAGAAATCTTTGGATCGGTCGCAATCATATCCATAACCTTGTTCGCGCGACCCTGGATGTTTTTTAATTCCGCCTCTATAACACCCTTTATCTCCGTGGCATTAACACCTGCTATATCAGTGCAGTTGCCATTAACATCATTAACCCCGCATAATTTACCCATATAAGTTGAAGTGTCTATAACATACCAATTCGCATTGCGATCCCGATCTTCAACCCTGTTTGCATTCTGATTGCTATCAAGTTTTATATCAATTAAGCCAAATTGAATTAAACCAGTTATAAGCCAATTACCATTGGGGGCTTTATTGCCATGCAACTGGCTTGCGCCGATGTCGTCGTCTGATGTGAAAGCAAGGCATTCGTGTGTTTCACCGCAAATCTCGTTCATCTTATTATCCACCAGATTCTGGCATTCCGTAAGCATACTATTATCAACATTCAGAAATATACCCTGCACTATCTGTGATATGCCATCGTCCCAAGATTTTATCGTGCTATTCTTCGTGCAGACCGGCAACGCGTCCAACGGGCACATCTGCTTTAACGCCGCCAAGTCCAATCCAATACAAGCCGTATATGTATCGCCACAACGATTCTCGTTCTTAAAGCAACTCTTCACTTCGTCCGTGCAAGCATCAACCCGCATCGCCGCTAATCTCGATTTGACCGCCTCCCACAAACCTTCGCCCTGCACTATCTGACACTGGTCTATCTGAACCTTGCAGAAACTTTTCGCCATATCGGGATTGCCCAAACACATATTCATATCCGCACCAGTCCCAGCCATATCCGACTGGCACGCGTTATGCACACAATCCGTAACATTTTTAAGACAATTCTGACGCAAATTACTTTCCGAATTCAATTCCGCCTGGCGCATAGTCGGCGCAACTTCACGCAAGAAATCACCCCACACAAACTGACGCACAGACATACACTGATCCAACACGCGCTCGCACACAAATCTTTTGCTTTCTAAAACTTCCATTGTGCTGGCCGCAAATGTAATCGTGATATTTTCATCCGGCACAGACGCATTCGTCATAGTCCGGCTTTTCTGCGCGACTTTGTTCTTTTCATCCAATGTCAACTTTGCCTGACCCGCCGCACCAGCGCATCCTGAGAAATCCGTTCCGCAGCCGCCCCTGTCCTTGTCCGCCATACATTTCCGAAATTCCAACATACATTCGCCGCGATTGTATTTATTCTGTTCTTCATAAGCCTCTATATGTGCATCGCGCACCATTTTCTTGGCCTCTTCAACCTTGGCCAACATCTGCTTTTTCCGCGACTCCATCTCTATCGAATAGCCCTTGCAATCTGATGCAATGCTCGCATTATAAACCTGCATCAGCATCTGCATGTCTTTTTGGCAATTCTGCGGAACTTTGCCCTTGCACGAATCATACGCGCTACGGAACAACGCCTGGCCCTTTTTGCCCGCGCCAGCCACAGAACTATCAAACATCTCGTCAAAGCCGCCGTCATCCAAGTCATCAAGATCGTCCGAACCAAAAGTCAATTTGCGCTTTTCTTTCTTGGCCGCAGTCTTGCCCGTAGCCTCGTCCCGCGCAACCTTGGCAGTATCAATTATATTGCCATCTTTATCATACTGAATCTGTCCGTCTCCAAATATAACATTCGCCTTTGCGCCCAGCGCAACAGTCTCCACCCCGGTCGTGGATATATTTATCGCCTGCTTTTCAAGCGATGCAATTTCATCCGCCAATTTATCAATCGGATCCTTGTCATTGGAACAATTACATCTTGCCCCATTCTCATTCCCTGCAAAACAAAACTGGTCAAAGCATCCGAACAGCATAGTCTTACACTCTTCGTCATAAATGCCGCTCGCCTGCACCGCCTGGTTAACCGTTACATTTTTCTGAATTGTCGTCTGCTTTACGCCAGACCGAGCCGAAACCACAGGCGCGCCGCCTGCCGGAGCAGCCGCAGTAGCCGTAGGTGCCCCGCCGCCCCTGGTTGTCGCTGAACGCGCACTCGCCACCGGCTCAGCTGATGGTGCCGCCGCCGTTGCAGTCGGTGCACCGCCGCCGCGGGTCGTAGCAGATCTTGCCGATGCAACAGGCGCGCCGCCCGCCGGAGCAGCCGCAGGCGCACCGCGTCCACCACCGCGCGGAGATGGCGCGGAATCCGCCGCCATAGTCAGCAGAAATCCACCGCAAATCGCCAAAAATGCAAATTTATTCGTGTTCATTTGCGACTATTATATCATATTTTCATTACAGAAAAAAGTGTAATTTAATGTGAAACTACCACTACCCCGTCCGCTTCGCGTCCACCCCTTCGCCAGCGAAGGGGAATTAAGAGCCCTATTCCCGCCTTCGCGGGGATGACGGGTGGGGGTCGGGAGACCCCCACCCGCTTTCAATTAATACTTGACAAAGTTGACAATGTTGCCTATGATGTTGACACGAAAAAATCTAACCACCCCGTCCGCCTACGCTTTGCTACGGCGCGACACCCCGCCACCATTGGCGGGGAATTAAATAGAAAGGAGTTGGCAATGGCCTTGGAAGAAATTTGTTTCGCAAACAATCTACGCAAAATCCGCCTGGAATCCGGCATAAAAATGACCGAACTCGCAAAGCAGACCAACTTATCCCTGTCCGCGATGTCTAAAATCGAAAAGGGCTATCGCCGCATTAACCAAAAGGTTATGCTGAAACTTTGCGAAGTTCTCGGTTGCAAAATTTCCGACCTGTTCATCAAAGAAAACGACAAAGACGCCATTGAAGAATGGCAATCCGAAATGTCCCGCCGCTTTAAGAAAAATGAAGATTCCGGCCTTAAAATCTTTGGCGCAGGTCTTCGCCACATTCGCAAGAATATGGGAAAAACCATCGTCCAGGCAGCCAAAGATGCAAAGATGACCCTGTCCGTATATCACCACATTGAAGTCGGGCAACGCGATGTCTATGAAGACGAAATTAAAAACCTTGCCACTATGGTGCAACGCACCCCCGAAAACCTTATCCGCGATATATATCAACTTCACGAATCCGGCAAACTGAAAACTAAATCCGATGCCCCGGCAGAAGCACCCAAATCTATCACTATGTCCGGTGGAAACCTTTCCGGTATAAATGTCGCAGGAACCCTTTACGGCGCGAAAATGTATGAACTGACTCGCAATCGCATGATCCCTATCTTCGGCGCGCCCCAAGACAATGCCATCGCATTCAAAAAATCCGAAGATAAAATGATCATCGCGCCAGCCGCACTTGAAGGTCAACCCGACATATATGCCATTATGCCTAACTCGCGTCGCTTGCAAAATGTATTGCCCGCGCGGTCATATGCCTTGGTCAATCCGTCCGCAAATGTGCAGGCCGGCGACCTCGCAGTCTTGCTGCCGAAAAACTACTCCGACATAAAAGAAGGCGAATCCATAGTCGCACACATCGTAGTCGTTAAAGAAAATATGGATGACGGAAAATTATACGGCTTCCTGTTCAACCCGGATGAAAAAATGCCCATCAACGCCACTCAAAAAGGTCGCCTACACAAAGTCGTGCAGATTATTATTGAATAATATGGCAAGATCCCGGGGTCATCCGTCTTCGCTGCGCTACGCCGCGAACCGCCCCGGGATGACATTTATTATGGGGGAGAGAAAATGAAAGATGCAAAGCCGCAAGTAATCGCGCAAAAATTGCTGAACCTTTATCGCCAATATCATGTCATCAACGGCAAATGGGCAACGCTTAATCCGATCTTTATGGCCGAAGGCACCGCCGATGTTATCTCTGAACTCGGGCGGCTGCCCACCGGCGACCTGCTGGCGCGGCATATAAAAAATCTCCGCGAAGGACGCGGAGGACGCGACTCTATCGACCCGGAACTGCTGCCCTTTGACGGCGCAATGGAAACACAATCAAACGGCGAGAAATTTTCAAGCGGCGAAATATCCGAACTGAACAGAGAACTTCGTATTTGGAAGCCCGACCAGATAAATATGCAGCAGATTAAAGACCTGGCAATCGTCAAGAAAAGCGGCGATGGATGGCGTGAACAAATTGCGGCCGCGCTCGCCGGGAACCCGGAATTGTCTTCGGTTTGGGCGAATGTTATAAAATATGATACGGCAACCGGATTGTGGTTCCGCGCCAGCCAGGCATTGGGCGGCGTGCCGACCGAACGGCTGAGAGCGGAAGTGCAAGCGGATATGTTGGGATATGAAAATTACTTGCCAATGTTCGGCGGCGCAGGTCAGGAAATGCTGACTAAATTAAAACAACTGATGGGTAGCGGGGAATAGTTTCAACCACCCGCAATCCAAAATACTGGAAATGCCAAAGCATTATGGTATAATGATTTGAAAATAAACGGCTCGCACACAAATGGACAAACAAGAACTTATAATCTATTCCGCAGAAGATGGAAAAACTAAGTTGTCCGTTCGCTTAACCGATGGCAATGTATGGCTATCTCAGGCACAGATGTCCGACCTTTTCCAAACCACCACTCAAAACATTACTCAACACATAAAAAACATCTACGAAGATGAAGAATTGGCTGAAAATGCGACTTGTAAGGATTTCTTACAAGCCGTGAATCGTGGATTCCGCGGACAAGTAAATGATAAAATCCGCTCTTACAATCTTGAAATGATTATTGCCGTCGGGTATCGAGTCAAGTCCCGCATCGGGACACAATTCCGCCGTTGGGCAACCGAGATTTTATCAGAATATGCACGCAAAGGATTCGCACTTAATGACGAACTACTGAAAATATCCAGTGGAGGCGGATATTGGAAAGAACTGCTCGCCCGTATTCGTGATATAAGGTCTAGTGAGCGAGTATTCTATCGTCAGATTCTTGATATTTATGCTACATCTATGGATTACGATCCAAATGCAGTTGAAACATTGGAATTTTTTAGAATAGTGCAGAACAAAATGCACTTCGCAGCGCACGGACACACTGCGGCAGAATTGCAGTATGAACGGGCAGATGCAGGTCAGCCATTTATGGGACTTAAAAGTTGGACGGGTTCGCGCCCACAAAAGATGGATGTGGTAGTGGCGAAAAATTATCTTAATGATAAAGAACTTGATACTTTGAATAAAATTACAACTGCCTATTTGGAATTTGCAGAAATGCAGGCGACGAATGAAGTGTCTATGTTTATGAAAGACTGGGTAAAAAAGTTGGATGAATTCCTTGCGCTCGGCGGAAAAAAGTTATTGGCAGATGCCGGAACAATATCCAAGCGGCAGGCAGATGAAAAAGCCCTGGATGAGTTTGCTAAGTATCGCGCTTTGGGTTCTGATGTATCGGATATAGAGCGGCATTTTTTGGAAAACTTGAAAGCCACCCAAAAACAAATTGAACGACCACCTAATGTGAAAAATAATTAAAATAGTTTCGGGAAGGGGTGAGATGCCCCTTACCGCTAAACCCGCCAAGGATACTTAATTATTATGATTTAGGATCCATCCCTAAATCACAATATCCATAGTCCAAGACCGAAATTTCCAAATCAGAAAATTCACCCATCTTGGCTTGAATCTGTGAACATTTTTCTTCCATTCCTGTAATCTCTATATTAAGCATTACCGGAAAATGACAATATGTCTTTTCTTCAATATATCCTCCACTTTCAGAACAGGCAGTCCTAAATGCTTGTCGGGATTCTTCAAGCAGTTCTTTATCATAACCACACTGCTTTACTACACGTCCTTCATACTCAGTCTCAACCGAATGCGAAACTGATGAACAACCCATTGCATTATTGATTGCACCAAATGCAATTAGCGCAATTAAAAGTTTCATTTTCATTTTTTCTTCCTTTTGTTTTTGGTTATATAAAAATGCGCCGAGGCGGAATGCCTTGGCGCATAATTAATTCGTTGCAAAATTTGGCTTATTAATGTTTAGATGTGTGTGTGTGTGTGTGTGTAGGTTTCTGCCATTTTTTGACCCTTTGGTTGAATTTATTATATCAGATTTTATTCATATGTGCAAATTGTAAAACTACCCCCACCTTGTCGGGCTTGGCCCGACATCCCGCCCCCGGCAACGGGGGCAGGAAAATATAAGGCCGTGATCCCCCGGTCAAGCCGGGGGATGACTTATTACCACTACCCCGGCCTTCCGCCTACGCTTCGCTACGGCGCGACAAGCCGCGGGGATGACGATTGGGAATGGATAAGCACCAACCACCCCGCGCCCTTAGGGCGCACCCCTCCACCTTGGAGGGGAATTGTATTGACAACTACTCCCCGCCCGGATTTAATTTATTGTTCCAACCTTTTCCTTATCTCGTCTTCGGAAAGATTCGCTTTTCTAAATTCATCTATTATGGATTCTGCCTCTTGTGTCATTCCAAGGCGTTGATAGATATTCACAAATCTAGCGATTGTATATTTGTCTTTTATCTCATAAATCAAAGCGCGGCCAATCTCAATTTCCCGCACAGCAAGTTTTCTGAATTTATCTCGGTTTTCCGCACATCCCCGTTCGCTTAAATCAATATAAGTATTGGCTCTTTCAATTTTACTATACGAACCTTCTGCATATTCATTAGCCCCAGTTGTTCTGGGCAACAGCGATTCTTCAATCGCCACACAGGTTTCTTTCGGCAAAGTTTTCACCTTCACAACAACTTGCGGCTTTTTAATTTTATTATTGTGGCAAACTTTGGAAAAAATATCGGCAAGTTCCTTGGCATTGCTAATTTTAGAATTATATCCGACTGCATCTTTAATTTCTCTGTCTATTTTTTCACAGGTTTCTTCGGACAGACCTTCTGTGCTTTGTGTCGGCGTATAAAAATAAAAGGCGGCTATAAGCCCAATTATGACTGCCCCATTTATTATTAATAATTTTTTGTTTATCACTTCTCTCTCCTTGTTGTTAAATCAAAGTGCGAATACCTATGCATTCGCGCCGGAATGACGATATATGGACGGGGAATTTATTACTTCAAGCCTTTGGCGGAACAGCATTCGGTCGCAGCAGACTGCCAAGTCGAATAGCCCTTGCCGGGATTCCTGATATCCGACCACTGGTTCCAACCATTACACACCTGCTTGCCGCTCGCATTCTTAGCGCATTTCGCGTATCTACGCAACGCGCAAGTCTGACCCGAAGTCTTACCAGCCGAAGTCGTGCATTTGACCAAAACATTCTGATTCGCCCCCTCGCCACTGCCAAGGGTGCGTTGCGTTTCCATTTGCCACGCGTCAGCCGCGGTCGTCATCGCAACAACCAAAATCGCGGGAAAAAGGATTTTTTTGATTAGGGACATATTTGCCTCCTTTCGCTTACATTAACATTATACCACTAGAAAATCATTTAGGCAATCGTTTTTAATTCCGTTAATCGCAAACGACTTTTTTGCTAAATATTTGGACTTTGCCGCCACCAGTCGGACAACCACACCGAACTATCAACTCGCTATAAAAATCCATTTTATCAAAATTGTCTTCCAAGCCCCTATAAGTCTGCACCGCCGAATCCGTAATCTCACACATACCTTCTTCGGTCGGATTAACCCAGTCGTCCGCACGAACAGACCCAACAGCCAATGCCATTATTCCGCAAATAATTAAAAGTTTTCTCATTTCATCTTCCTTTTAGTTTTTAATTACCCCCACCCCCAACCCCGCCCCTCAAGGGGGCAGGGAATTTTTTATCCGGCGAGGTTTATTCCGTATTTTTTCATCGCCGCTTCAAAATCATTAACGAGTTTCTCAAATGCCGCAACATTTTTATCGTTAACTTCTTTATTCTTAGTCGCATCCTCAAAATTTTTCGTCAGCAATGCAACCTCGGCCTTTTCCTTTTCGGTAAGTTCCCGCTGCGGCTGCGATTCTTTCTTTTCCTCTTTCGCAAGATCCTGTTTCAATGAAGCAATTTCTTTATCAATTTCTGCTATGGAATTCTCGCTCTTCGCTGGCGCCGCAGCAATAGCGGGAGCCTTTGGTTTATCACTAACGGATTTTTCAATCCGCGCAATCTCTGCATCGTTATCAAGCCCAACCTTGCGCGTTTTTAATTTCAACTCTGGCGCATCGGATTTGCCCGCCGCGTGAATCTGCTGATCTGCCTTTTCTTCTTTAATCTGTTTCAACACTTCCGGGTCAGTCGTTTTCTCTCCGACCTGCGATTTCTGCGCCATCGGAGCAGCAGTTGTTTTCGCTGAATTCGCTGCAATTTCTTTGGCACATTCTTTATCTATAATCTCTTTTTCTTTTCCCTCGGAAAGTTTTTTACCCACAATCTTATCGGATTGCACAACCCTGGCTATGCAACTATTCAAATCTTGACTGGGAGAATTTCTTTTTTCCGCGACAGCGGAATCAAGTTTTGAAAGATCCAATGCAAATGCATTTGTCGCAGAAAAAACTGCGAAAATTGATGCCGCAATAAAGATGAAATTATTGAGTTTCATTGAAAGTATTTTATCATAATTTTATGGTTAAAGAAACATAAAAAAATTCCCCTCCACATCGGAGGGGAATTTTTCTTTAATTTTTTCTTTAATCTTCTGGGATTTGGATAGGTTCGACAGGAACATTATCCGCAGTAGGAATTTCCGCCTGTGGCTCGTCCGTGATTTCTGCCGCAGCAGCCAACTCTCTCCGTAAATCAGATGTCGGTCTAGTATTGCCCTGATTAGAAACCACAATCGCCAATGCCATACAAAGCGCGAAAAACAACGCCGCCAATATCGCCGTCAACTTGGTCAAGAAATTCCCTGCGCTCGCGCCGGTCAACACGCCCGCGAACATTGATGCCGCGCTTGACCCAGACATTCCCGAACCTTCGGATTTTTGCAAGAGTATTACCCCAATCATCAAAATCGTTACGACTATCAATGCGGTTAAAAGAACTGAGAACATTTGGTTTTCCTTTTTATTTTTTTATTCTAACCACCCCGGCGGCAAAGCCGCCACCCCGCCACCATTGGCGGGGAATTATAGGGCGGGTTTATTTTCTTCGGTTGGTGCGGCAGGTGTTGCGGTCGGCGCGGCACCTGGCTTTACCTCTTTCTCGCGGAATATAATCCGGCCGCGATTCAAATCATACGGCGTCATTTCAACCTGCACTTTATGACCCACGGCAACCCACACATTATGCTTGCGAATCTTGCCGGAAACTGTGCCCAATATCATATGTCCGTTTTCAAGTTTCACACGAAACATAGTATTCGGAAGTTTTTCCGTTATCTCGCCGTTCATTACAATCGCGTCGTCTTTCGCCATAATTTCCCCTTGGTGGCCGAGATTGCCCGGTCAAGCCGGGCAATGACTTATTTATTTGTATGTGATTATAGCGGGATTTTAGCGGTTGGCAAGGGAAATTTTCTAACCACCCCGTCCGGCAAAGCCGGACACCCCGCCACCATTGGCGGGGAATTTATTTTGATTTATTGAAATATGATATGGCATTGCTGCGTGCCATCCGCAGCAGTCGTCCATTTGCCCTTTAATGTCGAAGTACATATAGCCCGCGTCCGGCTAAGCGCGTCTTCCAAATACTGCCCAAATACATCGCCATATACACTAATACACGACTTTTTTAATTCTTCGCATATAACAAGTGCCAAATCTACCGCCTCGGGGCTGCTCGGATCACGACCCTTTAACACATCCTCGCCTGCCTTGGGACTCGCCGTTGTCGGAGTGCCCTCTACAATATCCCTCAATCCGTCAAACGCGCCAGTCTGCACATCCAAGCAACTTCCCAATTTCGCAATACACTGATCGCGCACCTGATCAACCTTGTCCCGCTGCGCGTTCTTAATCTCGATCAGCGCACGATCAACCACTTGACCCCAAATTCTGTCCGCTACACTTTGGCAATTTTTCAACACATCTTTTTCTATGAATATCCGCATTTCATCCAATTTGTTTATAAACACTGCGTTCGCAGGAACATCGCGCATCGTCATCTGATTCTTGGTCGTGTCCGGCAGCGTCAGCCAATCCGCAAGGTGTCCAAATTTCGGAGTATAAATCGGATTGCCCGTGCGAGAATCTATATACTGACCCGAAAAATCAAGGCACTTGCTATAATCCTTGCCGCAAACCAAATCATCGGTCATTCGTTTCAGCGCGTCTTCCAAACATTCCAAATCCGAAAGCGAATTGCGGGATTCGTGCGCCTCTAAGCGCGCCTCCATCAATGCAACCTGCGTATTGGTAACGCCTTTTTTCACATTGTCTTCCTTGGCCTTCATACTTTTGGCCGCGGCATCGCAATCCTTATTTATACCCTGTTTATAAAGCGACACCACAAGGCCGATATTTTTCTGCGAGCATATTTTGCCCACCATATCCGAACATTGCAAATGCACATTATTATAAAGAGAATCCCCGGTCAGATTTACATCCACAGACGCGCCCTTGTTCCCGCCAAATAAATCCGCGCTGAGATCGTTAAGGTCAATAGTCGTAAATTTTGAGCCCGCAGATTTCTTAGCCGGGCTTTTAGAACTGGACGCGCCAAGCAACTGGTTTGCAATGTCATCCAATTTACCCGCGAATGCGGATTTATCTTCGCCCTTTGGAACCGCCAGTTCGCCCTCTGTCGCGTTGAACATCGCAACGGCATCTTCGGCATCCAGACCGATGGTCAGAGTATCAACCGCAATGAAATTCTGCAATGCGGCAGTCGCGCTTTCCACAGCCGCAGCACGCGCCTGCAAGTCAACAACCTTGTTGGAGCAGATACATCTATGATATGTGTCATCCGCCTCGCCACAGAATTGATCCATACAATTCATATAAGCATCTTTACAGGTATTATAATCCGCATCGCCGAAACTGGTGCCGGGAGTTGCAGTAGTCGCCGCGCGAGCGAGGACGGAACGCGGGGCGAGTAAAGGTTTTAAGTCGTTAGGATTTTTATCGGGCGCACGGCGAAGTGCGGAACGAGATTTATCGGCCGAGATCCCCCGGTCAAGCCGTGGGATGACATTATTATTTGTGGCGGCTGAACGGGCGATGTTGGAACGAGGTTGTGTTGTGGCGGAACGGGATTGAGTTGTTTGATTTTTTTTATCCACTACCCCGGCGGCTTCGCCGCCACCCCTTCGCCTTTGAGGGGGACTTTCAGCGGCGGAACGGGATTGAGTGGTTTGTGAAGTGTCCGCAGTTGTAGTGGTGCGGGAATTTTCACGCGATGGCGCGACCGCCTGCGTGTCGGTCAGGACAAAGCACGAAATCAAAGCAATAAAAATTATACGCAACTTTGTCATTTTGTTTCTCTATGGCGTTGGTTTGCATTTCGTTTCGCCGTAAAGTATATAATCGGAACCAGCCTCCATATTGACCGCAGCATCCGCGCCATTCGGACATAGACGGCATACTCCGCCCACACTTTCATATCCAAACTGGCAAACACATTTATATTCCTTTTTCTTCGGACTATCGGTCGAGTATCTGTCCGTAACCTGTTTATATTCCATATTGGGTCCGCAAAGAAGTGAGTTGTAGAACAACTTGGAAAGACTATCTATACATTTATCCTCTTGCGTAGTTGATGGCACCGAAGCAGTTTCCGGCCAAACCGGCGGGCGCGGGCAAGATACTATATCAGCCTCGAATATCGCAGATGAACAAGTATATGAAACCGTGCGACAAGCCCCAAGCATTACATTCTTTACATTCTCGGCACTTACCCCAGCATATACCGATGTCCAGGCAGATATATTGGTCATCTGATTACTATAACAAGTTCCAACATCCGTCAGACATTTATTCGCGTAATCCGAAACCACCTTGGCCGCCGCAGATTTCATCTGACTAACGGCGCGCAATTTATATTCACGCACAACTTCATTCGCAGGATTATATGCGCCGTCTTTATAAGTCAACCGCCTGCAACTTTTTACCACATCTATACACATACCACCAGCCTTAGGATCATTGCCGATTTTCTGCATTAGAAGATTCGCAACCTTATTACTACCATCGTCAACCATAGATTTCATATCTGTGTATGTGCTATTACAAGTGCAACCATTTACGCCTTCGGTGCAACTCGCCCCGGTTGATGTTATACAAATTTTACTACATAAACTAGAATCGGTTGACGCGGAACATTTAGAGAACGCGTATTTAATCATAGGTAGATTTCCACCAAGTATAACCTTGCCTGTTTCGTCCAAGAAGTTGCGCGTTGGATCAAGGCATTTAATATAATTCTTGCCGCATGAAGTATCTTCCAAAATGCAATTATCAATCATTTGCACGCAACCCTTGAAGTCATATTCATTCTGACTCTCTAACACCGCAAGCCGCGCTTTCTGCAACATAGTATTCGCAGAGCGGATATTATTCGTAACAGAATCATTCATCTTGGTCAGCGTCTTTTCATATTCCAAACAAGACTTATCAATTTTCAGATCATAATTCGCAGTCAACTGATCCGCCTTGACCCCTTCCTTTTTGCAATCATTCACTATGTTCTGGCATTTCTTCGCCGCCGCATTTTTCAGCGATGTCCCGCGAAGATTCGACATATTATTCGCACTGCCAGTTCCAAACAACGCGTCCATATCCATCGCATTCCCGTCCAACGCAAGGTCAAACATATTCACGCCACCACCCAGTTTCTGCGCGCCCTTGCTGTTAAGGTCGTCGGTTGCGCCAGCAATGATTTTTTCAATCTCTTCCAACAAACTCCGCGTCTGCGAAATATCATTCACACCGCGCATTGCTTGCTCCGCCTCGGTCTCGTTAAACAAAGCATAAATTTCTTCGGCGGACAATCCAACATAGCGGATATTCTGCGCGACCGTATTCAGATTCTGATTCGCCTTTTTCAACTGGTCTTCCGCATCCTTGAAGTTTTGCAAATTGCCGGAACAAGAACAGCGTTTCTGATTGTCATCCACAACATCGCAAAACTGATCCATACATTCTTCATAACGCGCGGCGCAAGATGTTAACGCAGCATCCTTCATAATGCTGTCCACGGCAGAATTGGAAACGGGCGCGTCTTCGTCCACCGCCGCGCGAGCGCGGGCAGAACGATGCGAAGACGAACGCACATCAAAGTTGGAAGTCGTATATTCGCCAGTCCGCGATACAATCGCGCGACCGCCGCTTGCGGCGACCGATTGACGACCCGTGCCAGTATCGCCACGGCGCGGCGAAGTAGATGCAGAACGAGCAGATACCGGCACGCGTTCGGAAATTTCGTCAGCAACACTCCGCGTTCCACGGGCAGCATCGGAACGCACGGCCGGTTCAGTTGCCGCAGTTGTAGTGCGCCGCGTTTGGACGGAACGCGCGGCATCTGTGGTCGGCGCAGGTGCGGTGGCCGTTTGGACGGCAGTGCGGGATTGGGTGGTTGATGGAGTTGCGGATGCTGTGCGAGATGACGCATTATTACCACTACCCCGTCCGGCTTTGCCGTCCACCCCTTCGCCAGCGAAGGGGACTTTATCGTCCGCGACCGGGCGAGGCTTTATCTGAGTGTTGATGATTTGCTGTTTGGTGGCGGCGGCGCGAGCAGTATTAGCATCTGTGTCCGCTCCCGCCATTGCTAGCGGGAGGCAGAATATAAGACTAATTAAAATTAACTTTTTTTCATTCATTAATTATCCACTCAACCCTCGCCACAATCTTAAATCGTGCCCATAACACGGATGCTATCTGTAATCACGCTCTCCTTGCTAAGGCATTCTTCAATCGTTCCAGGAGTTTGGGTGCATGTTTGGACTCCGCCAGTGCCCGTCGTACAATTGCTGGTTTCTTTATTTCTATATAATATGTCATTCAAACCAACTACATTCCTATACGATGTTAACAGCTGCGAATCCGATGTAGCCGGAGCAACCGCTTTTGTTACAGTATAAACATCCTTTGGCACTAATTTATCCGCACCGCTATCGCAAAGCATCGGCTGATAACAGGCAGGAATTTCCGACACCACAGAGCATTTCGTCTTTATATAATTATCCGACCAACCATAGTGCTTATCTTCATTGGTGGATTTAAGACTGTTAAAGCACTGAGTTATCTGATCTATGCAGTTCACAAAACTTACCCGTGCATCGGATAATTCCTTGCCTGCTACGGTTGCCCTTTCCTGCGCGAATTCAAGCCGTTTCTGTTTCAACATCTGTTCCGCCGCGATCATTTGCAACGATATATTCTGTGTTTGCTTTTTCAGATCTTCGCCATATACATCGCAGTCCGCATTCGCATCAAAATGATATTTCTGCATTATGCTGAACCGAGCCTGGGTAACAGGACCACGCAAACCATAATATCCGTCGTTCGCTGTCGTATATTTATTCGCGCTCGCAGCACCTTGTCCAGGACGAGTGCCAATGCTAGATTTTATCTGCTTGTTCCAACAATCTGTATCAATATCCTTGTCAGCAGGGTTTGATGCAAGAATCAGCGGTTTTGTCGGATCATTGGCATCTGCCGTATAACTCCATCCGCATATTCCGGCAAAGCAAGCATCCAAAACCCGCTTGCACACATTGGTATGTGCAAAATCAAACAAGTCCTTGCCCCAAATATCTAGCACATCGGTTTGGTTCTTGCTCTTAATACAGATACAATCCTTATCACCTTTGGTGCACTTTGCCTTAGTAGACGGGATTTCGCATGTTTCTTCGGATTGAAAACCTAAGCCGTCGTTATATAAATTGCTGTTGGAAAACAAGCTGCTGAAAAAGTCTTCATTCTTACTCTCTAAAAACTTTGAGCTGTCCACACTTGACGCGATATTCTGCAACTGCGTCATTATGTCGCTGTCGCTACCAGACAAAGTCGCCGCGCCCAATGTTCCCATCAAACGAACACAATATGCAGGACCCGCAGGACCAAGAGTAAGGCAGTCGGCCGAGGAACTATAATGTTCGCCGGACATCATGGATGAATTACCATTACTATGATTTGCACACCAGTTTTTAACTTCTGTTTTGGTTGTATTTTTGCTAGACTGATCCTTGGCATAGGCCTCACGATAAGAAACGCAATTCAATGACAATTCCGCATCAGTCAACTGGAATGCCGCGCTTAAATCTCCACCCTTGGTCGCAATCAACATCTGCAATTCGTAAGACACCTTTAATATGTTTTCCTTTGATGTGAATAACTGCTCTTCCAGCCCCGAATGCGCATTCGTTCTATTTGAACAAGCGCATCTACGCATACCCGGACTGCGCGCCGTGCATATGTCATCCATACATGAATAATACGCGTCCAAGCATTCGCTATACGAATCCGCTGACAATGTCCCAGTCGTATCATCAACAATCCCAGATAATGCACTTCCATAATTCCATACCGCAGAACGCGCCGTATTGCCCGCATTCGCCGCCGCCGCTATCGGACTGCCACGCAAACTCGCCCGCGCAGATACCGTCCGGGTCGCCGTCCCAGTCGCCAATCCAGACCGAGCCGCCGCCGCACGCGGCGATACCGTCCGGCTATGCGCCTGCGGCTGTGCAACTGCCTCGGCACCTTCGGCCTGCGGTGCCGCTATCGCCGAACGCGCCGCAGCGCGCCGAGCCGCACGACCGCGAGAAACACGCGAAGATTCTGCCGTTTGCACGCCTTGCCCCTGCGCCGTCTGAACCTGCGCCGTATTCACCGCCGTCCGCGCCTGACCAGAACGCGAACCTATAATGACTTCGCGTTGAGGCTGTCCGCTGATTGCCGCGTTAATCGAATCCTGGACATTTCCGCTGGAAGACCGCGCCCTGCTCGCCGCCGCCGCACTACGCGAACGCGGGGACGATTGGGTCGCCTGTTGGGGCTGTTCCATTTGAATTGGGTCGGCGATAACATCCGCAAAACAGAATACGGATAAGGTTATTGCAGCGAATAATTGCATTATTCTCGGCATGAGAAACTCCTTCATTATTAATATATTATAGCACTTTTTAAGGGGATTAACAAATGGTAATTCGTCTATTTATTGTTATAACTATAACCGCTGAGAAACTAATTATTTCTTCAATAACTTTGCATTTTTGCCTGTAATAACCGGCTTGCCAGTTTCCAATTCCAGTTTTTTCCGCGCAATACCGGCAACAGCACCACCGCGCTTGGCTGCACTCATCTGTCCCGCCAAACCCTGCGGCTTTTCTTGTCTGGCAATTTCCGTAGTGGATAATTCCGCCAACATATTCAAAACCAATTCCGCATTGGTCATATTATCCCGCAAAGATTCTTTTTTAAGGTCTTTGACCTGCTTATATTCCCGCGTAGTCATTCCTGCCCAAGCATTAGTAAGTTCATCCGTCAACATCGCGTATTCCAAGCCCTTTTGAACACCGCCGCGATCCCATTCGTTGGTAAGTTCCTTTCGGATTTCAATGGATTTTAATCTCTGAACAATCCAACCCTCGGAATATCCCTTGCGGCGATAATAATCAAGCGCGCGATGAATCGCAACCTCTGGATCAGCGATTTCGTCTAGTCTCTCACTGCCGACTTGCGCCAGCCATACTTTGAACGGCTCGGCCTTTGGACTGGGGATTGATTGAATTATGCGAAGGATTTGAGCGGTATCAGCGGCATCTGTTTCGCGCATCTTCCCATCGGGAGCAAGCATTTTCAACCCCTTACAATTTGTAAGGACTTCACTACCTTCCGATTTTAGACGGCTTTTAAGAACATACCAATAGTTGCGCGCATCTTTGCTATCGGTTAAAGCATCAACAATATCCACAATTGCGAAATACCATTTTTCCGCCTTGTCATCCCACAATGTGCGAATATTTTTATTCTCGAAAAGTTTGATGTTGGTGCTGCTCATTTGAAACAAATTATATCTTAATAATATGGATGACGCAAATGTTATCTATTTAGCCTATGTTATATAATGCCGAGGTGTTAGGGTAGTTGGGTGCGGCGAATATATAGGTGGACGCGACGCGTATGACAAAATATCCCGGCCTTCGCCGGGATGACGGAAGGAAGTGTCGGGGAATTAATAGTAGTTGGCCACTTGGGCTTCTAATGAATTCAAGAATGCAGTCAAATAATTCTCATATGCCTTACAACTCTTACTCATCTCCGACCGATACAAATTAGTCAACTGGCTCGCCGCATAATAACACCCATACATCCTTTTACTACATACATTATTCCCTGCTAAATATGCTTCCTGCCCCTTTATGGTCGCCTCCGTCCCTGCCCAATCAAAAACATTACCCGCATCTGTCGCCGACCAATCATCCACTTTGCCGCTTACCGACAACACCGCCAACTTTTTCTGCGCCATTTCTATTTGCGGCTGAAACTTCGCGTCCAATTGCGCCAACTTGGCCGAACAATAACACCTGTCATACTTGCTTGCCGGACGGCTACAATATCCATCCATACATTTTTTATAATCCGCCATACACTGCGACAATGATACTTCTGACGCCCCGGTCGTCTGCGCCAATGGCACTGAGCCCGCGTTAGGTGTCAACCTGCCCCCGGTCTGCACAGTCGCCGATCGCGCCGCGCCCGTATTATGTCCGCCCCTGGCCGTAATCCTACGCCCTGTCGAAGTAAGCCCACCCGCCTGAATCCCCGCATTTATATCCGCCGCCCGCGCCAACTTTGGATCTGCCCACTGCGGCGTAAGGGTCAAGCCCTCCATATCCGAACCGGGAATCCCATTCCGCATCTGCCGATCCTGCGGAGTGCTATTCCGCGCCGCGCCAACCGACCCGCGCGTAGTCTGCACCGTCTGCGGCAAGTCAAACCCCGCGCCCCGCGCCTGCAATGTCGCCGAGGCCGCCGCCACATCCGGCGCGGCCGCCGACCGAGCCGCCGAATTATAAGAACGCGGCATAACCTTGCGCTTAAACTGAGTCGTCTGATTCTGCATCATCGTCCTGTCGGGGCTGAGTTGGCGCATCATTCCCGCATTCAGATAAGGCTGCATATAATTATAACTTTCCGGCGAAACGAAATCCGCCGCGGTCGCCTGGACTTGCATCGGGCGAGTGTAGCCGCTGAGATAATTATCATAATCGGCGCGCGCCGTGGCGGTCGTGAAAAGTGCGGCGAAAATCAGTATAGACTTCCTCATAAAGCATATAATACTTGAAATCGCGCCAGCGGGTCAAGCACCCGTTTCAAGCGATCTTAATTTAATTAACGGACTGGTCTAGCAAAAACCACAATTGGACGGATTAAATAAAAATCGCTGGAATTGACTTTGGCCTTTTTGCTATTATTGGCTTTGAGGAAAGAAAAATGTCCCCAAAAGCCAAAATTAAGTCAGAGGGTCAGGTTTTTACACCGGCATACCTTGTAAAAGATATGCTTGATTTTATCGGCTATAATGGATTTCCAATCATCAACAAACATATTATGGAAAATAGTTGCGGCGATGGAGCGTTCCTTTGCGAAATTGTCCGGCGTTATTGCAAAGTTTATTCGCGCGATTCATTAAAATCTGAACTTGAAACATATATTCATGGGATTGAAAAAGACCCAACAGAATACAGAAAATGTTTAGAAAATCTTGATTGTGTTGCGACCGAATTCGGTTTATCAAATGTCCAATGGAACATTGTTTGCGGCGATGCTTTGGAACTGGGCAAATCATACTTTGGTAAAATGGATTTTGTTGTTGGAAACCCACCCTATGTCCGGGTGCATAATATGGATGTCGGTGCGAAAAATTTCGCCTTTTCATCCGAAGGCATGACCGATTTATATTTAGTGTTTTTCGAGATTGGATTAAATATGCTGTCCCCTACCGGCAAGATGTGCCTGATTACACCAAGTTCTTGTCTTAACAGCAGTGCAGGCGCAAGTTTTCGTAATTATATATTCAATCGCCGCAATTTGCGCGGGATTATAGATTTGGAACATTTTCAGCCTTTCCCTGCCACCACATATACAATGATTTCCTTATTTGATAATGCTGTGACGGATGACCGCAAAGACTTTTCTTATTATCGCTATAATGGTGCAGGCAAAATAAATTTTGTGGATAATTTAACTTTTAATGACGCGTTTATAAATGGAAAAATTTATCTCGCTCCGCGCAGTATGCTACAAAAATTACGAGATATGGAAACACATTATTTGAATGACAAAAGCATTGCGGTTAAAAACGGATTTGCAACTTTGGCGGATGATATTTTCATCGGCGATTTTGCGGACAATAAAAATATTATCAAAATCATAAAGTCTTCTACTGGCAAATGGACTAAATGTATATTCCCTTATAAAACCGATGGTTCGCCATTACCGGAATTTGCTGTGCGTGATAATAAATACATTTGGGAGCATATGTCCGCAAATCGTGAAAAACTGGAAAAACGAGCCATTACAAATAAAAACGAATGGTATTTGTTTGGGCGATCGCAAGCACTCCGCGATGTGTCAAAAAATAAAATCGCAGTGAATCAATTAATAAAAGATAAAAACTCTTTGAAAGTAAATTTTGTCCCGGCGGGCTGTGGCGTTTATGGCGGACTTTATATCATATCTGACAAACACATAAAAGAAATTCAATCTGCACTTATGTCCGATGAATTTTTGAACTATGTGTATGCTTTGAAAAATTATAAAAGCGGCGGGTATTATACATTTTCATCAATTGACCTGGCTAAATTTCTTAACCATTATATGAACGAAAGGATTACAAATGGGTTTGAACTTGTTGCCAACTATTAAGGTTTCATTTCAGAAATATCTGACCACTGGTGCGCGAAGCAATGAAAAATTGAAAATCTTGCATGCAAAAATCGCCAATGACCTGCAAGATTTGCTTGGTAAAAGTTATATTGTTGAGTCGCTTGGAGTTGGAACGGGAAAAGAGAAAAAGATTGATGGTCGTTATATTGATAAGGTTGTTGATATTACGATTTCCAAAATCAATGGCGAAATTGTTGGCGGCGTTGCCGTGAAATTTGTAATGAGTAATTATTCGCAAAATTCCAATAACTATTTTGAGAATATGTTGGGCGAAACTGCAAATATCCGCTCGGCCAATATCCCGTATTTTCAGATATTCATAATCCCGGAAGAAATACCTTATTATGATAATTCTGGCACGATCAAAAAGGCAGAAAAGTTTTCAGCCCATAATGTAGAAAAATATGTTAAGTTGTCAGAGGACAATCCAAACACTCTTCTTCATACGCCGGATAAAACATTGTTAATGGTTGTTGCTTTGCCGAAATTGGATATAACAAAAATTACCAACAGGACTAAGTATGTAAAAGCCTATACGGGGGCTGACATAAAGCAATCATCCGTAATAAGCAATACTTTCAAATCGTCAGTCATCTTAAATAATTATGACGAATTTATGACCAAAGTTGCATATAGAATTAGGGCAGTGTGATATTAAACTTATTGTTTCACTACTACTAAGTTCTTTATTTGCTGAACAAGACAATAATTTGACAAAAATAGTTGGTCGGGGCGAAAGGATTCGAACCTTCGACTTCTTGCTCCCAAAGCAAGCACTCTACCAAACTGAGCTACGCCCCGAACTCCGCATAGTTTATATTAAAATTTGGATTTTGCAACTTTTTATTATTTGGCGGAAAATAAGTTTATAAAATGTTCGGGAAGGGGTTCGGAGACCCCTTCCCGCTAAGACCCCCACACGCTAAGATCGGTAGTTACATCCAAACAGGGATTTCAATTTATCACCCAAAGTCCACTGGAAATATTCGTCTTTGTCCAATAAAAACCAATTTATCATGAAAGGAGAATAACTACGAAAATGCGGCTGTAAACTTTCGTATTTGTCCAAAACATGTTGGGTATCCCATCCAGCACTTGTAAAATGCTCTAATGTCTCATGACGGAATGAAAAAACGCCTGCATGAAACGATCTGTCGCCCTTGCCCAACGGCACACACAGAACATTACAAGGATTATTCGGTTGATCAAAGTTATACGCAGACGGAATAACATCACCCACCATTTGTCCGCTCAAATCTTGGCCAACATCTGCTATCGGAACTGATAAAACTCGTTCAATTTTTATATTATATCGCTTGCCCAATTTTACAACCCCGCTGAAATCTTCCCCAACGGTGTCCTGACAATGCGGATCAAAACGATACTCAGGCTTCCAATAATAATGATTGTTGCCGTCAAGCGTTCCGTATCCGTCTGCACTGACCACCAATATCTGGCTACGCGAATACGGAAGTCCATATATTTCATATTGGTCTTCCGATACTCGTGTGAAATTTGGCTTTATCAAAGTCTTTGTCATTTAATGCTTCCCTTGGTTTTGTTTTTTGTTATCAAAAATGCGCTAGGGCATTCGCCCTAGCGCATAATTAATTTTGTGCAAAAATTGGCTTATTAATGTTTAGATGTGTGTGTGTGTGTAGGTTTCCGCCATTTTTTGACCCTTTGGTTGGATTTATTATACAATAAACGAAAAATACAATTTTGTCAATGAAAAATATGGGGGCAGGAAATTAATGGCTAAAACCTATCTTTACATTTATCGCTCATAAATCGTTCGGCCATTTGCTCGCATTCCTCAACACGCGGATTATATCCTTCTTCCGAATGCCTCTCGCACAATGTTCGTCCGTTAATTGAAACCCGCACATGATTCTCTACCTTATAAAACCCCCTAAACCCCTGCTTTTTCAACACCCGATCGCACTGCACATCCGTCCCGTCATACAAGATATTCTGATAACCATATTCCACCATCTCTTGATTATTAAACTCCATCCACTGCACAGACTTGCGCGATGCACATCCGTCCAGCCGATTGGTTCTTATAACCTTGCACCCTTGCTTATAACCCACCACTATATCGTGCGTTCTTTCATACTCGCCGCGCGATTCATAATACTCGTCCGGGCAAGCCGCAAACACAGGCGAAAAAATAAGTAAAAAAAATATCGCAACGAGTATCTTCAATCGCAATCTCCATTCCCGGAAATCCAAGCACAACACACACAAAATGTCAGTAAGAATAGTTGCCTATAAAAATCCGCTGGCAAAAAATGTAAAATCACATATGAACATTTTAAGAAAATTTTTCTTCGGCGCATTCATATCCGCAATCTTTTTCCGAAGCGCGTATGCCGCAAATGTTATATCATCTTCCGACTTCGCCGCCGTATGGAACAACGGCCTTAGCCCCATAGTCATTGTCGGCGCGCCCATTGATTCCGCAAACAATTACGGAATTTTTATAACCGATTATTTACAATCATTCTCCGGCGCGAATATGTCAATCAGCGGCGGAAGCGTGCAGAATGGAACGGCATTGATGCTTGGGTCGTCAACACTTAGTTTCACCCCAGGATGGGGTAATGATATGGTCGCAACACTCACCAATATGTCCATTTACAGCGCGACAAATGGAGCAATATCATTCGCAGGAAATGGAACTGGAACACATAACTTTTCCGTGGACGGCGTATTTTTCTATGGCAACTCTACCCCCGGCGATGGCGGAGCAATAAATATAAACGCACAGATCCAAAGCGCGGCGGATAATTTTTACATTCTAACCGACAACGGATTTTCCGCAAACAGCGCGCAAAATGGCGGCGCGATTTATATGGCCGCGAACAATGCTTATTATTCCGGCAACTTAAACCCGACAACTTTTTCCGTCATAGATTCTAACAGCACGCATTACATATCGCTGAACAATGCCGCGCAAAGCGGAGGCGGAATATATTTTTATGCAAACAATGCAGATGGTGGAAGCGTTGAAAACAAATTCACTGCCTTGGGATACAACTATTATCAAAACTCCGCGCAATCAATGGGCGGCGCGATTTACAACGGGGTCATCAATGGCAATGCGCCATCAATAAATAACTTTAACATAACAGGCGGAACATTTACCCAAAACCAAGCAGCAAATGGCGGCGCAATCGCCAACGAAATCAATGGCGGCAACACAGACATCAACATCAACATAGATGGAAATTTTTATTCCAACCTGGCATCGCAAAACGGCGGCGCAATTTGGACGGCGGTCGGCGATCAATACTCCCCTTACGGCGGCGACATAAACCTCAACATCAGCGGTAATTTCAATGCGAACAAGTCCGCAAATGGCGGCGCGATTTACAACAACATCGCCGCCGGACAATCAACACTTACAATGAATCTATCCGGCAACATAACAAACAACTATGCTTCAAACTATGGCGGCGCGATTTTTAATTCCGGGGACTTTGTCCTGAACATCGCAGATGGAACTTTGTTCGCAGGCAATGGCGCGTCATATGGCGGCGCAATTTACAATTCCGGCGATGCGATCATCAACCTGAACACCGCGACAAACGGGATTTCATTCGCAAACAACTATGCCGATAGTTTCGCAAACGGGTCGGACATATATCAAGCGTCCGCCAATGCCGTCATAAATATACTTGGTTCCGGCAGCATGAACATCAACGGCGGAATCGGCGGAATCGGCACAATCAACCAATCGGGCGGAACAACTTTTAATCTTGGCGGGGCAAGCCAAAGCCCCGGATTCACAGGAATATACAATCAAGCAAGCGGCGCGACCCTTAACGCATCCGGGCAAATGTTCGGCGGACAAAACAATATCGGCGGAACGGCAAATATCAATACTGGCGCGACTTCGTTTTACTTTAATGCAAATATGCTATCCAACTCCGTTATGAATTTTAATTCGGCATCAACGCAACGAGTATCAGTCGGCCAAGCCGCAAACGATTGGTCTGCCGGATTAAACTTTGTCGGATCCAATGCAGATGTGGAATTTGCAACCGGGTCGTATAAATTACTTAACGATATTCAGAACGGGCAATCAAATAAAATCGCATTTAACAACAGCGATGTAATTTTCGGTTCCACAAACTATACCGGCACGACAAATTATTTTCTGAATGGAAATTCTACGATTGACCTGGCGCAATCGTCCGGGAATTATCAAGCATATAATTTTGCAAGCCTTACCGCAAGCAGCGCGACCGCCCTGACCCTTAAAATCGGCAACGACCAAGGCTCGCTTATGGCGGACACAATCAATGTTGCATCCGGCGGCGGAACAATTAATCTCGGCACCATATATGTCGATGATGTAAATGGAATTTTAACCGGGGTTATGCGCGTCATTTACGGGTCGCCGCTTAAATTCACAAACGGCGAACAACAATATGTCGCAACATCCCTTGGGACATACACCATAACATCCATAAACGACCAATACATACAACTGAACAGCGTTCCCGCAAGTGGCGGAGGCGGAGATTCCGGCGGGTCGGATTCTTCGGTCGGACCTGACGGCTCTACCGACACCACCACGCCAAATACCGGCGGCGGCAGCACCACAACCACAACCGATCCAGACGGCGGATCAAATACAATCGTTGATGACGGAAATGGAAATACTTCCACCATAACAAACAATCCAGACGGCAGCGTTGACATTGATGACGGCAATGGAAACATAACCCACATTCCACCCGGAGGAAGCGGACACATTGACTTGCCCGGCGGTGGCAGCGTAGATGTCAACACCGACCCTGACGGCAACACTACCACCACCATAACACCACCGGGCGGCGGCGGACAGACAATCATAACCACCGACCCCAATGGCGGCGGGTCAAATGTGAACAATCCAGACGGCAGCACCGCAGGCACAACCAACCCCGGCGATGGAAGCGGCGGCACCGGGTCAATTACAAAGCCAACCAACCCTCCTTCGTTGGTATTGAACTTAAACGATGTGAATTCGTTGGACACAGATGCTACAACGGCCGGGCTATCAAGCAGTGTCGCCCGCGCCTGGCAGATTGCAGTAATTGAAACATATTACAACGATGCCGATTTGGACGAAATGGCGACTGGAACATTCTCGGTCTATGGCGCGTCAACAAACAATCGTGATTCCATCCTGTCCGGTCTGAACGCGAACGATCAAACAACCAAACAATCGTTGTTCAAAATAACTGCGGACAACACGAATTTCTCGCTGACCAACTTAACAATCCAAAGCGCGTATTCCGCGGACGGAGGATCAGTTCTTAATATGAGCAATGCAAATTCCACTGCAACATTATCCAATCTGGTAATCCAAAATAATTCTTCCGGCGGAGACGGCGGCGCAGTCATCATAACCGCAGGCACTTCATACAGCACCAACCTTGCCTATCTTTACAACACCGCAACAGGCAATGGTGGCGCAATTTATAACCTGGGCGGAATCAACAAGCACGGCGGACTTTTCATCGGCAACCAGTCCGGCGGAAATGGCGGAGCAATCTACAACGACTCACCCGATGGCACAACCATATATGCAGGTCAAGGCGGAATGCACTTCACGGGCAACACCGCGGCAGGTCTTGGCGGCGCGATTTACAATGCCGCGGGAAGCGTCCTTTATATGGCGTCCCTCCCCGGCGCGGATATGATTTTGTCCGGCAACATAGCGAGCGGAAAGCCCAACGACATATACAATGAAGGCGAACTGAACTTCATCAGCACAGGCGGAACTTTCTACATAGGCAGCGGAATCGCAGGAAGCGGCACAATCAACAAATACAGCCCGGTAGTTTTAGAACTCGCCGCGACCGGCGACAATTCGGAATTTGTCGGAGACTTCAATCAATACAACGGGGTTGTAAATGTCGATACAAAATTCTTTGGCGGAACAAACAACATAGAATCCGGCATAGTGAACTGGAACAGCGGCGCATCAAAACTTAGCACCGCAATCATAAATGTCGGAAGTGGAACAATGAATGTTTATGGCACGCTACGACTGGACAATCCTGCCGACATCCTTGGCGCGGCATCAACACTAAACCTCTTCCCGGGCGGCTTACTTGAAATCGCGGGCGGGTCGGTATATATGAACACCACCGACACGGTGCCAATCATCAATGGGCAAATCGGACTTATATCACAAAGCGACGGATGGCTTGCCATCGGAGGTTTGGGGATGAGCGTTTATTCATCCGTCTACAAACAGACCGGCGGAGTTTTACAACTTTACAACCAAGCAATCGGATATTTAATTGGCGAAGATTCCGACATCAGCGGCCTCGGCGGCGGCGACATCGTGCTGACCAATGCATCCGTCTTTATCAACGGATACACACTGAACTTCGGCGCGGGAAGTGGCTCTGTCATTCCGACCTCCGGCTCGCTCGCAATGGGCGACAACGCGCTGATCAATTCCATAGACGGCACAATACAAAATCACACCTTTGCCGGAAAGTTCGCAATCATATCCTCTATGCCTGACGCGGCAAATAGTTTCGCAAACTTTGCGATTGATTTGGACGCGCAGAATTTCGTATCAGACAAATTTTCGTTCAGCGGAACCGCTATGCCCGGCGATTTGGTGATTAACGGCAACCCGGCGGGCGGCATAGACGACATCTATGCAATGGACGCTGTCGTAATGCTTACACAATTAAATCTTATAAATTCTCCGCGCGGATCAGTCGTGCCCTTCACAATTATGGAATCGCCAAACTACGACCCCAGCATCGTATTCGCAACACAAAACGATTCCATCATAACGCCCGCCGGAACATACGGAATCTTTGCACTCGGCGAAGGCAACTATGAACTTCGTCTGCAATCTACAAATTCGCAAGCCGTGCGCGGAGGGGTCGCCGCAAACTCTATGATGTTCTCTCAACTCTTGGTCAACGGAATTATGTTCGACCATATATTTTTAGACAGCAACAAATGCCTGATGTGCGAAAATGCGCCTTGGCAATTCGGTTTAAGCCAGACCGGCGTTTGGGCAAAGGCATACGGCGGAACTGACCGAATGGAATTGGGCGGAGGAACCGGCGAAACCCGAAATGTCCTGTATGGAGGAATCGCAGGTCTTGATTTATCAGTCAATGTAATCAACCGAAATTGGCGATGGGTTCCGACAATATATATGGCTTATAACGGAGGGCAACAAAAGTTCGGCGATGTCGAAATCGTCCAGAACGGCGGACAAATCGGAATGCAGAACAGCATAACAGATGGAGAATTCATCGGCGCAATTTTAACATACGCAGGATTCTACAATAATAATTTCAAGATAGGCGAAGTGGACGATACCAACGACAACTGGTTTGCAGGCGCGGGCGCGAAAATCGCATACGACCTGCGCCTCGCGCCGGAACATATGATAATCCAGCCGAACTTTATGGTGATGTATAATTACTTTGGCGGAAACGAATGGGAGTCGGCAAATGGCAGCATAGATATGGAAACCGGGTATCTTAGCGGACTTAGCATTGCGCCGGGACTTGCATTCATAGTCGGAACGAACTGGATGAATGTGCACGCTTCGGGCGCATTCGTAATGAACTTTGCGAATGATGTCAAGGGACGGATCGGCGAAATCGAATTGCCGGATCTGGTCGCTCCAAAATGGTTTTTCGAATATGGATTGGGCGCAGTCGGCAATATGTCGGAATCCGCAACATTCGAGGCAAAAATGTTTTTACGCAGCGGCGAAGATATAAACGGCATAACAGGACGAATTGGCGCGACTTATAGATTTTAACTGAAAATACCGAATCGGCGATGGGGCTGAAATATAGCCCAAACTGGCACAAATTGGCACAGGAATACAACCCTAGCGGGTATCTATTGGTTATGGTTTTAATCTGTGGTATTCTATCCTAATGGAGGGATGAAATATGAAACATAATGATGTATGGAATGCGATTGATGCCTTTGCAAAACATCGCGGAAGAACGGTGTCTTGGCTGGCGGGACATTCTGGATTGGATGCAACAACATTTAATCGCAGCAAAAGATTTACGAGATACGGGCAAGAGCGTTGGCCTTCGACAAATAGTATTTCTAAAATCTTAAAGGCCGCCGATTGCAGCCTGCTGGACTTTATGAGAATATATATGAAGTCAGTGGAAAAGACAGGAAAGTAAAATGTTTGGGTGGGGATTTTTTAATCCCCACCCTGAACATCTTCTAAACATTAATTCATTTTTTAATTAGTTTTCTCAATCCTTTTGCGTTCTGTCCTGTGATTGCAGATCTACCAATTCTGTTTTCATATTCCTGTCGCGCGGCAGATGCAACACTTGCTCCCTTGCGGGCAACTTTTATATTTTCAACCAAACCTTGCGGCTGCTCGTCCTTTGCTAAATCCGTAGTAGTAACCTCTGCCAACATATTCAGCACCAATTCAAGATTCGTCATATTGTCGCGCAGATTTTCCTTGGTCAGACCTTTCAACTTTTTATAATCACGCGCATCAAGTCCCGCCCAGCCCTTGTAAATTTCATCAGTCAAAATTGCGTATTCCGCGCCCTTTTTAATTCCGCCCTTGTCCCATTCGTCAGTCATAAGTTTTCTGACTTCAATGGTTTTCAATCGCTGATTTATCCAATCAAGCGAATAGCCTTTGCGGGCGTATGTTTCAAGTGCGCGATTTATGGCGAGTTCCGGATCGGAGATTTCGTCCAATCTTTCCGCGCCGACCTTGGCCAACCATAACTTAAAAGGCTCGGCTTTGTGGCTTGGGATAGTCTGCACCAAGCGCAAAATCCGCTCCGTATCCATAACATCCGTTTCGCGCATTTTTCCGTCTGGCGCGACCATTTTCAACTGGGTAGCATTACTACCCACTTGACTGCCTTCCTGTTTTAATTTATTGCGAAGCCATTTCCAATAGTTGCGAACCTTCTCATAATCGGATTGGTCGGTCAATACGGCGATTATATCGTGAACGGAGAAATACCATTTTTCTGCCTTGTCATCCCACAAAGTGCGGATGTTTTTATTCTCGAAAAGTTTGATGTTTGTGCTGCTCATTTGAAACAAATTATATCTTAATCATTAAGTCTAAGCAACTGATAATGTGCGAAAATGTTCGGGAAGGGGTTCGGAGACCCCTTCCCGCTAAGAAAAATATCCATTCCAAAAAAAACTATTCACTTATGGATACTACGGCCATATCGCCCTCTTCTGGCCTAAAACTAGCCGACATTCCTACTTCAAGTCCTTCGCTTTGGACAATACGAATAATACTTCCATTTATATCCCAAGCGGCCTTTACATCAGTGACGGGAACTTTGCAACTCAACATATTTCTACCATTAACCTCACTTGCTTGGACATTGCCATCAAAACCTTGGCATATTTCGGCAAATTTTGATTCAACATCCGGGGCGAATGCACTCACCGCATTTATCGCGCCAACCGCCATCATTGCCACTATTGGCATAATTAAAAGTTTTGTTTTCATTTTTGCTTCCTTTGTTTGGATTTATTATATCAGATTTTATCCCGATGTGCAAATCGTGGAAATTATAATGAAATTTTTATTTTCTATGCCAAAGGCGATCAGCATCTACAAACTTTATCTCGCCATCGGGATATACAACAAATGATCTATATTCATTTATAATCCGTGCAGAACACTTCTCATAATCCACCCTATCCGCCGCAATTATAAAATCCGCATTCTCGCAAAGATAATCTAAATTCTTCACCAAGCCCACAAATCGCAACGCAATCCCAGCATTCCAATTCTTCGTCTTATAAATACAAACCCCATCTGAACATTCCAACGAAAACTTCTTGCCCACAAAACCTTTGCCAAAGGCGCGGCGCATTTGCCTCTCTGGAAACGGCTCTGCATTCAAACCCGCCCAAGACTCAAACACAAACGGATTATCCTTGGACCGCGGCATATTAAACCGCAAATGCCCATCGTCCGTCATAAGAGCAATCACTTCCCGATCTCTACTGACATACATAACCGGCGCGGGCTTGGCAAACACATATATAACCGACAGCGCAATCGGAATCCAACCCAAATATCGCGCCCTGCCCTGTGCCAACAAAATAAACATTCCGCCGAACACTATCGCGCCCAATGCAAAGCCCGGAATGCTTGGAACATAAACCAATGAATGCGGCATCGCCGCTATATATTCAATTATCCCATAAGTAAATTGAAAAACCTGTGCCGCCAATTCCAAAATCCCAAAATATCCCGCAGCAGCAGCAATCGTTCCGAACAGAACAAGCGGCAATATCGCCACAGAAAATATCGTAAGGCAAAACAAATTCCCCAATTCGCCATATATTGCAATCGCATGAAAATGATGCGCCAAAAACGGCATCGTGAAAATCGTTGATATGATGGAAGTCAAAATTATAAACCACATCGCGCGGGCAATGCGCTGCCGCTTGGTGCGCTTGACATATTCGTGCGTGCCGCCCAAAAAATATATCAGACCGAACACCGCGGCAAACGACATCTGAAAGCCCGCTTCCAATGCATAATGCGGACGCAGAATCAACAATGCAAACGCACACAGCCCAAGTATCCTAAGCGACACAACCTGACGCTGCGCCACCAATGCCAGAAACCCAATGCTGGCCATAATAAACGCCCTTATGGTCGCTACGCCCGCGCCGGAAATCGCAAGATACATCGCTAGACACATCCAAGTCGGAAGCACCGCCAGACGCGCCGAAGAAATCCAATCGTTCGTTCGCGGAAACAACCGAAAAAGAAAATTCCAAATTATGAAAAACCATCCGCCAATCAATGTCATATGCAGCCCGGATATTGTGAACACATGAGCCAAGCCCGATGCGCGAATGTTATCCGCCTCTGCCCTGCTCATCGCTCTTGAATGCCCAAGCACAAGCGAATCCGCAAGCATTGTCGCCGTTGCTGACGCATTCGCCGCTATATTCGTATGAATTTTATTCCGAAGGCGCGAAAAAAATTCCCGCGCCCCGGTCGTGCCGCCGCGAGCGATTAATTGATGCTCTTCTGTTGCATATCCGTTCGCGCCAATGCCATTAAAGTAAGACCATTTGGCGAAATCAAACGCGCCCGGCGCGTCCGGAGGTTCAGGCTTCCACAATGCCGCCTTGACCGAAATCGTATCGCCTATATCCGGCAGCGCGGCGTCCAATGGCAATGTTATACGCATAGTCATCGGCGGCGTATCTTTATTCGTAGTCGCATTTTTCATCCAGACTTTCGCCCGGCCGGAAGAATAATCAATCTTTGAGACATCGCCCTGGACAACCGCATCCCGCCACGGACGCGAAATCATCTCTGTTCCGACCGCATGCGTCCACGCCGCCGAATAAAAAAATCCCAGCAAAATAAATAATGCAAACATCGCCGCGATATAGTTATATGGCTTTAATTTTTCGCGCATTAAAAAAATTCTGATTATGATGCCCGCAATAAGCACGGAGATTATAAATGGATATGCAATGAATGGCTCTGATGGCAATGCGAAATAAACTGATATTCCGAATGCAAGCATAAACGGCGCAATAACCGCCATATTAGGCAGCAATGATTCCAGGAATTTTTTCATAAATGAATGTTAATGAATCGGGGGGATATGGGCAAGAGGATATTCATTTTACAATTTGAGATCCCCGCCTTCGCGGGGATGACAAAAAAGAAAAGGGTGGCGAGTTTAGAAAACTCAACCACCCCGCCCTTCGGGCACCCCTCCAAGTTGGAGAGGAATTAAATGATTATGGCAACTGGGCGAGAGAGGATTCCAAGCTTTCTTTCCGCTCGGTATCGCCGATCGCATCCGCAAGCACTATCGCGCCCTGGATGTCTTCCTTGGCACCATCAATATCCACCAATCTCAATTTAATCGCAGCGCGTTTCTCGAACGCATCCATCGCCGTAGTCGCACTATCAGCCTTGTCTTCGTCCGACTTCATTTCGCCAATCAATGTCGCAATAGAACGAATTACTTCATCATAATCTTTCAATGCGCCCGCGAAATCCCCAAGTCCAGCCTTGGCATCCGCCCTGCCCTGCACATCCATAAAATCATATTTCCCAAGGCTTTTTGCAAAACTGGCAGCCATTGTATAATCATGCACAGCCTCTAACCATTTAGACGCCCATAAATAAAGTTGCGCGCGTTTCCGATACAATTCGTCCACCTGGACATCCTTGTTGATTTCCGGCGCGTTATTATACGCATCAATCGCAGAATTAATACTGGCCAGCGCACCATCCGCATCGCCCAACTTCACCTGCAATGTCGATTTATCAAACCAAGCAGTAGTCAAGTTCGGCTCCATCGCAATCGCAGTCTCGAAACTTTCCATCGCGCCAGCAAAATCTGTCTTTTGGAATAACGCCTCGCCCCTATATACATACGAAGGCGCAAAGTTCGGAAACAATGCAATCGCCGAATTAAATTCAGACAAAGCCAAATCCGCCTTGCCCGCATTCAACATATCAACGCCGGATAGAATATATTCCTGCGCCTTTTGTTCCTTTTGTTCGTCCGTCAGAACAACAGCATTGGCAACAACCGCAACGCGAGTGTCAATTTCCGGCACAACCACCACAGGTTCCGCCTGGACAACAGGTTCCGCAACGACAGGCGCGGATTTAGTCTTTGCAACATTTGCAATCTGCTGCGCCGCCTGTTTCGGATTCAAGCCCCGCTCGAAATTAATAATCGTCCAGCATATAGCGGCGATGAACGCAGCCATCAGCAACCAAAATATGATTGCGACCGAGCCGGATTTCAACCGCGCAAACCGCGATACTTTTGGCGCGGCTGATGGCGTTGCAACAGCAGCATTGATTGTCTGCGTCTGTGCTTCGTCCATCTTTTCAGCGGATTTCACATTGATTGTTTTTATAGTTTTGGATTTTTTTGCCATAATTTTTCCTCTCTCCAATGACCCCTCTGCGTGCGATTATGGACATTTTGGTTTTTGATGTCAAATGAAAAAGAAAATTAAAACGGGCGGAGGTCATAAGACACCCGCCCGAACAATTCCCATACAACAGGAAAGTTTTCCGTTATCTGCTTTTTGATTGTGATAAGGCTGCGCGAACCGCGCCGCGGAAATTATCCACGCCGCCCATCTGAAACCGAATCTGGCGCAGCTGATCCTCGGTCAATTCCAATAAGCAATAACCTTCATCGCTACCCAAGTTCAAATCAAATTTCTTCGAAATAAACTTGAAATCGCCGTCAATTCTGATTGTGTTTGGCATTTTATTCCGCTTCCTTTTCTTTCTGCATTCTACTGGCAACAACACTGGCGATTGCCGATTGGCAGGAATTAAACGCATTGACCAACGCTTTTAATCCGTCATCCATACGGCTTGCATTACGCAATATATTCAACGCGCCCTCTTCCGCCCGTTGTTTGGCGGATATATATCTGCGCGAGAACAACCAATTGGAATCAATTATTTGCGCGTCTTTACCATCTTCTCCGCCTGGAATAAAAATGCGTCCTTTATAAACCGCACTGCGGCCTTCCTTGCCGAACTTCGGAGCGGCATCATGTATTTTATTAAATGCCATTTCGTCATTTGAACCCGCGACCATTATGCCCGCAAATTTTATTGAATATTTGTATTGCTGCTGGAATTGTGGTTCAATAAGCGTTGCGCATTGTTTGAGCATTGGTTCAATTCCCATTTGAACCTTGGCCATTGAACCCACGCCGATTTCCGTTTTAATGGAACCTACATGCGCGTTATGGAACTTATCATTGACGCATATGATGTCTACGGCGGCTGAATCTTTGGTAACGCCGTCTAAACCTTTGATAACGAATCCATTGCCATAATTCATTTCATATTCTTCCGTTGAAATCGGAAAGCCGCTGGCGGTAAAGGCCGCAACCTTGTGCACCCTGATCTCGGAATTTATCAGGTTGCCCAGCCATTCCCAAATTACCTTTTGCTGAGCAATCGGCAGTTTGGACAATTCTGATTGATAATCATAGTTAACTTTCGTGTTCATTTTTTCTTTCCTTGTTTTTTGTTATCCAGACTTATCGTCCGGGATTTTGATTTATATTTTCTAGTTTCTTAATTTCTACTTGGATTCCAACGCTCTTGAAATCATTAGCAAGCATTTCGTTGAGATACTGCCAAATAGAAATTCGATCCCGGACAGAAAGTTTATCTATCTCGGTCTTCATATCTATATTCAATTTTATAGTAAGATCAACCATCTTTATTCTCTTCTTTATATATTGCCACGCGATCCATTGCGGATTACATATATGGAATCGTGGAGCGAAGATAAAAGTGTTTTGCGCTCGTCTTCGTGCCTATTAATGCTGTCGACAACAAAGTTCGCACCCTTGGCCGCGCGTTCCTCCACCGATTTAAACTTTTCATAAAATATAAACAATGAATCACAGCATCTTGCGCCGCCATCTATGGTCACGCGCACTTTATAGACAACACTGAGTCCGGCATTGTTGAACTTTGGTTCGTCAGACATTACCGTATAATAACTCGATTCGTCATCGCTGGCCACTACCATATATCCAGCCAAGTTAATATGGCATCCGTATTTTTTACCAAAAAGTTCCCAAACGCGCGGAAGGCCGTTCATAAAATAATTCCTTTCGCCGGTATCAACCTTTATCTTATTTGTCCCGATGTCCGTCTGTATCGAATTCTTGCCCGCATCGTGAAATTTTTCATTAACGCAGATTATATCCGTGTCATTGGAATCTTGAATAACAAAACCATTGCCATACGGCATTTCCCGTTCGCCAATCGTCAAAGGAAATCCGCGAATGGTTTTGGCAACAACTTGCTTTATCTGTGATTTCGTGCCGTCGTGCGTATCGCCTTCTAATGTGCGCCGCAGGTATTGGTATATTTTTACCTGTTCGCGCGTGCTCATATTGTCTATGATCTGCTCAAAGTTTAGATTCAATTTCAAATTTATTGGCATTTTAGCCCCTTTTTGTATTTCACAAGGGGCATTATATAACGAATTTATTTTTTGTCAAGCAAAATATTATAATGGGAAATCTACCTCGCGGATTTCGCCCGGTTTCATATCCCCCAACTTTATATCGCCGTATTTCACCCGCCGAAGCGCGGAAACGCTTAGTCCCAATGCAAACATTATATTGCGGATTTCCCGGTTTTTACCCTCGGTAATCTCTACCTTTAACTCCGCCCGGTCTTTTTCCTTGCGAACCACATCTATTTTCATCGGTCTATATTTGATTTTATCTATGGTCATACCGCCGCGAGCCGGGGCAAGTTGCGCCTCGCCCTTCCAACCCGAAACCTTTACCATATAAACCCGCGAAACCTCTGAATCCGGCAGGGTTAACTGCCTTGCCAGGTTGCCGCTAGTCGTCATCAGCAACAATCCGTCCGTCTTGAAATCCAACCGCCCGACATATTTCAACCCTTGGAATTGTTTGGGCAAAATATCATAAATCGTCCGCCGACCCTGCGGGTCGGAAACGCTTACAATCGTATTCAGCGGCTTGAAAAACGCAAAAACCCGCACCTTTCCCGCCGATTTTACCTCTTTGCCGTCCAATTCCACCTTGTCATCCGGCTCTACATCAAATGCGGCGCGGGCAACAACCTGACCATTACACTTGACCCTTCCGTCTATAATGAATTTTTCGGCCGCCCGGCGAGACGCCGCGCCCGAATCCGCTATAAATTTCGCAATCCTTATGCCCATATTCGGATTATACTCCGCAACCACCCAAATATCTAGTTTTTAATTGTGTCCGCGCAGTTTTTCTGATAAAATAGAAGAACAAAAAATCAAAGGAGCAATATAATGGCAAACCAAATCAAACCATCTAAGAAAAAGTTAATAATCGCAAGCGCAGTCGGTATCGCACTTGTCGCCGCCGCAGCCGGAGTATTCGTCTTGTCCAAAGGACGCAGCGTTTCCGCAGAACTCGCAGTCGCAGGCGCATCAACGGATTCAGTCGCCGCATCGGAACTTCGCTTTGCAGTCGTAAAAATGGATGAAATCCAAAAAAGCGCGAAGATTCTTTCCGACCTTCGCACTCAACGCGAAAGACTGGAAGCAAACCTTAAATCCGACTTGGAAAAGAAACAGAAAAAATTAGAAGGCGATAAAAAAGAAATAGAATCCCAACAAGGAATCCTGTCGCGTGAAGCATTACAGGGCAAAGTTGTGGACTACCAAAAGCAAGTCGCCGAATTCCAACGCGAAATCGCAGAACGCGCCCAGGCCATTGACGCCGCGTTCCAAGCCGCCCTTAACGATATTCAACAGAAACATCTTGACCCGGTTATTGACGCGCTCGCCGCAAAAAAGTCTTTGGACTTGATATTGGATGCGCGCTTTACTCGCCTGACCAGCAAAGTTAAAGGCTTGGACATAACGGATGAAATTATCTCGGCACTGGATAAAAAAGCATCCAAATACGAATTGAAGGTAAAATAAGCATTGAAAAAATCGGTTCTGATTTTTGCGGTTGCCATTACGGCGGCATTGTCCGTTAATGCCCGTGCGTCCGATGCCGATGAAAATCCTAATGACCTTAACATCGACATAATAATTGATAGCGAGAAAACGGCGGACGAACAATGTCTTGACCCTGTTCGTCCTGTCGTTCGCTGGGGAAATAGTTTTGAAGATGCACTCCGCGATATGATGGCAGGGCATCCAGCCCCTACATATCCAAATCCCTTCACCCATATTCAGAATAACTATGTGTTCGAAAACAATCTAACACTAATCGGCGATGTGGATTCGGTCGCGGTCGCGCCAAGCAAAGCACCCTTTGATAAAACGCGCCCGACAAACAAACAAAAATATGGCAAGATCAACTGCGCGAGACTTCACCGCTCGGTAATATGCCCCTTTGATTCCGCAGAGAAATGCCGCATTTGGAAATCCAAGCCGCACATCGCAATAACACACACCGAGCCAGACAGAACCATATCCGAAGAAAGCCTTTGCCGTATCATAGACGAACTGCGGAAAAATCCGCATCTGCCGGTGGAATCCGAATCTGGTAAAACACTTATCATCGCACACCGCCAACTGATTGAAACAGGACGCAACTGCTGTTTCCACACCGTGCAGGCCAGCCTGCGACAGATGGGCGCAGATGATGCGGCCGTTCAGCAATGGGCGGATGACGATCGCAACATTTTCCACTTCACGGAAAAATGCCTGCTGTGGGATGAAGACGATATTCGCGCGCAGACAAACGGCGACCCTGTCGCAAATGTAATGATCGCCGCGCAGCAATCGTGCCTTAGCGGAACCCCCAGCGCGGGGCTGAGAACTCTTATCACTCCGTTTATGCAATTATTCAACACCGCGCCGGAATTGAAAGACCGCGCGCTGGATTACGAATTCACTAACGAGGCCGGAATGATCGAACGGCTGTCTATCAGCGATGAAGTCAATATAATCGCTGAAAAATTGAAATAATTAAAGACTTCCCGCCACTTATCAATTTATTATTTGGGTTTTTCCGCCCTATTGACATTCCCTTTATGCCATATTAAAATGTATGTCTGAAAAAATGGAAAGAAGACATGAGCTCGCTAACAAAACAAGAAATTGAAAAAATTATACCGCACCGCGATAATATGATGTTGCTGGACGCGGCAACGGAAATTACGGAGACACACGGGGTCGCCATTCATAATGTGCGCGCCGATGAATTCTGGTGCAAGGGACATTTTCCGGGAAACCCGGTTATGCCCGGAGTGTTGCAAGTTGAGGCATTGGCGCAGACAGCGTGTCTGGTCGCGCTGAACGATGTGCGCGAGAAATATCCAAATAAAAAAGGTATGGGATATTTTACGACCATTGATAAATGCAAATTTACGCGAATGGTAAAGCCCGGAGATGTATTGGAATTGGAAGTCAAACAAATCCAAAAAAGATTGATGATGTATAAGTTTGAAGGTGTGGCAAGAGTGAACGGCGAAACGACCTGCACCACAACCCTGTCCGCTATATTGCAATTTAATTAATTTTATATTCCTATTTCGGGCGGGGTTCGGAGACCCCGCCCGGCAATAGAAATCCCGGCGAAAGCCGGGATTTTTTATTACTTATACGGATTCTCGAACTTGCGAGATAGTTCGGCAATGTTCTCGGGTGGCCAGCCAGGCACATTCATACCAAAGCCCAGACCCATCGTTTCAAGCTGCGTCTTTATCTCGTTCAAAGATTTTCTTCCAAAGTTCGGAGTTTTCAACATATCATTCTCTGACTTTTGCACCAGTTCACCGATATAATTGATATGATCGTTCTTCAAGCAATTATTCGCGCGGACTGACAACTCCAATTCTTCAACATGTTTCAACAACTTCGGATTGAACGGCAGGCTCGCAATAAGATCCTTTTTCTCAGTATCCTCTGCAATGGTCGCCGCAACATCCTCGAAATTAATAAACGGATTCATCTGATCCACCATAATCCGCGCCGCATATGCAACCGCGTCTTCCGGCGAGATCGTCCCGTTCGTCTTAACAGTCAATATCAACTGATCAAAATCAACCCTTTGACCCACGCGCGTTTCCGATACATCAATTCCAACATTCAGAATCGGTGAATATATCGAATCCACAGCAATCGTTCCAAGCGGCGCGCCCTCGGACGCATTCTGATCCGCAGGAACATAGCCCTTGCCCTGACCCAATGTTATTTCCATATTCAATGTCGCACCCTCGGCCAAATTACACAGAACAACATCCTCGTTCACAACTTTCAGACCATTCGGGCAATCTATCATACCACTGGTAATCATAACCGGGCCCTTGGCCTTTATAGTCGCCTTTAACTGCCCTTCGGAATCCGATTGGAAATACACATTTTTCAGATTAAGAATTATATCCGGCACATCTTCCTTTACCCCGGGAATAGACGAAAATTCATGCTGAACCCCGTCAATCTTTATCGCCTGCGGCGCGCAACCCTGCAACGACGACAACAATATCCGTCTTAACGCCGTCCCAATCGTATGGCCAAAACCCTTTTCCAGCGGCTTTGCCGTCAATATCGCTACATTCGGATTATCTGCATCAACTTTAATCTCTATCTTTTTCGGCTTGCTCAACGCGTTCCAGTTTTTTTCAATCATTCCTAGTCCTCTTTTGTTTTTAATTTAATTCGGCAAGATTCCGTGGTCAAGCCACGGAATGACATTATTAATTAAACGCGACGCACTTTTTTCGGGCGGCATCCGTTATGCGGAATCCGTGTCGTATCCGTTATCGAATTTACACTGATACCAGCAACGCCAAGCCCGCGCACCGCCGATTCCCGTCCGCCGCCAGGGCCGCGCATCAGAACATCAATCGTCCGCACACCCATTTCCGCAGCCTTTTTTGCCAATGTTTCAGCAACAATGGACGCCGCGTAAGGTGTCGATTTCTTCGCACTTTTGAACCCGCTCATCCCAGATGTTCCCCAGCACAACACTGCGCCAGATACATCCGTCAGCGTTATCCGCGTGTTATTAAATGTCGCCAACACATGAGCAATCGCGTGATTGACCTTGCGAACAACTTTCTTCTTTGTCGATTTTACCGCCATATCTTTTATCCCCTATTATTTACCCTTGGTCGCCGCACCTGCAACTGCAACCCTTTTATTTCCTTTACGCGTGCGAGCATTCGTCCGCGTCCGCTGTCCATGAACCGGCAAGCGATTACGATGACGAAGACCCCTATACGATTTCGTATCCTGCAACCGCTTTATATTCAGCGCAACTTCCTTACGGACATCGCCTTCTACCTTGAAATGTCGCTCTATATAATTTCTGATATTAATAACATCCCCGTCCGTCAGATCTTTCGTCCGCAAAGAATCCGCAAAGCCCAACGCCTTGCAAATGTCTTTCGCGCGTTTCGGTCCAATGCCGAAAATGTAGGTCAAACTTATCTCAACCCGCTTTTCTGTCGGTATGTTAACGCCTGCTATTCGTGCCACTATTCGTCTCCTTTTTTATTTTCCGCATTCTAACCCAACGCACCCAAAAGTCAACAGGATACTTACACCCTGAAACGACCCCTGCGCTGCGCTTTCTTGATTACACTCGCATACTGCTTTGCAATCATATATGATTGAATCTGATTCATCGTGTCCAATGCAACACCCGCCACGATCAAAACCGATGTTCCGCCAACCACAATCGGAACGCCAAACCGAACATTCAGAATTATCGGAACCACGCACACCGTTATCAAATACAACACCCCGATACATGTAACGCGTGAAACCAAACTATCCAAATACTTCATCGTCTGTTCGCCAGGACGAATGCCCGGAATATATCCGCCATTATTTTTCAAGTTCTCGGCCGTTTCTTCCGAATTAAACACCACCGCTGTTTGGAAGAATGCAAAGAATCCAATCAGCAATGTGAACAATGCAATATAAGACCAAGTTCCATAAGTGAAAAATGCCATTATGTTCTGAACCACCGGATTATCACTTTGCGCGAACCGGCCAACAAATGCCGGCAACATCATAATGGACGATGCGAACACCGGGCCCATAACGCCGGACATATTAACCTTTATCGGCAGATACGAACTATTCGCCTGCGCCGCTGCGCCGCCAATCGCCGCAGTCTGGCGCGGATATAAAACCTGTATCCGTCTTTGAGCCTGCTCGAAAAATGCAATCAGAGCAATCATACCAACTATAAACGCAACAATCATCAGCATCATAAACGGCGATACCTGACCAACACTGCCCAATTCCAATAATTTGGCCACGCCGTTCGGCAATTCCGCCACGATACCCGCAAGTATCAGCAATGACGCGCCCTGCCCCAGTCCGCGCGCCGTAATCTGTTCCGCCAGCCACATTATAAACGCCGTGCCGCCGACCAATGTTATACAGGTTGAAATCTTGAACCCAAGTCCAGGATTCATAACCGCGTAATATCCATTAACGGGGGCCATAGCCTCTAAACCACTTGCCACCGCCCAAGCCTGCACCGCGCAAAGCGCGACAGCCAAATACCGAGTATATTGATTAATCTTTATTCTGCCCGACTCGCCTTCTTTACGCAACTCTGCCAAGCCCTTTGAGGTTGCGGTCAACAACTGAATAACAATGGATGCCGAGATATATGGGAATATGTTCAAGGCCATAATGCTCATACGAGAAAGACTGCCGCCCGAAAACGCGTCAAACATTCCCATTAATCCATTATCACCCTGGAAAAAATGAAGCACTGCCGAGGCATTAACCCCCGGCAGTGGAATGAAAGTTCCTATGCGATAGACAAGCAAAGCAACAAGCGTAAATACTATACGCTTTTGCAAATCAGACATCTTGCCAAAAATATCGCCGAATAATTTCATCTGTTGTGCTGGCTCGCTTTTCCTTTAACAAACTTATCGCGGAGTTTCTTAACATCGTTGTCGTCCATTGGACGCCCCTTAATTCTCTTTTCATTTATATGATATTTTTCTGCCCGCCTTTTATCAGAAGCCTCGCCTGGATACTTGACACTGAAACCCGTTATTGGATTATTTTCAATTTCAAACACTGTTGCTGTTGACATTATTTTTTCTCCGTTTTTTTCTTTGCCGGTTTTTTGGCCGCCGGCTTTTCGGTTTTAGCCTTGGCCGGTTTTTTCGCGGCTGGCTTTTCTTTCTTCGGCGCGCTCTCTTCCTTTTCCACCTTCGCCGCAGATTCCTTTTTCTTGCCCGGGGCAACTATCGATCCGCCCGCCTTGGCAATCGCCGCTTCGGCCGATTTCGACCATTTCGCAGCCTCTATCTTTACCGCTTTGGACAATTTACCCTCGCCCAAAATTTTTAACTGACCCTCGGCCTTGGTAATCAATCGCGCCGCCTTTAATGCAGCAAGATCAATGATTTTGTCCGCATTCAATCTTTTGCCCTCTATCGCCTTTTCAATCTTGCCGATGTTCATCTCTGTAAATTTTTTCGCAAAGATATTGAAAAAGCCAACTTTCGCAAGACGGCGATACAGCGGTGTCTGTCCACCTTCAAATGTCCGAACGCCCGAAGTTCCCGTTCTGGCCTTTTGACCCTTTGTTCCGCGACCCGCCGTTTTACCCTTACCCGAACCCAATCCGCGGCCAACCCGTTTTTTGGACGGACGCGCGCCTTCTTTATCAAACAATGTATTTAATTGAACCATTTTTTATCCCTCTACTTTAATAAGATGTTTTACCTTTGCAACCATTCCCAAAACAGAATCAGTCGCGGGCAATTCCTTGGACTTGCCCAATTTTCCAAGACCCAATGCACGCAAAACCTTTATCTGCGTTTCGCGCACGCCAATAGAACTTTTAACCTGTTTAACTTTTATATTCGCCATTTTGTCCCCCATTATTCCTCTACCGCAACTTCTTTCACCGGCTTGCCATCGCGCGCCGCAATGATTTCCGTAACAGGCTTGCCACGACGAGCCGCAACGGTCTTCGGCGAATTCATTCCGCCAAATGCCGCAAACGCCGCACGAACCACATTATATGGATTGTTCGAACCCTTGGACTTGGATACAACATCCTGCACGCCCAAGCATTCAAACACCGAACGCAATGCGCCGCCCGCAATAATCCCAGTTCCCTGCGCGGCCGAACGAATAATAACTTGTCCCGATCCGAATTTGGCCGTCATATCATGGTGCAATGTTCTGCTTTCTTTCAACGGAACAGAAATCATCGTCCTCTTCGCAGCCTTGGTCGCTTTTTGCACGGCCGCCTGTATTTCGGTCGCCTTGCCCAAACCAAATCCAACTTTGCCCGCCTTGTCCCCGACTACCACCAGCGCAGAGAACGAAAAGTTCTTACCGCCCTTAACAGTTTTAGACACCCGGTTTATATGAACCAATTTGTCCGTCAGATTATCCGTCTGTAAATTACCAGCATTCATTCTTGCCATTTTCAACTTCCCTTATTTTAGAATTTTAATCCGCCCTCGCGCACAGCGTCCGCCAAAGCCTTGACCCGGCCATGATACTTATACGCGCCGCGATCAAAATACACATCCTTTAACTTCATTTCCTTTGCCTTTTTCGCAAACGCCGCGCCAACCAATGTCGCGCCCGCTACCGACCAGCCCTTGCCCTTAAACCCCTTGTCCAACGAAGACGCCGCCGTCAGAGTCCGACCAGCAACATCATCAATCGCCTGGATATATATGTGCCGACCAGTCCGATGAACCGACAAGCGAATCTTGCCGTAATTCTTGCTTTTCGCCGCAAAACGATTCCGTTTCAATCTCCGCGAAAAATTATCTAAATGCAACTTCATCTTAGTATTCCTTTATTATTTCTTCTTGCCTTCTTTACGGCGGATCGTTTCGCTCTTATAGAATATGCCCTTGCCCTTATATGGTTCCGGCTTTCTAACTTTCCGCACCTGATCCGCAAACTGACCAACAGCGTGTTTATCTATGCCCTTTATCGTGAATTCTGTCGGTGCAACAATATCCACACTTAATCCCGCCGGAATCGGAATAATAACATCATGCGAATAGCCAGCAACCAACACTAAATCTTTACCCTTTACCTGCGCCTTGAACCCGACGCCCTTCATTCCCATCTCTTTCGTCCAGCCAGTGCTGACACCTTCCACAGCAGATTTGATATTCCGCGTCATCGCGCCCCACATAGCACGGCTGTCTTTGTCATCCGCATCAATCGGATTCACAGAAACTTTGCCGTCCGCAATTTCAATCTTTACCAACCCGGCATTCTTAGTCGCTAAGTTGACTTCATTCGTCCCTTTTGGACCCTTGACCACAATTTTATCCCCTTCCCGGGAAACAGAAACCCCGGTCGGAATTATAACTGGATATTTACCTGCTCTTGACATTTTACACCGCCCTCTTTTATATAATCTGACACAAGACTTCGCCGCCAAGGTTCATCGTCCGCGCTTTATAATCCGCCATAACACCCTTTGGTGTCGAAACAACAACCACACCCAAACCATTCAAAACTTTTGGCAGTTTCGTAGATTTGGAATACACGCGGCGTCCAGGTTTCGACACAATCCGAACATCCTGTATCGCCCCCTGCCCGTCTATGTATTTAAGATCAACAACCAATTCCGACTTGGCATCAGTCAATTTCTTGACACGAAAGCCGTCTATATACCCTTCGTCCTTTAATACGGACAAAACATTCGCGCGAAGATTGGACGCAGGCATAGCAACCTGTTCTTTGCCCGCACTTTGCGCATTGCGAATCCGAGTTATCATATCGCCAATAGGATGTGTGAAAGACATTTTTTACCCCTTAGATTAAATTCCGTTTTTTACCAGCTGGACTTGCGAACACCCGGCAATTTCCCTTCGGACGCCAAAGTCCGAACCTGCTGGCGGCACAGCCCGAACATACGCAAGAATCCGCGCGCGCGCCCCGTTATAGCACAACGATTATGCAGACGAACCTTTGCCGAATTACGCGGCAATTTCGCCAACTTTTTCATCGCATCAATTCTTTCTTCGGGCGATGAACTAACCGACATTTTAGATTTTAACTCAGCACGCTTTTTAGCAAACCGAGCCACCATCTTTTCGCGTTTCTTCTGCTTTTCGCCCAACGATGTTTTCGCCATTTTATTCTTCCTTTATTATTTCAATACCAGTGGCAGATTAAATTTAGACAGCAACGACAATGCCTCGGCATCAGTCTTGGCAGTCGTCCCAATCACTATATCCATTCCGCGCACCGAATCCATTTTATCAAAGTCAATTTCCGGGAAAATCAAATGTTCTTTTATACCAAACGCATAATTTCCATTCCCGTCAAACTTTGATTTGGACAAGCCCTGAAAGTCCTTGATCCGTGGCAACGCGACCATAATCAATTTGTCCAAAAAGTCATACATACGAGTTCCGCGCAAATCAACCTTGACGCCAATCGGCTGACCCTGGCGCAATCTATATGTCGCAATGGATTTTTTAGCATTCGTTATCAAAGGTTTCTGCCCAGAAATCGCAGTCAAATCGGCAAACGCCGCATCCAACTTTTTCTTGTCCGATACCGCCGCACCAACACCCATATTAAGGACAATCTTAGTCAGACGAGGAACAGCCATATCATTCTTATAGCCGAATTCCTTTTTTAATTCCGGGACTATCTTGTCCTTGTAAATTTTTCTGAGGCGATTTATATTTGCCACATTTGCCGTTTTTGCCATTCTTTAATACTCCTATTAAACTTCCGCGCCGGATTTTTTCGCAATCCGAACCTTTTTGCCATTCGCAACTTTATATCCAACCCGGGTCGGTTTCTTCGTTTTCGGATCAACCAACGCTACATTAGATACATGAATTGAACGCTCTACATCCTCTATCCGGCCAGGTTTGTCCTGGCTGGGCTTTATATGCTTTTTCACCCGGTTCACGCCCGCCACTATAACGCGGCACGCATCAGGTATCGCCGTCAAGACTTTACCCTTGACCCCTTTATACTTTCCCGAAATCACTACGACTTCATCGTTTTTCTTAATTTTCATTATATAACCTCCGGCGCAAGCGACATTATCTTTTGCACATCATATTTGTTTCTGGTTTCACGAGCCACAGGTCCGAATATACGAGTTCCAATCGGCTCGAAATTTCCTTTGTTAATCAACACAACCGCATTGTCATCAAACCTAATAACAGATCCATCCGGGCGTTTCACATCATACTTCACACGGACAATTATCCCGCGCTGAACGGTTCCCTTTTGCACTTTGCCTCTGGGAATCGCTTCCTTTATCGCCAACACTATCTTGTCGCCGACGGTCGCATAACGGCGGTGCGATCCACCCAAGACCTTTATGCACTGCGCCTTTTTCGCGCCGCTATTATCCGCAACATTCAATATCGTTTCTGTCTGAATCATAATCCCAATTCCCCTATGTTATTCCGCATCGCCGGCAACAGAATTATCCTGCCGTTTGCCAACCAAGCCCACTACAACCCAACTTTTCGTCTTGGAAATCGGGCGGTTTTCGCAAATCTCCACAACATCGCCAACCTTATACTGATTGGTCTCGTCATGCGCTTTATACTTTTTGCTCTGCTTTACAAACTTTTTATAAAGCGGATGACGGAAACGGCGGTCAACATTAACCACAACGGTTTTGTCCATATTCGCGCTGATAACATTTCCGTTAAGTATTCTTTTCGGCATTATTTGCCCCCTTTCTTAGCCGCTTTCTTTATAGCGGAGATTTCTGTCGCAGCACGCGCAATGTCGCGGCGCGTCTTCCTGATCAAATGCGTCCCAGCCAACTGACCAGCAGTCTTTTGGAACCTGAGATTCATCTGCTCTTTCTTCAACTCGGTCAGCTTGCTGCCCAATGCCGCCAAGTCAAGTTTTTCAGTCTTATTCGTTTCTTTCTTTGCCATTTTATTCTTCCCTTAATTCACATGCCGCGTTACAACTTTGGTCTTGACCGGCAATTTCGCCGAAGCCAGCGCAAACGCCTCTTCCGCAATCGTCTGCGATACGCCGTCCAACTCAAACATAATCCGTCCCGGCTTTATACGCACACACCAATACTCAACCGCTCCTTTACCCTTACCCATACGAACTTCCGCCGGTTTTTTGGTAACAGGAACATCAGGAAATATGCGAATCCAAAGACGACCAATGCGCTTCATATGGCGCGAAATCGCGCGGCGCGCAGCCTCTATCTGTCTCGCAGTAACGCGTTCCGCACTTTGCGCTTTCAGACCAAAAGATCCAAATGCCAATTCGCTGCCGCCCTTGGCTACGCCATGAATGCGTCCCTTATGCTGCTTGCGGAATTTTGTCTTGTTCGGCATCAACATTATCTAACCTCTTTATTTCTCGGAGCGCGGCGTTCCGAAGTCGCAGTCGCCGCAAATTCTTTCGGCGCGGACATTTCACGCACCAACTTTTCTTCGTTCACAACATCGCCCGTATAAACCCAAACCTTTACACCAATAACACCATATGTCGTCTTGGCCTGCACTGACGCATAATCAATGTCCGCGCGAAGCGTATGAAGCGGTATCCGCCCCTCTCTCATCGATTCATCGCGCGCAATTTCCGCGCCATTCAGCCGTCCGCTGCAAGTAATCTTTATGCCCTGTGCGCCCGATTTTTCCGCGTTCTGCATCGCTTTCTTCATCGCCCGCTTGAACGAAACACGACCCTCTATCTGCTGGGCAATCGATTTCGCCACAAGACGCGCATTTATATCAGCCTTGCGAACCTCTACAATATTCAATATAACATTATCGTTCTTTACCAACTTTTTAATGTCATTCCGCAAAGCCTCTATATCCGCGCCGTTCTTGCCAATGATAATTCCAGGACGCGAACTATGGACGGTTATAACCAATTTCCGCGCCAATCTTTCAATGACAACCTTTGCAAGACCCGCCTTGTCCAATTTCTTTTCCAAGAATGTGCGGATTTTGTGATCTTCAATCAACAATCCAGCATATGTCTTTTTAGACGCCGTCCACCGGGAATCCGATGTCTTATTTATCATAAGACGATTCGCTATCGGAGATACTTTCTGACCCATATTATTTCCCCTCTTTCTTATCTTTCTTCGGCGTTTCTTTCGGTGCAGCCGATTCCAACACTATCGTTATACTTGAAAACTTTTTCAATATCGGACGCGCAGAGCCCTGTTTGCCAGGAAATATACGCTTCATCGTTATCGCTTTGCCAACCCAAGCCTCGGACACAATCAATGTATCCGCCTTTAACTTTTGATTATTCTCCGCATTCGCCACGCCGGACAACAACGATTTTTTCACATCAATCGCCGCGCGCTTTTTAGAGAATGTCATAACCTCTATCGCCTTGCCAACAGGCAAGCCCCGTATCTGAGCCGCAATCAAATTCAATTTCTGCGCGCTTGTCCGTATAAGGCGATTAAACACCCTAACTTGACTATCACTTAATCCATATCTTTTCGACATTATTTCTTACCCTTAGTATCAGTCGTTGCCTTTTTATTCGCCGCGTGCCCACGGAATATCCGAGTCGGTGCGAATTCGCCCAATTTATGGCCAATCATATCCTCGACAATAGAAACCGGAATATGTTTCTGCCCATTATGAACCTCGAATGTAAGACCCACCATCATCGGAATAATGGTCGATCCCCGAGCCCAAGTCCGTATCGGCTTGCGATCATTCGCTTCGTTCGCTTTGGCCGCCTTTTTCAAAACAGACGGATGAACAAAAGGTCCTTTCCATGTTGATCTTGCCATAATTTAACCCCTTATCTCTTCTTTGCCAAATGACGCGAACGAATAATCATCCTCTGCGTCCTTTTATTCTTTCTTGTTCTATAACCCTTCGCCGGAACACCAGTGCGCGACACTGGAATATGTCCCTTGGACTTTCCATTACCACCACCCATCGGATGATCCACAGGATTCATCGCAATACCACGGGTGCTGGGGCGAATGCCAAGCCATCTTGCACGGCCAGCCTTACCAAGACTGACATTGCGCTGATCAGGATTCGACACAACACCGACGGTCGCCATACAATCCGACAGAACTTTTCTGAGTTCGCCCGAATTCATTTTAATCTGCGCGTATATGCCATCCTTACCCATCAACTGCACATAGCACCCAGCTGAACGCGCAAGTTGTCCGCCCGCGCCCGGATTGAGTTCAACATTATGCACCACGGTTCCAATCGGCATATTCTTTAACGGCAACGCATTGCCCGGCTTTATATCCGCGCCCGCGCCTGCCATAACGGTATCGCCAACTGCCAATTTCTGCGGCGCGAGAATATACGCCTTTTCGCCATCCTTGTATTCAATAAGCGCGATAAACGCCGTTCTGTTCGGATCGTATTCCAAGTGAACAACCTTTGCCGGAATGTCCAACTTTTTGCGCTTGAAATCTATGATGCGATACTTACGCTTGTGCCCGCCGCCCTGATGCGGAACGGTTATATGACCAAAATTATTACGGCCGCCCTTGGATTTTAATCCAGTCGTCAACAACTTTTCCGGCGCACCCTTATGCAAGCCAGAACGATCCACAAGCACAAGGCCGCGGGTTCCAGGAGTATTAGGTTTATATTGCTTTAATGCCATTTCACTCTTCCTTATAGTTTGGCCATAACATCAATTTTTTGATTATCGGCCAAAATAACATACGCTTTCTTTACCATATTCCGCGCGCCAGATCTGCCTTTGAACGCCTTGATCTTGCCCTGAATACGGACGATATTTACTTTCTTTACCTTCGCCTTATAAAGCGTCTCTACCGCCTGCGCGATTTCTTTCTTGGTCGCGTCTGTCGCAACCTGAAACGCCAGGCCATTATGTTCGGCCAAGGCTGCCGCCTTTTCCGAAATTATCGGGCAACGCAAGACATCAAATGTCCGCGGGGTCGCCATAACTTTCTTTTCTTTCTTGTCCGCCATCTCTTACGCCCCCAATCTTTTTTCTATTGCGCCAACCGCGTCCTTTGTAATAACCAAAGACCCGTGGTTCAACACATCCTTTACATTCAACCCAATGGTCGGCAACGCATCCACATTATGAACATTCGCAACCGATTTCTTGAAATTCGCATCCAGCGCATCGCCGCCAACAAACAAAACATTCGACAATTTCAATGCCTTTAACGATTTCGCCAATGTCGCGCTTTTCGGAGCCATCATCTTTTCCGAATCCAAAATTATCAAGGTGCCATTTTTCGCCTTGGACGATAATGCCATCTTCAATCCAAGAACGCGAACTTTCTTCGGCAGATCAATCGCGTGCGAATGGACTTTCGGCGCGCTAACCGATGCAGCACCGCCCCTTTGATGCGGATTGCGTAAGGATCCCTGGCGGGCACGACCCGTCTTTTTCTGCTTGAACGGCTTTTTGGTCGTCCCGGAAACATCCGAAATCGTCTTGGCCGCGTGATTACCAGAACGCTTGTTCGCATCCTGCCAAACCACAACGCGATGCAAAATGTCTGCGCGTGGCTCAATACCAAATATCGCGTCATTCAGGCTTTGCTTGCCAACGGATTTCCCGTCAAAATTCAATATATCTAACTGCATTATTCACCCACCTTCTCTTCTGCGGCAACTTCCGCAACAGGAGATTCTTCAATAACCGGCGCCGTTTCTACCTTTTTCATCAAGGTCGGCATCGGCAAATCTTTCGGCATTTCTTTTTTCACCGCGTCCGCAACAATTATATATGACCCTTTTGCCCCCGGAACCGCGCCCTCTATAAACAATAAATTATCTTCCAAATCACATCCAAAGACTTTCAGATTCTGCACTGACACTTTTTCCGCGCCCATTTGTCCCGCCATCCGTTTGCCCTTGAACACACGACCCGGCCATTCGCGCATACCAGTTCCGCCCAATGAACGATGCGCCTTTAACACGCCGTGTGTCGCGCAATCGCCGCCGAAATTATGCCGCTTTATCGCACCTGCAAAACCCTTACCCTTGGACACACCCTCGGCATCAATAAACTGACCGGCAACAAAATGCCCGGCGGACATTTTCGTCCCGACCGGGATAAGACAATCTTCCGAAACCCTGAATTCCGAGACCTTGCGGAACGGGCGAACACCCTGTTTCTTACAATGACCCAATTCTGGTTTCGACATATGCTTGTCCTTGGCCTCGTTCAAGCCTAACTGCACCGCAACATAGCCATTAGTCGCAATCGTTCTTTGCCCGACACAAGTGCAATCCTTGACCGCCAAAACGGTAACTGGCGTGGATACACCCGCCGCGTCATAAAGGCGCGTCATACCGACTTTTTCTGTTATTAATCCTGAGCGTTTCATATTCTTTATGCCTTTCTTATAATTTTATCTTCACTTCAACGCCGGACGCCAAATCCAACTTCATCAAGGCATCAACAGTCTGAGGGGTTGGATTAACTATATCAATTACGCGTTTATGATTGCGTATCTCGAATTGTTCACGAGACTTCTTGTCTATGTGAGGCGAGCGGTTGACAGTAAATTTCTGTATCTTAGTCGGAAGGGAAACAGGCCCCGCAATCTCAGCCCCGGTTCTTTTAGCCGTCTTTACAATTTCATCAACAGACGACACCAGAACCCGGTGATCAAAAGCATGCAGCGTTATTCTTATTATAGAGGACAACATGGCCTATTTCCCTTTCACTTTTTCTTATTTGATTATCTTCGTTACGACACCGGCACCAACCGTTCTTCCGCCTTCGCGGATAGCAAAGCGACGGCCTTCGTCCATCGCAATCGGAGCAATTAACTTGACATTGAACTTCAAGTTGTCGCCCGGAAGAACCATTTCTTTGCCTGCTGGCAATTCAATCGTTCCCGTAACATCAGTTGTCGAGAAGAAGAACTGAGGACGATAGTTCGAGAAGAACGCCGTATGGCGGCCGCCCTCTTCTTTCGTCAAAATATAGCACTCTGCTTCAAACTCTGTGTGCGGGGTAATTGATCCCGGTTTGCACAGAACTTGGCCGCGCTCTACTTCTTCTTTCTTCGTTCCACGGAGCAACAAGCCGACATTGTCGCCTGCTTCACCCTGATCCAACAATTTGCGGAACATTTCAACGCCAGTTACGACGGTCTTTTGTGTCGGCTTCAAGCCAACGATTTCAACTTCTTCGCCAACCTTTATGACGCCCGCTTCAATACGGCCCGTCACAACAGTTCCACGACCAGAAATCGAGAACACATCTTCAACCGGCATAATGAACGGCTTGTCAACCGGTCTTTGCGGCAGCGGAATATATGTATCCAACGCGTTCAGCAAGTTATCAATCGCTTCCTTGCCCAATCCGTCCGATTTGTCTTCCAAAGCCGACAATGCAGAACCGCGGATAATCGGCGCGTTATCGCCGTCAAACTTGTTCGCTGACAACAATTCGCGGACTTCCATTTCAACCAAGTCCAACAATTCCGCGTCATTGACCATATCGCACTTGTTCAAGAACACAACGATATTCGGAATACCAACCTGACGCGCCAACAACACATGTTCACGAGTCTGAGGCATCGGGCCGTCTGTCGCCGCAACAACCAAGATCGCGCCGTCCATCTGCGCCGCACCAGTAATCATATTTTTAATATAATCTTCATGTCCCGGGCAGTCGACATGTGCATAATGACGACCGGCGGTTTCATACTCAACATGCGCCGTATTGATCGTTATGCCACGAGCCTTTTCTTCGGGTGCCGCGTCAATTTTATCAACGCCCTTATTCTTGTCATTGCCAATACCATAAAAGTGGCACAACGCCGCTGTCGTGGTCGTTTTTCCGTGATCAATATGGCCAATCGTGCCGACATTGACATGGGGCTTGCTTCTGATATATTTTTCTTTTGCCATAGTTTCCTCCTTTGGCAGTGGTTTTGTTTCGTTTTTACTTAAAATTACTTCTTATGCTTTTTGACGACTTCGTCAACTACATTCCCCGGAACTTCGGCGTAATGCGACAACTCCATAAACGGACTTGCCCGACCCTGCGACAACGACCGCAAAGTCTTTACATATCCGAACATTGACGCAAGCGGAACACACGCATCAATGACCTGCGCGCCAAACTGCATTTCCATGCCGTTTATCTGGCCGCGACGGGAATTCAAGTCGCCAATAATATCGCCGACATATTCTTCCGGAGTAGTAACGCTGAGTTTCATAATCGGTTCCAGCAATTTCGGGGACGCATCTGCAATCGCTTCGCGGAAGCAAGCCCGCGATGCAATTTCAAAGCACAATACATTAGAGTCAACTTCGTGATACTTTCCATCAATCAAAGTCGCCTTGAAATCAATAGTCGGATAACCAATAATCACACCAGTTTGTTTCGCAATCTTTATGCCCTTTTCCACACCCGGAATGAATTCCTTTGGCACCGATCCGCCCACAATCTTATTCTCGAACACTTCGCCCGATCCCGGTTCCAAAGGTTCAAACATAATTTTGACCTGCGCGTATTGACCCGATCCACCAGTCTGTTTCTTATGCGTATATTCCCGAGTAATGGATTTGCGAATTGTTTCGCGGTATGCAATCTGCGGTTCGCCAACATTCGCCTCTACCTTAAACTCGCGCATCAATCTGTCCACGATGATTTCAAGGTGCAATTCGCCAACACCAGACAAAATAGTCTGCCCGGATTCCTGGTCGGTCTTAACGCGGAATGAAGGATCTTCCTTCGCCAACGCCTGCAAGCCCAGCGACATCTTTTCAATATCAGCCTTGGTCTTCGGTTCAATCGCCAAGTCCATAACCGGCTCTGGAATATGAATCTTTTCCAATATAATCGGCTTATTTTCATCGCAAAGCGTATCGCCAGTCAGCGTATCTTTCAGACCAACGAGGGTCACGATGTCGCCCGCACCGGCCTCTTTAATTTCTTCGCGGGTATTCGCGTGCATCAACAACATACGACCTACGCGTTCCCGTTTGTCCCGGGTCGCATTATAAACATACGAACCCGAATTCAATTTCCCGGAATAAACACGAATGAACATCAATGAACCTACAAACGGATCATTCGCAACCTTGAACGCCATCGCCGAGAACGGCTCTGTCAATGAAGGATGCCTTGCGTCCGCAGTCTCGCCGTCCATCTTCACGCCCTTGACCGCAGGAATATCTTCCGGCGAAGGCAAATAATCAACAACAGCATCCAACAATGGCTGAACGCCCTTGTTCTTGAACGAAGACCCGTTCAATATCGGAACGAAAGCCTGCTTTATAGTTCCTTTGCGAATTAATTTTTTCAGCGTATCTACATCCGGCTCTTTACCTTCCATATACGCTTCCATCGCGGCATCGTCCATTTCAACGGCCGCCTCTATCAATTTGCCGTGAAGTTCATCCGCCTTGGCTTTTAATTCTGCGGGAATTTCAATTTCAGTCGGATTCGCGCCAGATTCATCTTCCCAAATCAAGCCCTTCATTTTCACAAGGTCAACAACACCCTTATAATCATTCTCGTTTCCAATCGGCATATTAAGAACGACCGGATTTGCACCCAGCCGCTCACGAATCATATCCACACAACGAAAGAAGTCGCCGCCAATGCGATCCATCTTATTAACATAACAAATGCGCGGAACATTATATCTGTCCGCTTGACGCCAAACCGTTTCAGTCTGCGGCTGAACACCCGACACAGACTCGAATATCGCAACCGCGCCGTCAAGCACGCGCAAGGATCTCTCCACTTCCATCGTGAAGTCCACATGGCCCGGGGTATCAATCAAATTAATCCGATGATCGCGCCAAAAACAAGTAGTCGCCGCACTGGTAATCGTTATTCCGCGTTCTTGTTCCTGCGCCATCCAATCCATAGTCGCCGCGCCATCATGCACTTCGCCTATCTTATAAGTTTTGCCGGTATAAAAAAGTATGCGTTCCGAAGTGGTCGTCTTACCAGCATCAATATGAGCCATAATGCCGATATTTCTATACATATTAAGAGGAACATTTTTACCAACAGACATTTTTTCTTCCTATCCTTCCCTTGTGAATTACCAACGAAAATGAGCGAAAGCCTTATTAGCCTCCGCCATTTTATGTGTATCTACTTTTTTCTTCACTGACGCGCTATTGCCCGCCAATGTATCCCTGAGTTCGCCAAACAACCTGTCTTCCATTGACCGCTCGCCGCGCTTTTTCGCCAAACTTGTCAGCCAGCGCAATGCAAGCGTCTGCGCCCGGGTCGATGAAACTTCTACCGGGACTTGATATGTCGCACCGCCAACACGGCGACCCTTGACCTCAACAGATGGCTTTACCGCATCAACCGCATCCAAAAACCCGCGGAGTTCGTCTTTCTGAATTCTTTTCAATTTCTCAAACGCGCCATAAACTATCTTTTCCGCTACTTCCTTTTTTCCATCCTCCATAATGGCGTTAACCAACTTCGCCACCACAAGATTGCCATACACGGCATCCGGGAGAATTTCACGCTTTATTGCTGCTTTGCGTCTTGACATTCCTTATTCCTTATGCTTTTTTGCGCTTCGCACCATATACAGAGCGAGCCTGTTTACGCGCAGATACACCCTGTGTATCCAATACGCCACGAATTATATGATAACGAACACCCGGCAAGTCCTTTACGCGTCCGCCACGGATCATAACAACAGAATGTTCCTGCAAGTTATGCCCTTCGCCAGGTATATATGATGTAACTTCCATCCCGTTCACTAATTTAACACGCGCAACTTTCCGCAACGCCGAATTCGGCTTTTTCGGAGTCGTCGTATAAACACGAGTGCAAACACCGCGCTTTTGCGGATTTTCCTGCATCGCTGGAACTTTATCCCGGCTAATTTTGCTTTTTCTGGATTTCCGAATCAGTTGGTTGATGGTTGGCATCAATAACCCTTTGTTTTTATTTTATTTTCTTTCGCATAAGAAAACCCTTTCGGATTTATTCCACCCCCGAGGGACTGGTTTATAAATCCGCTGAAAACCCTGGTTTTCTTGTGTTTTTACCTTGAAACTTGACTTGTATCAAAGTGAACTAATTATATAGTGTTGGCAGAAAAAGTCAAGACAATTCCCACTTAATCCATCATTTTTATTCCTGTGAATATCTTCCGATTGAAGATTGCCATCCGATTTTTAATAATCCTCATTGAAAATAATGGGAGTTTTACTATGTTTTTCTTTGATTTGGAAAAAATTATGGCGGCAATGCACCTATCACCTTATCAGGCATATATCATCCGCAACAATAAATACAAATATGATATGGAGGCAATCAGAAAACGAGGAGGACTCGTCATCGCACCATACAGAAACGATTCGTGTAATGGCATTTCAGAGTATTGGGATAAATTGCTGCACGGATCGCGGGCAGACTTGATCGGAACGGATAAAGTCTTGATTCACGGACAACGCGGGATAAAGGTCTATTCAGACGGACGATTTGTCGCAAATATAGACGGGCGGAAATGTCTAGCCGACATGGAAGGCCATATCATTGAGAGGCAATGACAAAAAACATAAGGCGCATTTTTCGTTTGCGGTCTATAACGCCCACTATCTTCGGAAACCGGGGGCACACTCATTGGCAGACGCCAACTTCGCCCCCGGCTTTCCTTGATATTGGGCGTTCTATCCTCGCAAACGCGATGCACCTAATGTTTTTTGAGATTATTAATTCGGCATTGCGACAACGATGGATTTTTTGAGATATTTATTATTGTTTTTCGCACGAGATTTATTGCGGCCTTAATTCCACACGCGCATTTTTTGGAACAACCATAAGACGCATATCCAAAGCATCCGCGATTTTTTCAATAGTCGCATGTTCCGGATTTCCATTTCTGGATAATGCACGATATAGACTTATGCGAGGAACACCCGCTTTTTTCGCAAGTTCAGTCATATTGCGAGCGCGAGCGATATTGGCAAGCGCGAGTTTTACATAAAAAGGATCCCCTTCTTTAAGTTCCGCATTTAAATACGCAGCCTGTTTTTCTTCGGTATTTATAAGTTCCGCGAAATCAAGTTCTTTGAATTTAGTTTTCATTTTCATACTCCTCTGCTAGGATTTTTGCTTTTTTAATATCTTTTTTCTGGTCGGATTTTCCACCTGCACAGAGCAAAATTATTATTTCTCTGCCGCGCATTATATAGTAGATTCTATATCCCGCGCCATAATGAATCCTTAGTTCTGATAACCCTCCACCGATTGATTTGACATCTCCGAAGTTTCCTTGTGCAACCCGACTTAGACGCGTAGTTATGATTGTAGATAATTCCAAGTCCCGGATTGATTGAAATTTATCCATAAAGTCTTGCGTGTGTATTATCCTGACAACCATATCTTCGCTCTCCATTTACATAATGTATCATATAAGATACATAAAGTCAAGTTGATAAAATAATTCGGGTGGGGTTTTTTGACCCCCACCCGCTAAGTGGACTTAGCAATCGCTATGCTTACTTTATAATGTTCGGGGTCCAGGTCGAGGCATCCGAATTGACAATGTCTTTCGGCAAGCCTTGTGGCGCAGTCTTCCATACCTGCGTCCGACCCAATGGCACAAACCTTAACTGCCCGCGCACGCGCAGCGTCCCGGTTTTCGCATCGTCCTTTTCCTGCCAAATAACCGAAGAATACACATCCCCAGATTTCGGATCCATTATCTTGCCACCAGAATACTCTGCGTCTTTGTCCTTCCAGCTCATACCCCAAATGACATCCAGGCCGACCATCTTCGGTTTGCCCTTGACCTCTTCCGCAATGCGAGTCGGATTAGACAAAGTTTCCGAAATCGCCCTGCCCTCTGAATCATACAGCGCGACAACGCGGCCGCACAATTCTTCGCCGCATTCATAAAGACGGATAATTGATTTCGCGTTTTTTGTCTTGTCATCAATCGTCTGCCACAGGCCGACAAACGGCATCGCTGCATTTGCACCAGTTGCAATCATAACCGCACCTGCGGCCATTATTAAAGTTTTCATTCTCATTTTATTTTTCCTTTGTTCATTTTCGCTAGACCCCGGAATAATAAACCCCATCCGACCCGGAATCCAGTCTAAAATTTGTGTATATACATTTGCATTGACATTTATATTGACATCTTAAAAAATCGTTATAAGATTGGGGTATGAACAATATGCTGCAACAACTTTTCATTATGAACGCGGACGAGATGTTGAAAAACTATGCCGTGTTCCGCGCTTTCCATAAAAGCGATTCAGTTATTAATATGCGTATCCCGGCAATCATTACGGAAAAATTAAAAGAACTGGCGCAATCAAAGGGCATTCCGTATCAGACCCTTATAACCGCAACACTTTATGCGTTGGTCAATATCGAAGAATCCGATAAGCAGAATTCTTGATTGACTAGACGGGCTGGAATTTTGTAGCCTTAGGTATGAAAATTCTACCAGTTTTTTTATTTATGATATTAATTCCGCCATCCGTATATGCGGATCTTTGCCAAACTGCATATGGAACTCATTTTGAAGAATGTTCTGGAAAGCCAGATGGAAGTTTTGAAAAATGCAATGATCTTTATAAGGTTGGGGATCCTGTGCCTTGCGGTGCCGCATGGGCGTATCCATCTGTTGAAGAACGCGAAGCTTGCCTCGCTGACACGCCGGTTTATGTTTTTTATGAACAGCGATGGTGTGGTTTCAAAAAGCCCGCGTCTAAAAAATCCAATTCAATAATAAATGGCAAGAACAATGCCTTGATTATGACGATTGGGGTCAGCGCGTTGTTTGTTGGTTTGATGTGGCTGATTTTCCGCACACCGCAATCCAAATGGAATCCAGGCCAAGTCCGATTGTTAGAGTTTTAACCCAATTTGTTATAATGCCGTTTGAAATTCCCGCCGAATCGTGGTATAATTCCTATAACAATCAAAAGGATTTTTTATGCCTCTAATTCCTATGGTAATCGAAGACACGCCAAAGGGTGAACGATCCTTTGATGTCTTTTCCCGCCTCCTCCGCGATCGTATCATCCTCCTCGGTGGTGAAATAGAACCAGCAATGGCAAACATTATCATCGCTCAACTACTCCTTTTGGAATCCGAAAATCCAAACGCAGATATAAACCTCTACATTCAATCTCCCGGCGGAGATGTCGCCGCAGGATATGCAATACTTGATGCAATGCAATATATAAAGCCGTCCGTTTCCACCATCGCTATGGGTATGGTCGCCAGTATGGGTGCAGTAATTTTGGCGGCGGGCGAAAAGGGCAAGCGATTCGCACTTCCAAACTCTACCATTATGATTCATCAGCCCCTCGGAGGATTCAGCGGTCAGGCATCCGACATTTCCATTCACGCAGAACGGATGGCCAAAACCAAAAAAGGTCTTATTGAAAAAATGTCCGCTTGGACGGGCAAGTCCGCGAAAATCGTCGAGGCCGCGATGGAACGCGACAACTTTATGAGCGCGGTTGAGGCCAAAGAATTCGGAATCATAGACAACATTCTTGATAAAGCGAGCAGATAAAATGAGCGAAAATAACACACCCCCGACAATTAAAACCTGCTCGTTCTGCGGCAAAGCGCAATTTGAAGTTAAAAAACTTGTCACAGGTCCCAGCGTTACGATTTGTGATGAATGCATCGGACTATGTTCCGACATCTTACGCGAAGCAACGCAAAAAGAAATCGAGGCAAATGTCGCCGCCAGCGGCGGTCTTCCCACTCCGAAACAAATCTACAATATCCTGGACCAATACATAGTCGGGCAGGAACTGGCAAAGAAAACTCTTTCGGTCGCCGTCTATAACCACTATAAGCGGCACTTTTTGCAAAATACTTCCGATGTCGAAATCCAAAAATCAAATATACTTTTAATCGGATCAACCGGAACGGGTAAAACTCTTTTCGCGCAAACCCTCGCCAAAATTATTGATGTCCCGTTCGCCATCGCCGATGCAACAACCCTTACCGAGGCCGGCTATGTCGGCGAAGATGTAGAGACCATCATAACCCGCTTACTTCAAGCCGCGAACTTTAATGTTGAAAAAGCACAACGCGGAATAATCTACATAGACGAAATTGATAAAATCTCGCGCAAGTCAGAAAACCCATCGTTGACGCGCGATGTATCCGGCGAAGGCGTTCAGCAAGCATTACTGAAACTCGTCGAAGGCACGGTCGTTATGGTTCCTCCGCAGGGCGGACGCAAACACCCACAACAGGAATTAATTTCGTTTAATACAAGCGGCGTTCTCTTTATTTGCGGCGGCGCGTTTGACGGAATAAAAAAGACTATCGCCGCGCGCAAAAACGATCGCCCGGGTCTCGGGTTCGGTGCGGAAGTAGCCAGCAAGAAAGAGCGCGCAGATAAAACCTTGATGGCGGACGCAACGCCGGAAGATTTGGTGAAATTCGGAATTATTCCCGAACTTATCGGTCGTATGCCGATTATGGCGACATTGGAGGACTTGGATGCCAAGGCATTGGTCAGGATTTTGACCGAGCCGCGCAATGCGATTATAAAGCAGTTCCAGGCGATGCTTGCGGCGGATAATGTCGCGCTTAGTTTCAAGCAGGATGCTTTGGAAGAAATTGCGAAGACTGCGTTGGAACGCAAAACCGGCGCGCGGGGTCTGCGATCCATATTAGAAAAATTATTATTGCAATCAATGTTTGATGCCCCGGATAAAAAGAATTTAGAAGAGATTATAATTAATAAAGATGTTGTAACGGGCAAAATTCCCCCGATTGAAGTCCTGCGCGAAGAAAAGAAAACCGCATAGACGATATAACAATCATAGAAGGCTAATATGGGACAGATTAGCAAACTTACAAATATGGGCGATATGCGTAAAGATAAAAATATCAAGCCAGATAACAGACCAGCGAAAAAACCTGGAATATATAAAATATATATGCCCAAAGAGACTTTATTGAAATTATGTGGCAAAAAAATTAATGTCGATAAATTGGAAAAGAAAATAGATGTATTGAAAAATTTGGTATTGGTTTATATAGGATTGTCGAAAAAATTATCGAATAGGATTTGTAGTGATCATCTTAGGGGCGATCACACATCCTCTTCCGTGCAAAATAGGATAAAAAAATTTTTGGAAGATAGCAAAAAAGATAGTAGCAAAGAATCTATAAAAAACATTATTGATTTGTGCTGGGTAGAGTGGGAATATGTAGATAGCGAATGGATTGGCACAAAAGAACAGGTAGAAATTGCCACTCATTACTTACCGTTTAATACAAAAAACAACGAAGATGGATGCTAATAAGCGATAACTATGTCTTTCGCACGGCATATGCCGGATAGTAGATTAATGACCAGTAGTAGGTGTGGCAAGCATCGCATAATACATTAATTTATAACTGGCAAAGTGGGCGACCCGAAAGGCCGCGAATTCGGCTGCTGGTTTCCCCCTGACCGACTAATCCGGGCTTTCGTCCGCCCGGACGGATTATGGACTTGCAAAATGCGGAAGTCAAATGTATAGTCGGATTCACGGAGCGTTGGCAGAGCGGTAATGCAGCGGTTTGCTAAACCGTGACCGGGTTATACCGGTCCATAGGTTCGATTCCTATACGCTCCGCCATTATTGATTCATTGAAAATCTCACGTTTTTGTGGGATTTTTTTGTTGATAGTCCTGTTCCTGTTTTTTATGGACTATCCTTAGAAATCTAACCTTTTTGACATTTACACCCCTCAATCGTCAGACCAAAAGGACAGACGATGAAAAAGTGTGATTCATATTGTGATGCAAAAAACAATCTGTGGTTGCGAAACGGAACGTTTTATTTTATCATAGAAACACCAAGAGTTAATGGTAAAAGACGTTATAAACGAACATCTTTACACACCACTAACTACTTTGAGGCACGTGAGAAAGTTAAGGATATGCTTGTTATGACAATGCCAACGTCATTTTTTACTGACCTAGAACGTCTTTACAAAGGACTCATTTTTGAGTCTGAATCAGGTCAGACACTCAATATTGAAAATCCGTTTGCAACCCCTGCAAGACTTTCTAAAAAGAATAAAGTTGAGGATATACATCAAAAGAAAAATAATGAACCCTGCCTCAAATTTGAGAGATGCCAAAAACTGATAAAATCCCCAGAAATCAGCCAGTTTTCAAGAAAAGCCAGAAATAGTATCACGTATAAAAACAAAAATACAATACTTTTTTCGCAAAAAATTCGGTGATAAAAAATGTGATTTTTATGACATTAAATAATCAAAATAATTTAATTTTACTTGCGTCCTGTCGTATCAATAATCCTTTGTCCATATAATTTATAAATTGTGAAATGTTTTCAATATCGTGCAATACCCACAATTGTTCTTTTGCTCTTGTTATTGCCACATAAAATAATCTTTTCTGATCATCAATAGAAACGACAGGAGTTTCCCCAAATATTTCATATAAATTTGTATCGTGATGTATGTGAGGAATTATACTATCGTCCACTTCCAATAATATCACTACATCAGATTCAAGACCCTTTGCAGAGTTTATAGTGCTAATTGATACCCTTTTATCAAAATCCTTTGTTGAAAGTATATTATATTTAACACACACTTCTTTTAATTTTTTATAAAATCTTTCTATACTCATAAAAGAGAAAGATGTATTATTGTTTCTGTGTAATATTTTAATATTCTTATCTTTATTATTATTTATAATCCACGCAGCCGCCTTTATATACTGAACTGATTTTTTCTCAGGTGCTCTATCCTTTGATATAGTCATTACACTTTTTAAGAAATCGTCATTATGATACCCAGTCCTCAATTCAACAAATACATCATTTATATTTAATAAAAGAATTTTTCCCAGATTTTTAGAATGAGCAACAAAATCACTTTTCTCCCCTAAACTTTCTTTTATAAAATGTTTAGCATTATCTACAATATTTTTACTACTACGATAATTTGTATTCATTTCTAAACGAGTGCAATCTTGTGTAAAGTAATTTTCAAAGTTCTGAAAATACTCAACATCAGAACCAGCAAAACGATTTATTGCTTGCCAGTCATCACCAACACACATTAAATTAAAATTATTATTTAATGCTTTTGTTGCATTTATAAAGTTAAGAAATGTTTTAGAAAAATCTTGAAATTCATCAATTAAAATATACTTTTTATTTTTAATTATTGAATCTGAATTTCTACTTCTTAATTGACTTGCCGCATTAGTCATTAACTGAGCAAAATCCATACTATAACGAGCATATTCCTTATTCTTAGGAGCAATTTGTTTTGATAAGCATTTTATATACTTAGTATAACAATCTAATCCAAACTCTAAAAAGTCCTGTGTTCTTGAATCAGATTTATTAAATCTTTTAATATCTTGTTTTAATGCGTCTATATTCCAAAGATACCCCTGTTCTGCCCTGTCTATAAATGACACAATTATTTTTGTAAATCTGTTAGTCTGCTTGTCCAAAACCTTTGCAATCAATTGTTCTTGTGGTAATTTCTCTACCACTACCCCGTGTGATTCAAGAATTTGTTTTAATCGTTCCTCAAACTTTTCCCGACTTTCCTTGTTTTTTCTATTAGTCTGTATCAATCCTTTCCAATCTTTAATTTGTTGAGCACCCTTATCAGATAGTTTATTAGAGTCAATCCATTTGCGTTCATAAAAAATCTTTTTCCAGTCCATACTTCTTTTGTATTCTTCGTATGAACCAATTACACCACTTTTATTTATACGTTCTATTTCTTGTTCTTTCTCTTTTCCTGTTATAGCCCAATGTTCCCATACTAACTTAGAGTCAGGAAGATAAAAGTCAGGTTTAATTGAATCTTTACCTTCCTTAAAAAAATTTAACCAATTACTAAGTGCAATCTTTTTCGCACTATACATATAACACTCTTGTTCATAATAATATGTAATATCGTGTTCAAACAGAAAATCACAGATTATTTTTTCTGATTCAGACTTGACCCATTTCCCATCAAGAGTCTCATATTCTTTGATACGTAAAGCATCGTAAAACTTTTTATCATCATCAAAACCTTGTTTATCAATATTTAATGTTTCGTCTCTAAAATATTTATAAATTTTATCACTGGGGATTTCTTTAACAATATCTTGAATGAAATGCGTCCTGTCAGGATCAATTAAAATTTCCCCAATATCATTCTTTTTATCTTTGTAAACTATTTTATATGCAAATGCGTGAAATGTTATAGCAATTTCAGATTTTATGATTTTTTTGCCTTCCACTAAAATAGACATAAGACGAGTATTTATTTCTCTACTTGCGTCCTTGTTAAAGACAAAAGCAACAATCTTGTCAGAATTGATATTATATTTAGCAACTAAGAATATTATTTTAGCCACAAGAACTCGTGTTTTTCCAGAACCTGCACGAGCAGCCACCAACGAATTTTTATGATTATCAATAACCGCTTGAACTTGTTGATAGTCTAGTTCATAGGGTTGTTTATCATAAGACACACATTTCTTGAACCAATCATATACATACTTTATTTTTAATTCATTATAATCATTTTGATTTATATAATTCTGATTCTGAAATTTTGTATCTGCACCCATAAAGTCAAATTGACTCAGACTATCAGTAATATCAGACTTTATTTTATCTGATTGAATCTTATTATTTTCAATAGTCGCAATTTTTAATAATTCGTCTTTTTTATGTTTATTACGTAATGATAACAAAATCCACAACACAGGGATTATCAGTATCACCTGTAATATGTGCGATAGAGTGAAGATTTGTAAAAAAATCATTTTTTACCATTTTCTTTTTGCTCGCCTAATAAGGCCGCAATCAGTAAAATCAACCATACAAAAGGAATCCAGAACAATAACAGATTTATCCAAAAAATCTTATTCCCATTTTTATTATTACGAGCCACTAACGAAGGAGCAAACAATACCAATAATCCAATCCCTATCCCAAATACTATCAGTATAAAAGCACCAATATCCTCAGCCGTAATACCTGAGTTATACGATTCTGAACGTAGAGAAGTTTTTATAACAAATCCGTTTCCTTTACTTGTCTTGACCTTAGCCCATTCCCCAGAGTATTTTTCTACAATCACCTTGTCATATCTTTTTAATTTTCCTACAACATCACAATGAGCCCCTGCACAAGAACGAACATTTAACACTTCCACATTTACCCTTGTATCAGCAATTGCTATATTTGTTATAAACAAACAACAGAATATCAAAAGTAATTTTTTCATATCAAATCCTTATGCTTTCCATAACACCTATTATACATTCATAATTTTATCATTACAATATTGAATTTTAGCCAAAAATATGTTTACTTTGCCCTAAAAACGCATTAAAATAGCCATAGATGATTGAAAGTGTGATGCAAGTAAGCCAAAAGTGTGATGCATTTCATTGAAATCAAGACAGGCGGAAAGCGAGAAAGGTTAGATTTCCTTGCTTTTTGTGTAAAGGTCTCGTTCCTATACGCTCCGCCATTATTATCAGAAGTTATGGGCAAGCATTTATTTTAAAAGTTTATCCAAGCAAGACAGAAAAGTCTCTGTATCTATCTTTTCATCAGAATCAGGCATCTTAAAATTGGCAAACGGGCAATCGGAACCTTGCGTAATCCACCAGTCTTTTTCACCAATGGGTTGATATTTCATGACAAGGCTGTCGATGTTCGCTGCAACCATATCAACCGTCATATTTTCTTCAATGCAAACACGACGCAGGCCGCGCAAATAGTCATAAACTGTGCTGGGCTTGTAAGTCGGCGTGTAGAGGCTAAATCCGTTTTCGATTAACCAGTTGCGATATTGTTTTTTCATATTGAAACTCCTTTTTTGTTTGTTTCTAATATAATTATGTCGTGGATTTTGGCCTTCGCGAATTAAAAAACGCCCCAACAAGCCAAGAAAATGGCTGTTTTTGGCACTTTTTTGCTTATTTTTGACCTTTTTGAGAATTTGCGGACGTCGGCATCACCCTCGGAAGACCAGGACGGCCTGCATCAATCCACAGATACAAAATAGGCCGCTCTTGAAGGTCTGGGCTATAAAGTATCAGCCACGACAGAAAATTTTAACCACGGCGCGAATTTAGAAAATCACAAGGGCAATCATCCTATTTCCACGCCGGAAACAAGTCCGAAAAATCGCTGTAAAATTAAGAAAGCCCAAGATTATATCGCATTATAAAAATAAACGAATAACAAAACCAAGGGGCAAATTTAGCGAAACATTTACAATTTATCGGCCAGATTTTTTAGTATTATTGTAAAATATTCTGCCTTTATATTAGTTGGTTTCAAATTATCGTAAATATATTCCTTAAATGATTTTTTATTATCTTTTGATAATGTCTCCAAAAATTGCATAACTTTTTTAGTTTCACGGGTCGCAATGTCAATATCGCTGTTTATATGCTCTAATGCTTTCTTTAATAGGTCGTCATTTATATAATCTTCAATAGTTTCGTGTCTTTGTCCGCCTAAATCTTCATATGTAAGCCAGGCATCTGCTTCATACCCTTTTTCTGTCTTGTATGATTCTCTCGCCGTGTTTGATGATTCATCAGAATCTGTGAATATAGTTAGCTTCTTCTTTGCTAAATTCCAAACGGGGGTAATATTCTTAATAGATGGTGCCCCATGTGCAAAAGATGTTCCAATTTTTTCAAATTTCTTAATGATTGTTTTATTTGATGTAGATTGCATCGCAACCAAAAACATTTTGCAATCACCTTCACCTTCAAATAATAAGTTTTTATCACATATAAATTCAAATGCTGATGTTCCGAGCGCATGCAATAATAATTCATTTTTGCCATATGTGTCTGGGGTTGCGAGTTCAAATGAAGTAATGTCTGTTTTATCATCTTTTTGCAACATTATATGTCTTCCAACCCGTCCATTATCTATCATGAATGGGCTATGAGTTGTATAAACCACAATGTTTTTTTGAGATATTGCCAATAATTCATCACGCAAGTATTTACAGCCGCTTGGACTTAAACTGTTGTCGGGTTCATCTATAAATATAAATGCGTCTTTAATTTCTTCGGTATCCACCTGCGTTGATAATACCAATAGTATGCTTATAAATCGTTTAAATCCATCACTTCGGTCCGACATATCATATCTTACATTACTGCTACTTTTTACTTTTACTATTATATTATCGCCATCTTTTCTCAAATCCAATTCAATTTTTTTGAAGTGGCCCCACTTTTTACTAAATGCTTCGGTGGCATTCCGAGACACCCTTTCAAGAAGATTTATATAATCTTCACTCCCATCGGTTGCTTTGGCTTGATTAAAAGCATCGTCAATATCAGACAGGCCAGATAATCCAAAAATATTTTTTAACGACAGATAATTATCGGGGTTGTTTCTAAAATCAGTAATAGATACAGAATTAGGCAACAAATATTTATCATCATATCGCCACAAATATGCTTCTGGTAGATTTTCAGTAATATAATCTTTTGCCGCACTACCTATAATTTCTATATACTCTTTTAGCGTCAAAGCCGTATCTGATGTATGCTCATTATTTATAGTCGTTAGTGAGTCTTTTTCAATCGCATTACCTTTTTCATCTGTAAATTCTGATTTAACTATATAAAAATCCTTTTTCACGACAATTTTATCTTCTGGAAGACTCCAATATGTGGCAAACGATTTCTGAGTTGCGATATTGGTTTTATATGAAGCAACAGAGAAGAATTTTTTAATAAACTGATGAAGGGATAAATTTTTTCCTTCATATTCAAATAGCCCCGGCTTATTTTCCCAATCCAGAGAATCAACGATTTCTTCAACATTTAATTCAAAAACATACCGGATATAAAAATTATTTTCGTCGATAGTTTCGCTTGATAATGACTTGCGTTTATCTTGGGGTGAAACAGCATATAATGATTTATCTATACCGCCGGCGAGTGCTTTTAATGTGTTTGATTTTCCGGCTTCATTATCGCCGACTAAAATAATACAACTATCATTGAAATTAATAGAAGTTTCTTTAATAGACCTGAAATTTGAAATATCAACTTTTATAAGTTTCATGTTGGCACCTCGTTATATTTGTTCTCAATTATATAGTTTCTTGTCAATTAAAATCAATCCACAAGTCCCACAATTTTAATAAAACCTTATCCTTGATTTTTTACTACCAACTATGATACACTCTTTTGTAAAGAAAAGTCCAAGGAAATCTCATGAAAAATATCAAAATCTTAGGTATTCGGAGCCACAGCAAAGCATCTGAAAAGTATGTGGATGTAGTGTTCAAATATGGCAACAAAGAATTGTCTTTGTCTGTTCCGACCGAATATCGCAGAACCGGCATTGATATTAGCGACGACCAAATTGACGAATACTTGCAAAAAGTTTATGACGAAGTGAATCCCGCAAATTGGGACGCATGGAAAACGGAACAGACCGAATTTTGGAAGAAAAAATCCGGTGCAAAAACAACAAAACCATTTTTTGATATATTAAGCAAAAATTTTGGTTGGTGCTGTGTAGATTGCACATTGCCAAAGAATCCAAATTGGGCGCGCAGAATCCAAGATATTAAAGAGTTTGGATATACACTGGCCACGAATACAAATATGAAGTGCCCAAAGTGCAAAAAGAATAAGACCCATATCATGTTGTTGCCTATCAAGCGTGGCGGTGTTTCTGGTTATGAAACATGGTCGCCAGAGTTAAGGCAAAAAATTATCAAAATATTGAATTCTTTTGATGCTTTTGAAGCTAGAACGGTAAAACCGGAATCCTTGTTGCCCGATCACAAGTTCCCCGAAATTCGTTGGGACTTGGATACTAAACGGGACAGTTTAGAGAGCATGACTGCGGAAGAAATCAAAAAAGATTTTCAATTGCTGTCAAACCAACGCAATCAACAGAAAAGAGAAATATGTCGGAATTGCTATCAAACAGGCAAGCGGGGAACCATCTATGGAATTGATTATTACTCCAAAGGCGGTAAAGATTGGAAATGCAGTGCTAAAATTGGCAAAGTAGCCGAAAGTGGATGTATCGGATGCCCTTGGTATGATATTGAATCATGGCGGAAAGAATTAAACAAACTGATTAAAAAGGGCTAACCGTTGCGGTTTGTCTTTGCGAGAAACTTCCCCTAGGTTGAACCCTGGATACTCTCTCAATTTCTTCGGGTTCCCATTGGCTTGAAACAATAGTCAATGCGCGTCTCAACCGTTCATTGATTTTGCAATCTCGTTCAATGGCGCGGCGCAGTATTCCATGACACCCAACAGGCGATATATAAAACTTCTTGGAACAATGCACATCTATTATGTTTCTAATATCAAAAGGAATGATATTGTTGGGCATGACAGAAGTATTTATAAAACCGTCTTTTAATTTCACGCTGTCTGTCAAATCGTAATATACAATATCGTTTTTGAATTCTTGCTTTCTTGACCATAAATCCATGTGATTATCGTGGTTAATAAAAAACTCTTCTTTATGGCCATTAAATAATCTATTCCCTAACCATTTGACGACAGGAACAGCCCAGGAATTTCCAACCGCTTGATACCTTGCGGTGGGCGATGCAAAATCAACATCGGTATAGTTATCAGAGAATCCCATAAGTCGTTCACATTCCAAGGGGCTTAATCTTCTCAACTTATCATTTTGGAATACAAACAAGGAACCATTATAGGCCGCTGCATTTCCATTCCATTTCGTGCCATAAGCAGAATACAAACAGTCTGTATATTCCCTAAATACTTCAATTTTATGCCCGTCTATCTCAAAGAATTTGTCATGCTGTTTGGTTGATTCTTTGGGGAATTCATCAGCGAATTCAAACAATATATTTTCCGGATGAAAATCTTTACCACCGGCAAGCAAATATATACGCTTCCGTTGTTGTGGAATACCAAAGTATTTTGCATCTAGTATGCGCCAGGCCACATTTCGCGTTTTTCCATAAATTAAACCTGCTTGCGAACATTTGATTGGCAACAACTCATCGCTGCCAGATAAAGCAGATACAAACTGAACAAAGGCATTTGTTTTATCTTTCAAAACGCCTTCCACATTTTCCCAAAACAAGATTGTTTTTTCCTTTCCTGCATCTTCAAGGAATTTGTCGTTTTCACGAAGTATATTAATCAAAGCCAGGGTTAGATTCCCACGATCATCTTCTAGCCCTTGTTTCTTACCGGCCAAGGAAAATGCCTGACATGGCGTCCCTGCACAAATCATATCCACATGGGTTATTTTTTGGTCTTTTATAAGTCCTGATATATTGTTCATATCACCAACATTCGGTGTATCAGGATATTTATATTTCAAAAAATCGCAAGGGAAAGTATCTATTTCAGAGAACCATTTGAAATCGCATAGGCCACCCCATGCCACAGATGCGGCTTCAATACCCGAACAGATGCTGCCAACCGCCAGTTTCAAGTGGTTTCTCCTTCAATTCAATTCCTTCACTTGTATTATACCTATCTTGCCAGGACAAGTAAATAAAAATAAAACATTTACAAATGCCAAAAATCAGCGTATAATTGCTATGTCTAACGAGAAGTGTATAACAATTAGTCAAAAAGTGCTTAACATTTCTTAGAAAAAAGATTTGGCGGAAAACGGAAAAGATTAGAAATCCAAGGTTTTTTGTAAAGGACTTAGATTTTGGCGCTTCCTATACGCTCCGCCATTATTATCAGAAGTTATGGGCAAGCATTTATTTTAAAAATTTATCCAAGCAAGACAGAAAAGTCTCTGTATCTATCTTTTCATCAGAATCAGGCATCTTCAAATTGGCAAACGGGCAATCGGAACCTTGCGTAATCCACCAGTCTTTTTCACCACAAAAGTGCAGTTGATCTTCACCTAGACCATGCCACGCCCATACTTTCTTGCCTGTTTTTGTATCTGTTCCATGTAATGCTTGCAACTGCTCTTTTTTAGTTGTGTTTTTCTTGTTTGATCAATGCCATACATACTTTGATTTATCAAAAACAACCGGATTCTTTTTATCGCATAGTTTGCGTTCAAAATATAGCACTTTATTCTTAAATAATATCAATCGGACATATCCAATATAGTCAAGATCATATTTTTTCATACTCTCCACAGCATGGCTATTACAAAAATCAATAATTGCATCGCCCAAGTTTTGCAAGCCTTTGTCTGACTTAAAAGATGCGTTTATCAGCATATCAGAATTTGGTATTTTAGCGCGTTTCCAAGTAACGGGTGTGGTATTTTTGGTGGATTTAACCTGCCAGCCAATTTTGTTTTTCTTATCAATAACATCAACAAAATCATATGTATTTAATACTTTTGCCGCGCGCACCTGAGCAAATACATATTCAAGTAAGGCACCCGGCACATTCTCATCATAAAATGGCAACCGCAAGCATTTAGTCAGAATTGATGTTATCCGTTTGATTTGTTCCGGAGACGACTTTATCATCTTAATATCCTGGATCGCTGCCATTGTGTGCGGCCACAAATTAATACTGACCAATGATGAAAAATATAACTGATTACCTTTTGCCGGAGAGGTAGTCGCGGAATGATGGCATACGATAGGTTTCGGATAAATTCATAGTCTTGAAATCGCCAACCTCGCACTTGGTATTAGAACCCTCTACGAAATAATAGATAAGTCCGCCAACTGCGCCCGCACCCGCACCAATCAATGCACCTGTTACCATTTGATTTCCAAGGGCTTTGTCTATAAACGAGCCGATGCTTGTGCCTTTTATTTTTTTCTTATCGTTCTCAATTTGCGATGTTAATTCTGCAATTTTCTTTTCAAGATCATCTTTTTCTTTTGAACCCAATTTGGCATTTTTTATTCTATTCGTTATCGTTTGAAGCTGGCTGAGCCGTGCATCACTTGCATCTTTAATTATTGCGTCAATGAACTTATCATTATTAAAAGTCCCGCCAACGCCAGTAGAAAGTGTTTTTAAGTTATTTACCACTGCTGTTTTTACGTGGTCATTTGGAACTTGAAGCGACCCATAAGGCTTGCCTTTATATGTAATAGCAATCATTTCTTCTGCTACATTCTTATTCAAACAACCCTTCTGATTTGCCGGACGGGATTTTGCAGCAGAAAGAGACACATATTCGACATTGATTTCTCCATTATTTTTATCAAAGAACTCTTTTACTTTAACTGCGTTTGCACAGTTTGTGTTTGTTTTGAACTCTTCTATTGCCAGTTGAGATTCAAGCAATCTTCTGTCATTGTCAAATCTAGAAACCCATGCTGCTAGGCTTAGAGCGGGATTTTTCATTTTTTTATCTGGTCTTAAAAATTCTTTTTCACCCAAACAATTCACTGTCTGGGACCCTAATTTTTCGCTACCACTAGTTTGCAAGAGTTCTTCGATTGCATCAATCATTTTTGCAGGTAAATACTTACAATAAAGGTCTACTCTGCCATTAAAAACATTATTCGCTAATATCTCTAAATCTTTCGCAATTTGTTCTTTGGAGTCATTAGCACTAGCAGTGGTTTGAGTTGAATTTGTGCCTGCACCACTCGCCTGTGTTTGACTTGCTGTGGTTGTTTGTCCGGCGGTGCTGGTGTTAGTTGTGACAACATTCGCCGTGGCAGAAGATTGCTTATTCTTCACCAAATACCCAACGCCTGCGCCGATCCCTGCGCCGCCGACTATCATCGCAGGAATCACATACTGGCTTGTCCGTCTCATCACACTGATATTCTCGAATATCCCGGCATTACACTGCACTCCACTTCCAAACGGGTAATGCGCCACTGCGTCCCCATCGCTGTTCTTTATGACCTTGCCGAAGTTCGTCCCGACAATCGGAACCATACATTCATAAGTCAATTCATTGAATTCGCCATTATATCCAAAGGTCTCTATCGCCTCGCAAGCATCCCGCGCCTCTTTCACCGAAACACCCAATTGCGGCACAATCCGATCATCTTCATCAATATAAGAAATCAACTTGCCCTCTTCGGACATAACAAACTTTTCGCCAGTCGCAGAATCCGTATAAAGTGTCGTCCCGTCTTCTAATGTTTCTTCCGTCATAACATTCCCGGAATTCGGATTTACCACCGAAACTGGCGTGATATTCGCCGCAGACTCCGTAGTCGCACGAACCAGATTTTCTACCCCTGCATTCGCCGCGCGCGGACTTTGCCGCAACGCCGCCCGAGTCTGCACAGCCGCATCCGCCGCAGTCGCCATAAAAATCGCCATTAGTCCAAGAATTGCTTTGAGCATTGGAATCCCCTTAGATTATTAAAGCCATTATATCATAAATTTAAGTTAAAAACAAATCCTTAGCCGGGCGGACAAGGTGGGGGAATTTTGTCGCAAGGTGGACGCGACGCTTATGACAAAATATCCCCGCCATCCCCACCCCACGAACAAGTTCGTGGGGACCCCGAGCGCGGGGATGACACAAAACAAATGGTGGTTAAATTATTTCGCTTTGGGGGTGGCGGTTATGGAACTGCGATTGCCCGCATCCTTGCCCGTCCCGGCATCAATCGCCGCTTTATCCGCCAGATAATCCGAAGCCCGTTTCAATATAGTCGCAACAAGTTCCTTGTTCCGCAACATTCTGCGATCGCCCTTGCCCCAAGCGGAAATTTTGACTTTATGTCCATCCGCCAAAAATTCCACGGCCTTTTTCATTTTAATCTCAAAGTCGTGTTCCTGGATAAGCGGTTTTATCCAGACTTCCTTTAATTCGGATTGTTTGGAATGTTTTTTAGCCTCGGACGCCTTCTTTTTCTGTTCATACTTATACTTGCTGTAATCCATAATTTTGGCGATAGGAGGAGTAGAAGTCCCGTTCATTTCAACCAGATCAAGCCCTGCGGCTTCGGCCATTTCAAGAGCCTGGCTGGTAGGAACGGTTCCGACATTTTTGCCGTCTTGATCAACCAGCAATACTGCCCGCGCGGTAATGTATTCGTTCATTTTTGGGCCTGCCGGACGGCGGCCTTCGTTTCTGTTAAATGGTTTGTTAAAAATCGGCTTTCCTTTTGGTTATGCGGGGATTATAGATTGGAAATCGTAAAGTGTAAAGCGGAAATATAAGGCAATTTATTAGTTTGTTTTGTTCTGGAATGGGTTCGAAGACTTCTTTTCGGTTGGATTATTATTACATTGGAGTTACGAATGTCCCGGTTTTGCCACCAAGACCTGCAATTCCAGCGTCAAGTTTTGTCATTCCTTGACCCAGGCTCATTCCGCCGCCACCAGACGATGTTTTGGATGACGACCGAGCCCCAACCTGTTTTGTGGGAGAAGAAGATGCACCAGCAGTCGCGCCAGCCGCCGCATCCGCCGTCTTGCCAGCATTAGCATTTTTCAATCCGACTTCACTTTTTATATTAGCCAAAGCAGCCGGATCCACTTTATATTTCTCCGCATATTTTTTCATCAAGGATTGCCCCCTGTCGCTTTCCAAAAACTTTTTTGCCCGCGGATGTTTTTCCAACCAATCTTTTACTTGCGCGGCATCAATGTTCATCAGACCCTGCGCCTCTTCTTCTCCATCGAACATAATTTCTATTCCAAGTGCCGCCATAGTCGTTGGAAATTGATCCAACATTTTTTCCACACCAGCGATTTTATCAACCGAATCCAAGTTCGCAAGCGCGGCATCAAAATTCTTGGTGAAATCGTCAATCGCCTTTTGCGTGGCCGTTGCACCCGCAAAGCGCGCCATCGGTGCTGGGGCTGCTGAGCCGGAATTTTGCCCTTCTTCTGTGTCTTTAGCGCGGTTTCTTGCGAAATTATCGCAGACTTCTTTACTATCGCCTTTTTCCAAGAAGCAGTCATCCTTTCTTTTTTTCGTATCCGCCTTCGCGGCTTCTCTCGCGGCATCTTCTGCCAATTCCTTTGCAAAAACCCGGTTGACATCTTTTGAAAGCTGGCTTTGAGTTTCCGCAGGTGCGGCGGCAGCAGGTGTAGGCGCGGCATCGCCCTCTGCCAATGCTGGGATTGAAAAGAACAATCCGAAAATTATTATGAATGAAAAATACAGCCTATAACAAGGACTTAGCGGGGGGGGGTTGAGCAAAAATGTGCGCGACTTAAATTTCTTCATTATAAAAAAATTATATCAGATTTTATGCCTATTTGCAAATTGTAAAAGCCTCTCCCGGCGCAAAGCCGGGCGAGGCTCATTCAATTACTGGGCAAATGTAATCGCAATCGTATTATTTCCCGCCGCGTCTGAACAATCAGACGGCATCGCTATCGCGCCGCTTTGCTTGCCATTAGACTTGGTATAATCCACGGAATCCCGCCACGCAGCCAATCTGAAATACTCGCAATCCTTGGTCGGAAGTCCCGTAATCGACACCACAAACTGCCGCGCATTCGCCGAATCCACCGCAATTTCATACTTGCCGCCATAAGGATTATTCTGCGACATACCAATCGCCTTGAACACCATATTTCCGTCCAAATTACTAAGATCCTCATACCCCGACATCAATTTCCGCACATCCAATGAAATCGTATAAACATCGTCCTGCACCTTCATCCGCGAAGTCTGATTCATAAGGCGCGGCCACATCGTAACCGCCGCCGCCGTTATTATCGCCATAATCGCCAGCACGCCCAGCATTTCTATCATTGAACGACCTGATTCTGATTTATACATTGCAACCTCCGCAAATTACATTATCATTTGGATAATGATACCACAAAGGCGAGTTAAATGCAATTCCAGGACTTGATTCTTAACGCCCCGCGCCAGTCTGGCGTATATCAGTTCTTTGACCAGAACGGAGTCCTGCTTTATGTCGGCAAGGCCAAGGATTTATCCGCCCGCCTTCATCAATACGCCGATCCCGCCCGGCTAAATCCGCGCCTTGCTCTTCTGGTTTCCCAAGTCGCAAAGGTTGAAATAAAAATCACGCCGACCGAAATTGACGCTTTATTATTAGAAGCAAATTTCATAAAACATAAACGGCCAAAGTTCAACATTCTGCTGAGCGACGATAAAATGTATCCGATGCTGAGTCTGACGAAATCGGACTTCCCTCGTCTGCTGAAATTCCGCGCAAAGGTAGTTGGCGGGCGCGACACCTTTGGACCATATCCGTCTGTATCGGCACTTCACGATACTATAAAATTGGTGCAGCAGACGGCGATGCTGCGGACTTGCACGGATGCGGAAATGAAGAACCGCGCGCGGCCGTGCATCCTGTATCAAATCAAAAGATGCGGCGCGCCGTGCTGCGGAAAAATCAGTCGGGAAGATTATGCAAATGATGTTAAAATGGCGCGGCAAACATTGTCGGGAAATTCAACAGAACTTGCAAAAGGGCTTAATGCAAAAATGCAGGCGGCGAGTGAGACGCAGGATTTCGAGAAGGCCGCCGCGCTACGCGACCAACTGAAATCTTTACAAACAACTGCCCAGGCGGGGCGGATGAATACGCGGAATGCAGATTATTTTGTTATGGAAAACGGCGCGGTTGGAATTGCAAAACTTCGTGGCGGAGCCTGGACATATTCCCAAATCATCCGGCCGAAACAAACCGGCGATATGACTGAATCCGAAATACTTGGCGCGGCGATTTTACAATTTTATGACGGCGAGAAAGTTGACGCGGACATAATAACCAACATCCAAACCGCGCCGGAAATTTCAGATGCGCTTGATGCGAAAATTATCACGAAGACTGATGACCACACGAATCTTATATGCGCGCAGATTTCGGCAGATGAAAAATTCTTTGCGGCCAAGATAAAAAAATGGGCGGAACCGATTGCGGAATTGGAAAAATGGCTGGACATAAAACTTCGCCGCGCGGATGTGTTTGATAATTCGCACCTGTTCGGGAAAAATCCAGTCGGAGCAATGATAGTCTTTGCGTCCGAGGGCTTTGCGAAAAAAGAATATCGGCATTTCAAGTTGGAAGATGGGTCAGTCGCCGGCAATGACATCGGAATGATGCAGGAATTTTTGACGCGTAGATATGCCCGCGCGAAAACCGACAATTCGCTGCCAACACTTATAATAGTTGACGGCGGGCGGGCGCAATGGAACGCGGCGCGTAAAGTCCTGTCGGAACTTGACCTGTCCGTTCCGGTTTTGGGGGTGGTAAAGGGCGAGGTTCGGTCGGGGGACGAGCATTTTATTATGCCGGACGGGTCGGAGCAAAAACTGGAAAAAGGCACGCCGCTATTTTTACTGCTTGGGGCGGTGCGGGACGAAGCCCATCGGTTCGCAATAAATTTCCATCGGCACAGCCGGGCAAAATCTGCGGGCGCATCCGTCCTGTCCGAAATTGACGGAATCGGCGCGATGCGGCGTAAAGCCTTGATGTCGCACTTCGGCAGCCTGGATTTGATAAAGGATGCGACCGCCGCCGCCCTGGCATCCGCGCCCGGAATATCAAAAGAACAAGCGGAAAAAATCTTCTTGTTCTTTCATCCTGATATGATTTAGAATGTTGCGTCGGCTTCGCCGACCACTTAATACAATTTGAGATTCCCGCCTTCGCGGGAATGACGAAATTAGTAGGAGTAAAAATTATGAAAGCATTCGTTAATGGTTTATCTATATTTAGAATAATATCGGCATTCGTTCTATTGCCGCTGATGTTTTTTCAATTATGGGGCGCGGCGTTGATATTGTTCGTCCTAGCGGCCGCCAGCGATTTCTTTGACGGATGGCTGGCGCGGAAATATAACTGCGTGTCCAAATTGGGCGGCGTAATTGATCACATCGGCGACAAGTTATTAATGACCACATCAATGATAATAACCATACTTGCCGTGCAGACGCCGCTGTGTATAACGCTTGTCGTAATAATGATTTGCCGGGATTTATATGTTTCGGGATTGCGCGAATTTATGGGTTCGCAGAAATTAGAACTGCCGGTGGATAAAACGGGCAAGATAAAAACAATCGCACAATTAATCTCGCTAACGATATTCTTTATATTCTTCTATATATATATGAATGACTTTATGATTGAAGCGCAGGAATCGGTTCTGTTCACGGCACTTGGAATGCTGTCCGTGGCGACATTGCTGTCTGTCGGGTCGGCGGCGAAATATACATTTGACGCAATTCGGAAATTAAAGAATGCTTAAAATTGCCGCCGCGATTTTTGCAATTATAATTTTTGCGAATGACGCAAGAGCGGTGGAATGCAATAAAACTCAGATTAAGGTCGGGGATAAATGCCAATTCTGCCCGGAAAGGAATAAAGTAATTCTGATTCCGAATTTTGATCAAACCGAGTGTATTGATTCAAAGGAATGGATGAATCCGAATGTAGAGTGCGAGCCGAATGAGTTTCAGACCAAGGACGGCAAATGTCAGCCTTGTAATAAGATGCAGGTATCGCGCGGCAATCGGTGCGAATTTTGCGAACCCGTGCAGGACGAAGATGGCCGACAGATGATTATGATTCCAAATGAATCGCAAAGCGATTGTATTCCAGCCAAACGCACCATAAACGCCGTGGATTGGGAATAATAATCTACTCTTCTTTCAAAGAGGATTTTATCACATTTTCTTTTTATTCGGCATTTCCAAAGACTTCATATATATCTTTACAAAGTCCATCAGGTCGCAATTGTTTGCCTTTAATATCTTGGATATACTATTAGTAGAAGGCCAACGCTCTTGTCCGTGCTTGGTAAATCTCTTGCTCTTATTAAAAGTAGTTGCATCTAATCCAGAATGCCCCGCCAGATAAGATACCGTTCTATTATGATGCTTTGCAAAAGCATCAATCGCATTCCATACATCATTATGTGTCATATTCTCTCCTTTTTGATTCCTAGGAATTATGGTGGAACCAACAGCGGATTTCTAGCGGGAGATATTCCTAAATTATTCCACTTGATTTTTGTATGCGGGGGGGGGGGGGGGGAAATATGAAAAAATTCATCACGATAATATCTGCATTGGCACTAATTCCTAATGCTGATTTGATGGCCGCTCCGCAAGCATATCTATCTGGAAAAATTGGCGCGACCCGGTTCCAAGATGTGAACGATACTCCGACAAGTCTGGCTCTTTCCGGCGCATTCGGTGCGGTAATCGGGGCCAACAAGATTTTAAGTTGGCGCGGCGAATTGGAAGTTGGAACCCAAAATTATAACAAACAATTTGAATATGTGTCCGATGAACACTGGCAAATGACCAAGTTAGATCGCACCATTGAAACATACCTTGTGAACGGGTATGTTGATTTTATGAAAGGTTTCCGATTAAGGCCGTATGTAGGGGCTGGTCTTGGATTTGCGAAATTTAATTCAGAAAGCCAAGAGCAGTGTTCATACGATGCTTCATCTATTAGCAAATGTGGACAGACTAATGGCGGCAGCCAAAATCCCGTCTTTCGTGAACGCTCTGACTTTGAAACATCATTTATGTATGGAGTTGGTGGCGGAGTGGGAATTGATATAACTAAAAATTTGAAAGCAGATGTCGGCGCAAGAATTCTGCTGACAAAAATTTATGATGAAAACTTTCGGCTGTTGAATGCAACCATCGGATTAAGATATGAGTTTTAATGATTCGAAAAAGGATTTAACCCTTTTTCCGAATCTGTATATGGGCTTCGCGAAGTTGTAATTCAGATACTGCCCGCGGCGATCCAAGCATTAAATCTTGTCCGCGCTGATTGGTCGTGAACGCAACGCATTCCCGTAAATTTGGCTCACCAAGTAATATACAAACTATGCGATCGATCCCTGCCGCAAATCCGCCGTGCGGAGGAACACCATATTGGAACGCAGTCCAAAGCCCTGAAAATTTAGTCTTAACATCTTCTTCGGTATAACCGGCAATCTTAAACGCCTTAATCATCATATCCGGGTTATAGTTGCGCAGTCCGCCCGAACAAATTTCCCAACCGTTCAAAACCATATCATATTGGTTTGCCAGAATTTCAAGCGGGTTGCCGTCCAAACTTCCCTTGGGCAGACTGAATGGATTATGTCCGAAATCTATCGCGCCGGTTTCTTCATTCAATTCATACATCGGGAAATCATCCACCCAACAGAGTTTATATTCGGACGCATCAATCAAGCCCAAATCTTCGCCGAGTTTTATGCGGATTTTTCCCGCGGCTTTCGCCGCTTCATATTTTTTATCGCAGACGAAGAATATGGTGTCGCCGTCCTTTGCGCCCGCTGCGGTTTTTATCGCAGCGACTTGTTCTGCGGTCAACTTTTTTGCAACGGGACCCTTCGCTTCGCCCGGCGCATAGACTATATATCCAAGTCCGCCCAGACCCAATTCCTTGGTCGCAAATTCGCCCATTTTATCAAAGAAAGAACGCGGTTTGTCGGCGGTGTTTGGCGCGGGAATCGCGCGCACAACTGCGCCGCCCTTAACAGCATCAGCGAATATCGCAAAGTCAGACGCGGCAAAAATTTCCGACACATCTGCAATAACAATCGGGTTTCGCAAATCAGGTTTGTCGCTGCCGTATTTAAGTGCCGCCTCTGCGTGCGAAATATGCGGAATTTTATCCGACAATTTTACATTCGGCGCGAATTCACGAATTGTTGAGGTTATAACTTCTTCGAAAACTTTCTGAATTTCCGGCACTTCGGCAAAAGACATTTCCACATCCAACTGATAAAATTCTATTAATCGGTCGGCGCGCAAATCTTCATCGCGGAAGCACGGCGAAATCTGAAAATACCTGTCGAATCCGCCAAGCATCAGCAACTGCTTGAATTGCTGCGGGGCTTGGGGTAGCGCGTAAAATTCGCCGTGATGCAAACGCGAAGGCACAAGGAAATCGCGCGCGCCTTCCGGGCTGGACACCGTAAGTATCGGCGTTTGGAAATCCGAAAAGCCCAAGCCCCACATCTTGTCGCGGATGAATTTCACTATGCGGTTGCGACCCAGAACATTCGCGTGAAGCCGGTCGCGCCGCTGCGCCAAATATCTATAAGTCAGCCGTAGTTCTTCATTTGTTTCTTCTTCGCCGAAGACTTGGAACGGCAAGGGGGCAGCCTCGGTCAAAACCTCAACATTCGCAACTTTTACCTCAACCCGCCCGGTCGGAATCTTGTCATTAATCTGGTCTGGGGTGCGAAGCACAACAGATCCGCGGATGGTAATTACAGATTCAGGATGGATTTTTTCCACGCCAGCCAACGCGCTATCCGCCAAGTCAACAACGCATTGCGTTATTCCATAATTGTCGCGCAAATCAACGAATAATAATCCGCCGTGGTCGCGTTTCCTGTGCAGCCAGCCGGACAAGACGACATTTGCCCCGACATCTTTTTCCGATATTCCGCCGCAGGTATGGGTTCTGTATTTGCTTGAAATGTTCATAATTTTTCCTTAAAGTATGGGGTATATTATACGGACAAAATCCAAAAAGTAAAGGTGTAAAAATGCTTTCGTTCGACTATATGGTTCTGCTGGCGGCACTCCAAGGCTTTACCGAATTCCTGCCGGTCAGTTCGTCCGCGCATCTGGCCTTGTTGCCGTCCTTTATGGGCGCGGAAGACCAGGGGATGTTCATTGATGTTGCGGTTCATGTCGGGTCGTTATTGGCGGTAATGTGGCATTACCGGGCAAGGATTGTGGAATTATTGGATTTCCGAAATCCGCTGATGATGAAAATTTCATTGTCGTTTCTGCCGGTGCTGCTGCTGGGGTTGTTTATAGACCCGCCGCGCGGGATTGTGATTATTGCAATAAATTCCATAGTGTTCGGCGCGCTGCTTTATGTCGCTGACCGATTCGGAAAATCCGGGCGCGAAGTATCATACGGAACAGCGTTTATCGCAGGCCTCGCGCAAGTGGCGGCCTTGATACCTGGGGTGTCGCGGAGCGGAATTACAATAACGGCGATGCGGGCAAGGGGAGTGTCGCGGGCGGATGCCTTGGATTTTGCGTTTTTGATGTCGATGCCTGCGATTGCGGCGGCGGGCGGATATGAATTGTTAAAGGCACTCGGCAGTGCCGAGAGCGTTAATTGGTCGGCGGCAGGAATCACGATGGCACTCAGCGCGGTATTTTCGTTGTTGGCGATAAGGTTGATGCTGGGATTTGTGCGGAAGTTTTCGTTTGCGCCATTTGCGATTTACCGCCTTGCCCTAGGCGCAGTTTTATTGGTTATGTATTTGTGATCCTTAAAAAAGGAGAAGAAGATGTCAAGACTAAAATAATAAGCGAAAGGTGGTGCCCCCAGCAAGAATCGGACTTGCACCTGATCCTTACCAAGGATCTGTTCTACCACTATACTATGGGGGCGAATTTAGGGAATTATACGCAAGAAGCCGAAAAATGCAAGGTCAATTTTTATGACGGAACAAGCCGCTCTACCCGTTCCGCAATTCAATGAAAACGCAAGACTTATTTTTTCTTTTCGGGTCGTTCTAGTGATTTCATATATATCCTTACAAAGTCCATCAGGTCGCAGTTGTTAGCACGAAGTATCTTGGATATACTATTAATAAATCCTGATGCTGCGGCCTTACATAAACAAAAGTCTTATTCCCAACATTGCTAGGATTATTCCGAATGAATAATCTATATATTTCGAAGCCCGTGAAAATATCATTCGCGCCCGGACATTAGAAAATACAAACGACACAAAAACAAACCATCCAGAAACTACCACCGCATACCATAATCCATAACCCGCCTTAATTGCCAAAGAAGTTTCCGGCGGGACTATAATCGGAAACAGCGCGAGCATAAATAAAATGACCTTTGGATTGGATGCGTTCGTCAAAAATCCAATAAGAAATGGATTCTCTTTCTTGTTTGTCTCCTGTTGCTTTTCTTTTTCGATATTTATACCCTTGGACTTGAATGAATTATACGCCAGATAAATCAAGTATGACGCGCCGATAATTTTCAATATACCAAATGCAATTGCTGATTGATAAATTATCAAGCCAAGACCGGCGATCGATATTATGGCATTTAAACAGCAGCCAAAGAAAATTCCAATGGCGGCAAGAATTCCAGCAAAGCGGCCGTTTAACAGGCTTTGCCGCATAGTGATTATAAGGTCTGGCCCCGGACTCATCGCGCCGAGCAAAAATATCCCGGAAATGACTATGAAATTTTCCATTCTTTATTTGCTCCTCATTTACTCAACCTAACACGGACATCATCAAATATCTCTGCCGCGCTTTCGGCCAAAGGCATTCTCATAAACTTCGTATCATTCCGATCCATCGGCGCGGCGTCCTGAGACATCGCAGTCTTGCACGGATTATTATCCGCAAACCAACTTGAAATCAAATTTCCACCCAGCCACCCTGCTCCAAGTCCCACCGCTATACTCGCACCGCCCGTCAATGGCGCAAGCGCGATTCCAGCCATCGCGCCAACCGCGACTTTATTCAGCAAGCCCGATCGATTTAATTTTATATCCGGCTCCGCTAGGTTCCCTTCAAACTCTATCAGACTTATCAAATCGCCCGTAACGCTAAGGCGAAGACCCGACACAGGGCGAGATGAAATAGTCGCCCTTATTTTCTCTGCCCCCAAATCCACATCGCCCGCGACATTCACATTAAACACATTTGATTCAACCGCAATCCCGCGCCGGGTTGACACCACGCCTTTACGCACTTTCAAATTAAGCGCGGCGCAGTCCACACGAATCTGATCTTCGTCCTTATTAGAGCGGAATAAATTCTTAACATCTTCGCCCAATGATGTCAGCAAATCCTGGCCGTATAAATAAGTCGCCATACCGCGATGCGCGTAGCCGCGTCCTGTGGAATAGACCTGCACGGGTCCCGAAACGGTCGACATAATCCGTGATAAATTTCCTCCGCGCGCTTTTAATGCAAACTCAAAGTCCGATGGCAAGCGCGACAGGAATTCAGTCTGCTCTATTTCATCCAAGATCTTGCCGGTTATAATATCCGTTCCGCGCCCCGCTGCGGACGCATAAATTTCATCCCCGTCTATATCGCCGAGTATTACCGCCGCGACCTTGCCGCCCGCTATGCCCGCATCAATCTTTGCCGCGCCCGAAGCATTTTTCCAATTAAATTTAATTGCTGAATTTCGGATGGTTAAATTCCTATAAACATTCAGCGACTTCAAATCCAAGTCCGCCGCAATGTCCCAAGTTTTCAGCATAGCAATCGGCATCGGCGTATCTTTAAACGCGTTAAGCGGCCTGTTTGGGTGAATCCATTTTGTTTTAGGCCCGCCGTAAAGATCAGGGAAAACTTCGCCAAGGACAAGGCGGTCGGATTTTAATTTTACATTTAATTTCCCGCGCGGCGCGCCCCAATTTATATCGCCGGATATATTTATTCCACTGCCCGCGCGAAGCGTAGAATTCTGAACGGAAAACTCGCTAAGTTTGAGCGAGCCGTGTCCAAACCCGCCACCAGCAGTTATATTAAACGGCATAATTTTCGGCGCGTCCGCCCCAAGTTTCACCAACACTCCGCCCATATCGCGGACTGCGCCGCGTACCTTGAAACTAATCGGAACCAGACTATTTTGTTCCAGCGCAATATCGGTCGTAAGGTTTATCCCGCCGCCCTGTATGGTCGCGCGAACTGGATAGACTTTGCGATCCGAATTAAGCGGGGCCATTATAGTGCGCGCATCATAAACTTCGCCCGCGTGGATAATTTTAAGTGCGACCACATCGGCATCCGCCCGGCGTTCCAATGTCAATCGCAACAACTGCGGATTATATGTCTCGCCGTTCAGTTTCACTTTCGGATTCCTAAGCATTATTTCATGCGCGGGAATGTTTCCTATAATCCTGTCGCCGCCGCCTTCTACTGCGCTGCTCTTTTTATTATTTCCGTTTTCCAAAATTTCCAAATTAAGATTGTTGATGGAAATTTGTTCGATGGTCGCGCGCTCGCGAAACAGGGATATAAGATTTATTTTCACAAGAAGTTTTGACATAGTCGCCTTTGCCCCGGGCGCAGTCAATGCGACATTTTCGAATACTATGATTGGGCGAAATGATACTTCCCAAGATATGCTTCCCTTTGCATCTACATCAATTCCTGCACTTTCAATTTCGGAAATTATTCTGTCTTTGTAATCGTTCGGATCAACCTTGTATATAAAGATGCCGAACGACACGGCTGCGGCCATAAATGACAGCATAACCATACGCGACCAAAATGTGAAGTGTTTAAGAAATCTGAAAAACCGAAGAACGCGCCGCCGTTTCTGGCGAAACTTGCTAATCATTTACGCCCCCTAAATTCTGAACCGCGGGCATCATAAATTCCGGAACCTTGGCCTGCAATTCCAATCGTTCGCCCGTCAATGGATGCGATATGGATAATTTTCGCGCCAATAAGTGAAGTTCCTTTGGGCATTTCCCAAACGCGTATTTTTCCGCATCTTTCTTAAATCCGTAAAGTCCGTCTCCGAATATCGCCGCCTTTAATTCTTTGGACGAATGAATTCTCAGTTGATGCGTGCGCCCGGTTTTTGGACGAAAACGAACAAGCGTCATTTGCCCAGGCACCGCGCCCAATACTTCATATTCCGTTATGGCAAGTTTTGGATCGCTATCGCTGCCGGTTTTTGCCACATAAGTTTCTATGCGCCCGGATTTGTTTTTAACATCGCCCGCCAGAATCGCCAGATATTCTTTTTCCGCCGTCTTATCGTGAAGTTGTTCGGACAAGTTCCGCGCAGCCGCCAAATTTTTTGCAAATATAATAACGCCGCTCGTTTCTCTGTCCAATCTATGCACTGGCAGCATCTCCGCATCTGGAAACAATGCGGACACCATTTTATCCATAGACTTTTTCACATTCGTTCCGCCCTGGACGGCAAGCCCAGCGGGCTTGTTAAACGCCACCAAGGAATCGTCATTATATATGATTGCGCGGCGAAGAACTTCCAAATCGGCAAGATCAAATTTAGATCCGTCTTCGGTTCTTTGGAGTTCAATTTTTTTCATATCGGATAAAACAGGCGGAACACGAACTTGGTCGCCACCTGCTAAACGCTCTGCACCTTTGGCGCGATGAGAATTTATACGAATCTCGCCCGTCCGACAAAGTTTATAGAACAAAGGCTTTGGCATCGCAGGAAAGGCGCGAAGCAGGAATCTATCCAGTTTTACGCCGTCCATAGTCGCGGGCACTTTAAGCGGTTGTATTTGTTTAGTCATTTTGCCAATTATAAGCGATTGATTTTTCCCTGTCAAAGTATTAAAATCCATAAATGTTTAAGAAAATAATCTGTTTCGCATTGTTTTTAGCCTGTTTTTCACAGGCGCGGGCGCAATTGGTCGTGGATATAGTCGCTGGAAACGCCCCGCAAATCCCAATCGCCATCATTAATTTTGAAGCGGAAAGCAAAAACCTGTCCGGGGACGCGGCGGAACTTACCAAGATATTAAAGAACGATTTCGAGAAAACCGGGCTGTTCAAAATCCTTGACCCGGATAGTTTTCCAGAAAACTTGAAGTTCGGCGAAATGCCTTCTTTCGAACATTGGTCATTAATAAAGGCGCGCGCGCTTGTCCAGGCAAAACTTTCATCCGGCAAGGGCAATAAACTCCGCCTGCAATTCTTCCTGTGGGATGTTGAAAGCGGCGAACAGATCGAAGCAGAAAGCCTGGTCGCCACAATAAAATCCAAACGCCGCCTTTCTCATATAATGGGGGATGAAGTTTATAAACGGCTAACTGGCGAAGGCGGATATTTCGACACGCAAATCGCTTTCATCGCAGAATCCGGCCCGGTTGATCACCGCAACAAACGGCTGGCCATTATGGACAGCGACGGATATAATTTCAGATATATTTCGGGCGCAGGTGTGAATGTTTTATCGCCTGTCTTTTCCCCGAATATGCACACCCTTGTCTTCCTTTCATACAGGGACGATGATCCGTCCGTTTGGACTTTGGATCTTAACAACGGCGAACAGCGCAGACTTGGGCGGTTTGCGGGTATGACTTTTTCGCCGCAATTCTCGCCGGATGGGAAAAAAGTCGCAATGAGTTTGGTTGATGGAACATTCGTGAATCTTTACGAATTTGATCTGAATACAAAAATCTTGAAACAACTTACTTATTATGACGGCATTGATACCTCGCCTTCATATTCGCCAGATGGGAAAAAATTGGCATTCAATTCCGACCGATCGGGATCGCAGCAAATTCATGTCCTGGATCTCGCCACACTGGAAGATACTCGCATATCTTATGGCACAGGAAGATACGCAACGCCCGCCTGGTCTCCGCGCGGCGATATGATCGCATTTACAAAAATGAGCAAAGATACTTTTTCAATCGGCGTTATGTCGCCAACCGGCAAGGGTGAAAAAATCCTGTCGTCCGGCTGGTTTATGGAATCCCCTTCGTGGGCTCCGAACGGACGGCGCGTAGTATATTCCGTTACGGACAAAGTAAGCGATACCGAACGCGCAAGCCGATTGATGTCGGTTGATATAACCGGGCATAACGAATATGAAATAAAAACCCCGGGACATGCGACCGACCCGTCTTGGTCGCCTCTTCTGCCATAAGGGACTGCTATGTCCAATACCGCTTACATTCCCGATTCTATGAAAGAAAATTTTGATTGGTGGAATCGCACTTATAAATCGGCGCGAAAAAATTCAGTTGAAATTGTTGACGGCGCGCATATATCAACGCGACTTAAAAACGAGAGACTCCACGGATTTATGCGAAGTGATTGCGGCGTCTTCCGCCCGGACGGAACTTATATAACCGGCTCCAATATGTGGAAACCACACGAAGAATTATCCGGCATTATACCACTTGACGCGCCGATGTTGGACGCGAATTTGGTATGGGGCGGCGAACTATTAAATCATTACGGACATTTTTTAATCCAAAGCACCGCGCGTCTTTATTATTACCTGCAACACTTAAATGAATATGACGGAATAATTTTCGTTTGGAATTATGAATTTAGTATTCCGGCTTATATGACCGAGTTTCTAAAACTTGCCGGCGTTCCAATGGATAAAATAAAAATCGCGCCACATCCTGTCCGCGTTCGCCGCCTCGCCGTCCCTACCCTTTCCAGTTTTTATCACGAAGATTGGACGGAAGATTTTTTAATTCCATTCCAAAATGCAAATGCCGCAGTCGCGCCCGGCAAAAATAAAAAAATTTTTATGTCGCGAAAAAACTGGACTTTGTTAAAGGCAGATGTATTGGGCGAAATGGATGTTATGCTCGCATTCCAGAAAAACGGATTTGTCCCCATATATCCTGAACAACTTAGCATCGCAGGACAAATCGCAGTGATAAAGGGAGCGGAGGAGATCGCAGGTGTCGCCGGCACAGCACTTCACAATATAATTTATGCCGCCGGATGCAGCGACAAAAAGCGCGTCATAATGCTCAGCCGATCCCCAGTCAATAATGTGCAATTCATATTAAATGAAATGGTTGATGCGGACTTGGTCGCAATCGCAGCATTCCATAATTTTCTGCCAATCTCTTATTCGGACGGACCATTTATAATCGGAATGACGGGGCACCTTCGGCAATTTTTCATTGATAATAATATGAGGGGCGCAGAGATAAAGTTTCGCCCCGAAAAATACGCGAAAAAATTCCTGAATAAATATGTGCAGATATATCAATTCTCTGATTTCTATTTGGACCTTATTGATAACGAAGCGAATAAAGTTGAAGCAAAAGATTTTATCGGCCTCGTGGAACTTAGCAACTGGCCGCGTCTTCGCAGATTTTATTATAAAATTATGTCGCGTTTTGCGTTTTCTGAACTAACCCGAATCTCCGCAAATTATAAATTCTATACCCTGGACAATTTATTGAAGGGTGATTTTGTCAAGCGCGCGCGCGGGGGGGGGGGGGGGGGGGGGGGGGGGGGGTAGGGG
>JAITCH010000007.1 GCA_031283185.1 Rickettsiales bacterium | reverse complement strand
TATAAGCATTCCGGACGAAGATGCAGGCAAACTGCTAACCGTCGGCGATGCCGTCAAATATGTAGATTCCAAACTGGCATCTAAATAATTAAAAGACCCCGAAAGGGGTCTTTTTTAATGTTCTAAAAATCCTATTTTAGTTGGATAATTGGTGAGATATAAGACCGAGATTGCCCGGTCAAGCCGGGCAATGACTTATTAATTTTGCGGGCTGCGCCCGCGATTTTGAGCCCTGACCCCGCCTGCGCGGGGCTGACAAAAGAAAAAAGAAAAGTTTTTACTGCATGCCGCCGGCACCAAGAAGCATAGGCAACATCGGTATCAATGTGTTAGCAACCCCACCGCTAGATGTCATGCCCTGCGCCGCTTGCATCGCAACATTTAAATCCGCAGTCTTGCCATAATCACCACTGCCCATCCCCATAATCGCTTCCTGTGCAAAACCAATCCAAGCCGCGCCCTTCGTATTCTTTAATGCTTGCGGATCACATCTTTGAATTTGTTCGTTCATCCGCTGACCCTGCGTTATTTCGCCCTCTAGCCAATCTTCTTGGCTAAGCTTGCTACTGACAGCCGCCCAAATCTCGTATATGTTAGATACATTTATTTCTTTGTTCTTGCTGTTCGTAACCTTGGCAGAAGATACACGCGGCCAACTATTCAATACCGCGCCGTCTAATGTAGACTCACTATTGTTCCTAATCGTAATGCCATTAACCTGAGTTTCAGTCGAGCTAGTATTATCAATCTTTTCAAAACATCTCGGGAAGTTTTTGCCGCTGCCAGTCTGTACGCGAGCCTCTTCATTGTCCTTGAAGCTGGTGCCGGCAGAGCAAGTATTACCAATGGCGTCATTCGTGAATTCAGTCAGCGGAACCCCGGTCTTGGCAACCTCTAACACCATCTTTTGCACGAAATTTATGTCGCTGGAACTGGGAACGCAAGTCGCGTCTAAGGCCTTGAACTGATCGCTGATCGCCATCGCATTAACGCCCAATGCAATCGCCGTGCTGAGCAAGGCATTGCCGCTGAGCATATTATCATTCTTTGGAGCAGCCGCCACCAATGCAGCCTTTTTGGGCACATAAGTGCCCGCCGCATATGACGCAGTCGTAGCAAATGTTAATAAAATTGCTGTAATTCCTCTCTTCCACATACTTGTATTTTATCATATTTCGCAAATGGTTGCAAACAGGATTATTAGGGTGTAGAGTGAAAAACGCAGAGTGGAGATTTGGTCAGACAATGACTTGTTGACCACTACCCCGTCCGCCTACGCTTCGCTACGGCGCGACACCCCTTCGCCAGCGAAGGGGACTCTTGTGCGACTGCATCAAGCGAAGAGGAATTATAGGAAAAATATGACAAATAGGCATTTGATCATTTCAAGACGGCACGATAGATACAATGCTATACTACGATCCCTTTTTATGGGATGGGGTCTCGTATTCGTAGTCATCCTCGCCGCATCCCCCTTTATTTACCGAGACCTGCTCGGTTCCGCATTGGACATCCTGGAAATTCCAGACATCCAAATTGACCAATTTCGCATAACCAATGGCAACTTCAAGGGTCTCGATTCCAAAAATAACCCATACCACATTCAGGCCGAAGTCGTTCGGCAACTTTACGAAAACCAGGACACAATCTTTTTGGAAGGCATCCGCGCCGACATCATCCAAGTTCAAGGCAATACCAAAACACCAATGAAAATTAAAGCCGATCGCGGCGAATTTACCAAGTCCGCAGATGTGCTTGTCCTGACCGGCAATGTGTTTGTTGATTCGCAAGGCGGAGACAAGGTCAACACGCAGAGGTTAGTGATACAGATGAAAAATAAAAAATGATAAATGATGGTTAATAATTTATTAACCACTACCCCGCCGCCTTCGGCGGCACCCCTTCGCCAGCGAAGGGGACTTTGTGCGATTAACAAGCACCAACCACCCCGTCCGCCTACGCTTCGCTACGGCGCGACACCCCTCCACCTTGGAGGGGAATCAATAGGAAAAAGAAAATGGATATTAAGAATACAACAATTTGTGCTGTTATAGATGAAGCGAAGCAGCAAATCTTGATGGTGCAACGCAAGCGCGGAATGAAAGGATTTTCCAAATCCGTTGACGGCAAGGCAAAGGGATTCTTCAATCTTCCCGGTGGCAAATGCAACCAAGCCGAATCGTTCCTTGACTGCGCTATCCGTGAAACCCGCGAAGAAACCGGCATCATCCCCCTTAATCCAAGATTCATAGGACAACTAAATTTTCTATGGCCGGACTTGATAATAGTAAATCGAGTTTTTATAGCCAATCATTGGGCGGGCGGGATCGGTTGCAACATTGACGAGTGCATCGCCGATTGGTGCGACATTTCCAAAATCCCATTTGACCAAATGTGGCCGTGCGATAAAATTTGGATTCCAGAAATGTTAGCCGGACGCGCATTCCACTTCGACATAAAAGACGATAAAGCCATCGCGCGACCAATTACTTCTTTTGCGCTCTCGGGTGAGCGGTAGAATACGCCTTGATAACAGCATCCATATCAACCTTGGTATAAAGTTGCGTAGTCGATAACGACGAATGCCCAAGCAATTCCTGCAATACCCTTAAATCAACCCCGCCACCAAGCAGCCCTGTCGCAAACGAATGACGCAACGAATGCGGCGTAACATAATCCGGCAACAACAACATATTTCGCGCGCGTTCCAACGCCCTTTGCGCTGACCGAGGATTCAGCGGAAGTCCGCGAGACGAGCGGAACAGCGGACGCACTGGATCAAAACCCATCGGCCTTAACTTCCAATAACTAGACACCGCCATATGCACAATCGGAATGATCGGAACAAGGCGATCTTTACTGCCCTTGCCGCGAACTCGTATAACCTCGGGCGCGCCCTGCAAATCGCAATCCTTTAAGTTTAGAGCTTCGGAAATTCGCAAGCCACAGCCATACAACAATGTCATCAATGCCCGTTCGCGCGCCGCCATCCAAGGTTCGTCAGGATACATTTCATTCGTGATTTTTAACAATGCGAGCGCATCATCAGCCGACACAGCCTTGGACAATTTCCTGGGCACTTTCGGCGACTGCATCAGCGTAATCGCGTGGTTCTCTATCCCCAAATTTTTTGCCGCGAATTTATAAAACATTTTTAGCGCGGACAATGCGCGCGCAGAACTCGACTTTGCCGTGCCGTGCGCCGCCCTGTTCGACAGCCACGCGCGAAAAGTCGTCTGATCCGCATTCGCCAAAGTTTCCGTGTCCGCCGCGCCTGCATACTCTTCCATAAACGCTGCGAAATTATTTATGTCGAAATGATAGGAGTCCGCTGTGTGAGCAGAGTAGCCGCGGGTGTGGAGGAGGTAGGCGTGAAAATCGGCAATGAGGTCGTTCATAAGAGTATTATATCATAAAAATTGAAGAGGAAGGATAGGTCTAACCACCCCGTCCGCTTCGCGTCCACCCCGCCACCATTGGCGGGGAATTTTTAACCCCCACCCCCGATCGCCATAACAGGCGACCGCCCCGCCCCTCAAGGGTGGCAGGGGACTTTATATTTTACATTTTGAAGTCGGTGCCGAGATAAACAGAGCGAACCTGCGGATCCGCAATTATTTCATCAGTGGAACCTTCCTTGATAATTCGCCCGTCATGCAATATATATGACCTGTCCGTAATCCCCAATGTTTCGCGTACATTATGATCCGTAATTATAACACCCAATCCGCGATTCTTTAAGTGCGCCACCAATTCCCTTATGTCCGCAACCGCAATCGGATCAATGCCTGCAAACGGCTCGTCCAACAATATAAATTTCGGATTGGTCGTCAATGTTCGCGCAATTTCTACGCGCCGCCGTTCCCCGCCGGACAATGCAGACGCATTCGCCTTACGCAAATGCGAAATGGAAAATTCTTCTAATAATTCATTCAACCTTTCTGCGCGAATCTCTGGATTCGGTTCGGAAACTTCCAATATCGACATTATATTATCCTCGACCGATAAACTCCGAAATATGGAATTTTCCTGCGGCAAATATCCAATCTTCAAACGCGCCCTTTGATAAAATGGCAACGAAGTTATATCCTGTGAATCCAAGAAAATCTGCCCGGCAGACGCCGCAATCTGCCCCGTTATACAATAAAAACAAGTCGTCTTGCCCGCGCCGTTCGGTCCCAGCAAACCAATGCTTTCCCCTTGTTTCACCTGCAAATTTACATTCGTGAAAATCGCACGCCGTCCATAAGACTTGGACAGATTCACCGCACGCAAAATACTATTCGTTGTAGTCTTTCTCATTTTTACACCGATAAGATTATGTGGACGCGAAGACCGCCAAGCGGCGAATCTTCCAACAGCATCTGTCCGCCATGGTTTTCAATCGTCTGTTTCGCAATCGACAAGCCCAAGCCCGTCCCTTCGCCTGAGCGCGCCGGATCAAGCCGAGTGAACGGCTGCATCGCTTCGTCCCGCCGTTCCGCCGGAATGCCAATGCCGTCATCGTCAATCGTAATTTCTATGAATTCTAACGAGTCCGTTTCCGTTATTTGGATTTTCGATTTCGCGTATCGTGATGCGTTGATCAATAAATTTTCTATCGCGCGGGCGAGTGCCTCTGGACGGGTGTAGAACATAGCAGGAGAGTCGGGAACAATAAGGGTTATGGTTGGAAAATTTTTACCACTACCCCGTCTGCCTTCGGCATCCACCCCTTCGCCAGCGAAGGGGACTTCATATGCCCGGGTGAGGCGGGTGAGGAGAGATGCCATTGAAACTTCTTGTTCTTGCTCTGGCAACTCGCCCCGAGCAAATGCCAAATAGCCCCCTATCATCCCGCTCATATTATCAATCTCGCCAAGCAATGAATCCTGTTTCGCACTGCCAGTTTCAATCCCCAAACGAATCCGAGCAAGCGGAGTTTTTAAGTCGTGCGCGAGCGCGTTTAACATATCACTTCGCGTTTTATTATATCTATCTAATCGCTCTTTCATCGAAATCAACGAGGTCGCCGCAAGACGAATTTCAGATGAACCAGATGGATGGAAATTCGGCAAGTCCATTCCGCGACCAAAGAAATTAGCCGCCCTTGCCAGCCTTCGGATCGACCGCGTATGCATTATTATAAACGGCGCAACAGCCAATGAAACCGCCAGCAATGATATAAACAAATACAACACGAACACATCCACACTGCTGGAATAAATCCTTCGCAGGCTGGTCGCAAATGACAGCACATCTCCGTTCGGGCGCGACAAGTCCACAAACAATAACCTCTTGGGATTGTCTATATATATCTTAGTCGGCAAAGTCGTCAACTTTTTCAGATTGTGCGCCAAAATCGCAACGCGCGGATCACGCGAATCATCGCGCGCAGGACGATTTAATTTTTCGTGCCGAGTCATATTAAGATGCATATTCTTTGCCATCTTGGCCGCCAAGGCATCGTCCGATATGTTCGATAACGCAACAATCTCGCCTGCAAGCGTCTGCCCAAATGTATCGTGAACCTTTGACCAATGATTATCAAAAAATACAACGCCCATAATGCCCAATATCAGCAGCATCGGTAGCAAGACTATTAAAATCGTTCGCGCTAAAAAACTGCGAGGTATTAATTTCATTTTGTTCCTTTCGAACCACCCCGTCCGGCTTTGCCGGACACCCCGCCACCCTTGGCGGGGAATTTATTGACCACTACCCCGGCACTTCGTGCTACCCCTTCGCCAGCGAAGGGGACTTAGTAGCCCGCAAATCGCAAGGGGAATTATTTTGATATTAACTTGTAGCCCTTGCCGTGGATGGTCGCAATGGTCAATCCTAGATTACACCCTTCAATCTTGCTCCGCAACCTTTTTATTGCCATCGCACCAGCCTGCGTAATCGCGCCAATGGGTGAAGTCAACTCCCTCAGCGCGACCTTTTCCGCATCAGATAACGGCAGATGTGCGCCATTTGCAAAAAAATCATCATCCCGCCATTCCAACCCAGGCAGGGCAGGGGATGCTGGCGCAGACCGCGCAGTCAGCCTCTTTAACCTAAGAATCAATTCCTGGACTGAAAACGGCTTGCCCATATAATCGTCCGCGCCGATTTCCAAACCCGCAACCCGGTTTTCCGTATCGCCCAAGGCCGTCAACATCAGCACCGGCGTCTTTAACCCGCGCTGCCGAACCCGCCGCAAAAATTCCATCCCGTCCATCCCCGGCATCATCCGATCCAACACAATCGCGTCCGGCAACATAATCCGCATCATTTCAAGCGCGGATTCGCCGTCAAATGCGCTCATCACGCCGAAATCCGCCGCGCGGAGCGCATTAGATACGCCTTCGTTCAGCACTTTATCATCGTCAATGACCAAAATTATAGGATTCATTCATTAATCCCAAGGTGTTTATATGCGCCCTGGGTAACAACCCGTCCGCGCGGTGTGCGCTGTAAAAATCCCTGCTGCATCAAGTATGGCTCAATCACATCTTCTATGGTATCTGTCGGCTCTGCAATTAATGCTGAAATTGTTTCAATTCCAACAGGTCCGCCTGCATAATGCTTTATAATCGCATTCAGATATTTTTTATCCATTTCGTCCAAGCCGCGCGAATCTATGTCCAAACGCGTCAAGGCAGTTTCCGCCGCATCCCGCGTAATTTCAGCGATTTTCATTACTTGGGCAAAGTCGCGCGCCCGTTTCAGAATCCGATTTGCAATACGCGGAGTTCCGCGCGAACTTTGCGCCAATCGCGCCGCCGCATCCGCATCAATCGCATAATTTAGAATTTTTGCACTGCGCTCAATAATCCTCGCCAAATCGTCTTCCGAATAAAAATTCAATCGCAGGTCAATGCCGAATCGGTCGCGGAGCGGATTGGACAATAACCCGGTGCGGGTGGTCGCGCCGATAAGTGTAAAAGGCGGCAGGTCTATTTTAATAGACTTTGCGGTTGCGCCCTCGCCAATCATAATGTCCAACTTAAAGTCTTCCATTGCGGAATAAAGGACTTCTTCAATAGCGGGCGACAGGCGGTGAATCTCGTCAATGAACAAAACATCGCGCGCTTCCAGCCCGGTAAGGATTGCCGCAAGATCGCCCTGTTTGGTCAACATCGGGGCGGAAGTAGACTTGAAACTGACCCCAAGTTCATTGGCGACAATTCCAGCCAAAGTGGTCTTTCCAAGTCCCGGAGGGCCTGAGAAAAGCGCGTGATCCATCGCCTCGCCACGGGTTTTCGCAGCGGTTATAAAAACTGATAAATTGGCTTTTAGCGCGTCCTGCCCGACAAAATCGGCGAGTTGTTTCGGACGAACATTCGCCGCCAGTTCATCAATGCCGCCCGCATCTAAAATTTTGTTTTTTTCTTCCATTACAACAACTTGCTTTCCGCCGTTTCGCGCGCCACATAACTTTTGATATTTTCATACAGCAACTTTAACCCGGTCGCATACGCCGCATCTTGCCCCTTGATTTTTTCTATTTCGACATCAATGTTGCCCTTGGTTTTCAATGTCTTGGTCAAGAATGTTCCGAATTCTATGGCGGCATATGATTCGTCCGTGCCCTGGATCAGCAACCCGCGGTTCGGACGCGAAGACAGAAATGTCATATCAGTAGTGCTGGTGTCCGGGGAAACCAATACAAATCCGCCGATTTCAGGTCGCCGCATCAATGTCTGCAATGCTGTCCAAACGCCGTTTTCATAACCGGCAATCCAAATACGACCACCTTCTTCGTTCTGGTTTTGTATCCAATCAAGAACATTGGCGGCGTCCATTATATCGCCTTCCAGTCCGGCGCGTTCGCCTTGGCTCATTCCGACTCCGCGATAGTTGAATCGCAGGGTCGTAAAGCCAATATCGGCAAAGGCGCGGAACATCGCGTATGTTATGCGGTCGTTCATATGACAGCCTGCTTCGGGTGAACCCGGAATGATGACAGCCATATGTCCGCTGGGATCTTTGCTTTTGGCATAGACGCCGTGGATTCTGCCCGCCGCACCTTGTAAAGTAATATCTATCATTTGTTTTTCCTTGTCCTCACTCTTATATATAGCCCATTCCGTTTGTCATTTTCAATATAATTATTTTGCCCTTTACACACCCCCTTAAATTTTGCTAAATTTCAGAATAAATATAGGAAGGGCTCAAAAATGTTAAAATTTTCAGAGAAAGCAGGAAAGATATTCATATTGCTCCTTATCTCCACTTTCCAATTTTCACCAGCCACTTTGATGGCGGCTCCGTCTCAATACACCATTCAGGAAGTCTATAATGATGTCCCGGTGGATTCATATATGGCTTACCCGGACGACCAGAATTTCATCCCGGCGAATGCCTTTATGCAGCGTGCGGATTCTACGAATATGGACGCGAACATCCAATACGCCCGCCAAGGCCTGGTGGATCAGACAGGCTATGCTGTGCAATTTGGAAATCGCCCGGCAGTCATTTGCAGGCAGGCGCGGTGTTCAAGATTGAATGATCGGATTACGCGGACTTACCTTTATAATACATTGTCCAATATGTTTATGCTCAATTCGCATTCTAAAATTTCCGTGTGCGAAGCGGATCCGTTTAATCGCGGATGCTTGCAGTCTGGTATAACTTTCCCGGCATCGGTCGGTATATCCAATGCGTTGGTGAAAATCCCAAGCGCAACCATCAGCCAAGTTTCGGCTTCGACGGGATTGTCGCAGACGCGGATTGCGTTGGCTTATACTATGCTGGTGAACGGGATTGAAACGCAATGTTCTTCAACGGTTGCGGAATTGATAATTCCGAATGAAGATACGGCGACTTTGTCCAGCCCGAATTTTTCGTGTAATTTAACGCACGATGGATCATCAAATGTTTCGTTGCTGCTGAATATAGATTATATAGACTTGGATTACGGGATATTGGGCGGATATTATTCGCTGGGTATGCAGGGACCGGCGCAGGGCGGCGGAACAGGATACGCATTAATGAAAACAGAATTTACGAATTCGGGTAAAAATTTGCAAGCGGTTGGAATGCATACCGACGCTGGCAAGGCGGCGATAAAATATACGGACGGGACTTGGTCGGATGGCGCGATACCAAGTTTTGGATTGGGTTCAATTCCCGAAGGTGAAGTTCGCGTGCGGCCGCTTGAAACCAACGGCGACCTCCGCTAAGCACAAGTGTGTGAAATGACAAATTCAATTGCCTACATAGTTTATCCGGGGATGGGGAAGACTAGTTTATCCAAAAAAGACAGCAGGTTTGTGGATTTGGAAGTTCGTCCTTATAAAGAACTTGGATTCTCAGACTATGAATCCGCCAATCTTCGTGGGCAGCCAATCCGAGACATAAATCCCGAATTTCCGGGAAATTATTACAAGGCCGGGCAGGATGCCATCAATAATAGCAAAACCCTGCTTTTGGTGCCAAAACAAAGCACTTACGATCTTATTGACGCGCTGAAAATTCAAGAGTATGCTTGGATTCTGCCAAACACCGAACGCCTGGCGCAACTGCAATCACAAATGCAAGCGCGCGGGGATGACCAGTCGTATATCGAAAACAATATCGGCAAACGATACAATGAGGTTTTGGATTTGGCGGCGCAGACAGGTAAAGAAATAATCTTCGCGCAAGCAGGACAATTTTTGGCAGACATATTAAAGGAAATAAAATGATACATAAATTTAAGTTTCAAATCGCTTTTGCCGATACCGATGCCGGCGGAATCGTCTATCACGCCCGCCACATCGAAATCTGCGAACGCGCCCGTATGGATATGATTACCGGTTGGGATCTGACCCCGGGTGCGGGCTTTATCGTTCGCGGTCTTTCCGCCGAATACAAAAAGCCGATGCGGTTGGGCGAAATTGTCGAAGTGTCCACCGAATTTATTGAGGTCGGTGCGGCTTCGTGCAAAGCGCAACAGACCTTGTCGGTCGGTGGCGAAATTCGGTCGGTCGTGACGATTGATGTGGTTTATGTGAACAAGGATTTGAAGCCGTCGCGCATACCAGAAACACTTATTGAATTTATGAAAGGGAAGAAGTAAAGTAATAAAAAAGGCTAATTACAATTTGAGATTCCCCTTCGTTAGTGTGCGCCGAAATGTTTGCGCTTGCCTTTCGGGGGATGTTCGCCTTGAACTCGTAAGATTTCTGCGTTGCCACTTGAAATCTAACTAGTTCTACGGCTCAATTCCCGCCTTCGCGGGAATGACGAGTTGGAAAAGGTTGTCCCTCTAAGGAGGGGAATTAAAAGACCACTACCCCGTCCGCCTACGCTTCGCTACGGCGCGACACCCCAACGCCCGGAAGGGGACTTTTGAGTCAGGGGAGAGGCATTAATGAAGAGTCGACGGAGTCGCTGGATTTTTTGAGATTTATAATTATAATTAAATAAGAAAACAAAAAGGAAAATAAAATGACATCGCATTTCTCACTACTCGCTCTCTTTGGAGGCAATGATATAATGATACTACTCTGCTCAATCGCTCTGCTTTTCGGCAGCGTCGTATCCTGGGTAATCATCATCAGCAAAATTCGTATGTGGAAAAGATACCCTCATCACCCTTCACAAATCGCCAGCAACAGCAACCCAGAAACCATTGCGGAAAAAATTGTCGCGCCGTTCGATAAAAACCTCTACTTCCTGTCAATGTGCGGAGCAGTCGCGCCCTTTATCGGTTTGTTCGGAACCATTTGGGGAATCATAAAATCTTTCTCCGCAATCGGTGCATCCGGCTCTACCAATCTCGCCGTCATCGCGCCGGGTCTTGCAATGGCACTCGGCACCACTGCAATGGGACTTATAGTCGCCATCCCAGCCACCATCGCATATCACTACTTTTCGCGCAGATCTGACGAACTTTACGACCAAATCGACAATATGCGGAAAGACCTCTTAGCCGAAGGATTCTTCAAATGAGCAGAAATGCACGCAAACGCGGATGTGATTACTCGCTATCCTTGACACCGATGGTCGATGTTATGACCGTGCTGCTCGCCGTATTTATGGTAACAGCACCAATGATGACAAGCGGCATCGACCTGACCCTGCCTAAGGCCGGGGGCGGCGCGCTATCCGGCAACGACAAGGCCGTGCAACTTAGCGTCGATAAAGGTGGCAGATATTACATCGCAAAATCCGAAGTGAAATTAGACGCCCTGATCCGCCGGTTGTCCGCAATGAAACGCGAAAATGCAAAAATGGAAATCGTGATTAACGGCGATTCCGGCGCGGCATACGGAAATGTTATTGCGCTTATGGGCGCGTTGAAAGACGCGGGTTTTGCGAATGTTGGGCTGAGGACTGAAAGCAAAGAGTGAAAATGTTGTGTCGCCGAAGGCGACTGGTTATTGACCACTACCCCGCCGCTCCGCGGCACCCCTTCGCCAGCGAAGGGGACTTTTGAGCCAGGGGAGGGGAATTAAAAAAGAATTAAAATGTGGCAAGTAAAAATCTTTTCATTGGAGAATTTTTGGGCATCGGTGCTGCTACATCTGATCGTGGTCGCAATAATGATAACTTCATTCTCAGGTGAGCCGGAAAAAATTATCGCCCCGGAAAAAATGAAAATCTTTGATGTCGACCTGACCAATGTAAAAATAACCACACAAAAAACTCGCGCCCCGTCCGGTGAAGTCGCCGACTCTAAACCACAAGGGCAGGGCGATAAATCTAAGTCCAAAGTCGAGCCGGAAAAAGTCGTGCGCCGCGTAGCCGTTCAACGCGATAAAGCACCCATCGTCCGCAATGTAAATGTGTCGGTCGTGGACGCCCTTCGCATCGCAATGACCCGATGCTGGCAGATTGATACAGCCATCCCAAACCTTCACGAATATAATGTCGCCGTGCAACTTAGTATGGAACGCGGCGGATTCATATCTAGCATATTTATTGAAAATGAATCGTTCTTTGATGATGGCGGAACCGGCGCGTATGTTTTGGATACCGTGCGCCAGGCCATCGCCGCATGTCAGCCATTTTCTATGCTGCCGGATGAGGTGTATGACGATTGGAAGAGTGTCAAACTGAACTTCTTCCCGTCAAAGGGCGCGGTTAATTAAGGTCAAAAAATCCGGAGGCGTTTTTCCTCGGCGTTGCGACACCCCTAATGTTTTTTGCACGATTATTACCACTACCCCGTCCGCCTACGCTTCGCTACGGCGCGACACCCCTTCGCCAGCGAAGGGGACTTTTGAGCGCGACATAAGAGAGGGGGGAGTTTGTGCGATTAACAAGCACCAACCACCCCGGCCGTCTTCGCTTTGCTACGGCGCGACAAGCCGCGGGAATGACAAAAAAGAGGAGGGGAATTTATTTGGCGAGATCCCGGGGTCAAGCCCCGGGATGACTTATTAACCCCCCACCCCCGGTCGCATAAAAGCGACCGCCCCGCCCCTCAAGGGGGCAGGGGGCTTTCTTAGAAATCGTATCGGATGCCCAGGGTGATGTTAAATAATTTAACACTATAACCTGCAATATGCAAAATTAATACGCGTGCGCCTAAGTCGCCCCTTAGTCTGTCCGATATGTCCATCGTCTCGCCCACACCAAGCCCATACGCCAACGATACCGTCAATGGCGACTCGGTCGGTAAATATAACGACCCCCTCCCAAATGAACGATTATACTTTCCGTCCTGGGAATTGTCCGAACTTATCACCCCAAAGCCCACAGACGCTGAAACATACGGACGAATCTTCTCGTCCTTCATAAAATCCGCATAGCCGTTAATCGTAAATGTATTAACGCTACGATTAATCTTCTTGTTAAACCAATTGTTGGCAGATGAATAATAGCCGCTGTTGGTCTCAAAGCCTTGATTAGAAAACTCTGCCTCGGCGCGCAACGATATGTTCTGCATCTGATCACTTATATGATCCCCAGCCCCAATAAAGTCAGCCAGCGATTCCGCGCCCTTGATCCCATACGCAATCGATAACGAAGAACTGCCAGGATTGCCGTCCACCCCATTCATCCCAGCATAGCCAACCCGCGCAGATATATATCTGGAATAATCGCCGTCTTCGGCGGCAAATGCCCCGCCGCACACCGCAATCGCGGCCAAAATCGTTAAAATAGACAATTTTTTTGTCATTTTGCCCTTCTTTTTGGGTATTCAGGCGCAGAATTTCGCGCCCGTAAGCCAATTTTCCTATAAATGCTACACCTATTGACAAAAATGTCAATAGGAAAATGAGAATTAATTATCTTGCGCGAGCCGCCGCCAATTTTGTAAAATCCAACTGAGAGAGGTGGTAAAATATGTATTCTTCGTTGTTAATGTTTTTAGGGTTGTCATTCGGGCTCGTCTATCTGTTGAGAATGGCGCAAATCGGCACACTATTAGCCTTTTTAGTAGTGGGAACCATAGTCGGTCCATATGCCCTTGACCTGTTTCACGCGACCAGTGCATGGGACTTCCTTAGCCAACTTGGCATCGCATTCCTTTGGTTCATAATGGGGTTGGAACTGAATGTAAAACGCATTTGGAGTATGCGAAAAAATCTTTTCGGATTCGGTGGAACACAAGTCGCGTTGGTCGTGCTACTCGCCGCGCCAATGCTGTATATGTTGTCCGGCTGGACGGCACTCGCGGCGATAATGGCCGCAATGCTGTTAGCAATGTCTTCCACGGGCGGAGACTTGCAAATCCTGGCGGACAAGAACGAACTGCAATCGCCACTTGGACGGCAATCGTTCTCCATCCTATTATTCCAAAACCTGCTGAGCATCCCATTGCTCGCAATGCTACCATTATTTGTAGGCTCGTCTCTGAATCTGGGCGGCGACATCGTTGACATCATCGTTATGTCCGCAGGTTTGGTCATCGGTGCCGTAACAATCGGTCGCTTGGTGCTGAATCCGATTATGCGCGCCGCATCAAAACTTCGCAGCCGGGAAGCATTCATCTTGATCATCTTGCTGAACATAACCCTGTGGTCGGTAGTTATGGACGCGCTGAATCTGCCCGCCGCGATGGGCGCATTCCTTGCCGGTATGTTAATGTCCGAAACACTATATCGGCATCAAGTGCAAGCCGACATCGCGCCGTATCAAATTATGTTTTTATCCCTGTTCTTTATAACGCTCGGGATGAATATGAACTTGCCGCTGCTGGGCGCAAACTGGTGGATTATTGCGGCCGGCGTTGTCCTATATATGGGGCTGAAAGGCGCGGTGCTGTATGCTGTCGGGCGCGCTCGCGGAAACACAAACAAAGAGTCATTTCGCATCGCGCTGCTGTTGTCGCAAGGCGGTGAATTTGGGCTGCTGATTCTGAATACAATTCTGACTTCGCAACTGGAAGTCATCCCGCGCGCGCACGCGGAAATTATGATGGGTATAATCGTAATTTCAATGATGCTGACCCCGATGCTGATAAAACTTTATGATGCGGCTTCGCGCGATGGGCTGCTGTTCCGCGCGGCTGGAAAACGAGCGCAAGACGAATTGGCAGATGTAATCCCCGCACGCCCATCCGTTGTGATTTGCGGATTCGGACGGGTCGGGCAAACGGTCGCAAAAATGTTTTCTTCGCAGAACATTCCATACATCGCAGTCGATATGGATGTCGACCAAGTCGTATTGGGACGGCGTGAAGGATACAATGTTTTTTACGGAGATTCTACGCGTGAAGATGTGCTGAAATCGCTGGGGCTTGGGCACGCAAAAGTATGCGTTTTGGCATTGGACAATATGGCGGTCGTGAAGCGCACCGTGCGGGCAATGAAAGCGACTTCGCCGCGTGTCAAAATTTTCGCGCGGTCGCGGAACCTGATGGAAGCAGATTCATTAATGAAGCAGGGCGTGTCAGTCGCGCTGCCGGAAACCATAGAATCGAGTTTGGTTTTGGGACAGGAAGCGTTATTGAAACTTGGCGTGTCAGAAGATGAAGTGAGCCGCGCGATTGATGACTTGCGCCGCGATAGTTATGCCGCGCTTGCGGACATATTGGAACGCAATGATCCTAATTACTTTAAGCGCAACGCGAAGCATATCCGCGAATTGCAGCACTTGTTATTAAAGGGTGAATTTCCCGTTCGCAAGAAAACTTTGGATGAGACAATAGCGAAAAAATAATTATAAGAGTGGGGGAGTTTTATTGACCACTACCCCGTCCGCCTACGCTTCGCTACGGCGCGACACCCCTCCATCCGCCTGCGCTTCGCTACGGCGCGACAAGCCTTGGAGGGAAATTTTTTTCGGCGAGATCCCGGGGTCAAGCCCCGGGATGACTTATTAATTGAAAGGGGGAGTTTTATTGACCACTACCCCGTCCGGCTACGCCGTCCACCCCTTCGCCAGCGAAGGGGACTTTGTGCGGCGAAGATATAGGTGGACGCGACACTTATGACAAAATATCCCGGCCTGCGCCGGGATGACTTATTAATTGAAAGGGGAAGTTAGTTGTGCCGCTATCTGGATTGGGAAGATTGATAAATTGCATTATGCAAGGTATCGCGGAAGTCCAGAATCTCGGCGGAATCACTTACAATATACCGACTTGCGCCCGCCACAAAACCAGCAATCCCACCACGAGCCTTGGAAAAAATGCCCACATTAATCGCCTGACCCGCATTAAACGGAACAGCCAAAGCACGACACCATTCGTCCGGCCTTGTGAAATCATATTCTTCGGGAAATATATCCCCAACCCGTTTTGCAAAATCACCGCCGCGATACCGGGTCGGAACAACCAAAACCTGATCCAACTTTATCTGCGACTCACGATCCAATCGCGCAAAATTACCAAACTTTTGTGCTATATAAATATTCTCGCTGGGAGCAAACTGATACTCTGGCTTCCAATAATACTCCTTATTCCCATCCAAAGTCATTTGTCCGTCCGCGTTAATCACTATGATTTGTGATGGCAAATATGTCTGCCCGAAAATTTCATACTCATCCTCAGAAATCTTGCAAAACGACTGGCCATACAACAACGGCGAATGATTGAACTTTTTATGCAGCCATTTATACATACTAAGTTGAGTCGCATCTGACGCGAGTTTATACTTTTCTTCCGCACACGCATTATTATAAGGATTATTTACTCCTAACATGGAAAACCCCCTTTGTTAATTAAGCGTATTATAAGTGAAACCGGGATTTTGTCAAAGATATTATTAAATTATGTCTTTTAAGATGTTTGAAATTTGGGAAAGGGCAGTCGTGATTAATTTCGCGTCATCGGTGGAGGGACGGGATAAGACCCAGTCTTCGACTGGGATAATCGGCCGAGATCCCCCGGTCAAGCCGGGGGATGACTTATCACCACTACCCCGGCTGCCTTCGGCATCCACCCCTTCGCCAGCGAAGGGGACTTTATCCTTGGGATGGCCGACACCAATGCGAATGCGCGTATAATTTTTTCCAATCGCCTCGTCTATGCTTTTAATGCCGTTATGACCCGCCGAGCCGCCGCCAATCTTGGTGCGAATGTCCCCAGGCTGCAAATCTATGTCATCGTGAATTACAATAATGTCTTGTGGCAAAATTTTATAAAATGTTCCGATTTCCAATGCGGCGCGGCCGGACAAGTTCATAAATGTTTGCGGTTTGGCAAAAATAAAATCTTCGCGCTTTGCAACCAATGCTGTCTTGAACGATTTCCAATCCGCATCGCTGACGAGCAAGTCTACCGCGGCAAAGCCGATGTTGTGTCTTGTCCCGTCATATTTTGCGCCTGGATTGCCCAGACCTATAATTAGTTTCATTCGAACCACCCCGGCACTTCGTGCCACCCCGCCACCCTTGACGGGGAATTTTACCACTACCCCGTCCGCCTTCGCTGCGCTACGGCGCGACAAGAGGGGGCAGGGATAAAGGCTTGACTTATTGGAATAATGTTAGCACTATATAATTGTAAAATCAACCAAGGAGATTAAAATGAAAAAATTAGCAATCATAGCAGCCGTCGCAGCAATGTCCGCGCCAGTCGCAGCAAACGCACTTATCACCCCTTATGCCGGTGTGAATGTCGGCCTAGCAGGATCGGCGTTCTTTAACAAAAGCATATCATCCATAGATACAAACTCGTTCGGCGCACAAGTCGGAATCGGATTCCCCTTTATCCGCGGTGAACTGGAATACAACTATGTAATCGGCGATGACACAGCCGCAAACCTTGGCTTTATTAATGTGTATTTGGAGCCGATGCCGTTCCTGCCGATATTCACCCCTTATGTCGGCGGTGGCGTAGGGCAAGCATTCGGTGTGAAAATAAACGATGTTAAATTCGGATCGGCCGCCGCTTATCAAGCAATGGTCGGAACCGGCGTTTCAATCAAAGGATTCCCAATTAAATTTGACGGCGAACTTCGCGTTATGGGAACTCAAAGGTTAGAGTCAGATGTCCGTATGGGGATGTTTGATGTCAGAGTCAAGGCAAGTTATAAGTTTTAATTAGGCAAGATCCCGGGGTCTCCCGTTCCCACTGGCTACGCTTCGCTCGCCGGGTGGGACCCAACGGGTCGCCCCGGGATGACTTATTACCACTACCCCGTCCGCCTACGCTTCGCTACGGCGCGACACCCCTTCGCCAGCGAAGGGGACTTTGAGGACTTATAAATGTTAACTATCATAGACGGGAATAATTTGCTGTTTAGGGCGTATTATGGCGTGAAAAGTCATTTGTCGCGCAAAGATGGCACGCCCACCGGCGCAATATATGGTTTCTGCAATATGATCCTTAGCCTGCTGAGCAAGGCGGAAGAGGGCGATTCTTTCGTGGTCGCATTTGACGCAGGGCGCAAAAACTTTCGCCACGAAATCTACCCCGAATACAAAGCCAATCGCAGCGCGACACCCGAAGACCTGGTTTTGCAAATTCCCATTTCCCGCGCCGCCGTTTTAGCAATGGGTTTGGAATGCATTGAAATCCCAGGCTTTGAAGCCGACGACATCATCGCCACAATCGCACGACGCGAATGCAACATAAACGCGCCCGTTCGCATCGCCACTGGCGATAAAGATTTAATGCAACTTATTTCCAACTGCTGCACACTTTATGACGGAATGAAAGAACGCGAAATTACAGCCGCGGATGCAGTTGAAAAATTCGGCGTGTCGCCCGATAAAATTTTAGAAGTCCAAGCCATACTTGGCGACAGCATTGACAACATCCCGGGTGTCGCGGGCATTGGTCCAAAAGGCGCGGCAAAACTGATTGCGGAATTCGGATCGTTGGACGGAATTTATGCGAACATTGATCGGGTTCAGCCCGACCGGATTCGGGACTTGTTAATACAACACAAAGAGTCGGCGTATATGTCGCGCAAGTTGGCCGCGCTGTCAGATTCCGCGCCGGTGCCTGCGGATGCGGGGGCAAAGCCTTGGGCGTTGGATGTGGCCGCGGCGCAAGAGTTCTTTATTAATGAATTGGAATCGCCGAGTTTGGCGGCGAAAGTGGGGAAGATATTTAATAATGAGTCGGCTGTGCCGATTGATTTATTGACCACTACCCCGGTCGGCGAAGCCGACCACCCCTTCGCCAGCGAAGGGGACTTAGTAGTGAGTGAAAAGGAATTAGAAAAATTTATTGCATCTATAAAAGAGGTTTTGGTGGTGGAGGTGGTTGGTAAAGGACATCACTATATGGTCGACAAAATGGTCGCAATAAATTTGGCGAGTCGTGAACGCGCAATCAAAATAAATGTCGCAAATGCGCCCGCTTCGTTGTTTGATGAAAATGTCGGACTGACCGCATCTGTCATTTTGGAAAAGTTGGGTGCGGCATTACGGGATGAAAAAATTCTGAAAGTTGCGCGGAATTTTAAGCATCAATTACATATTCTGACCAATGAGAATTTTGATGCCTTATCAGTTGCGCCAATTGCTGACATTGAACTGATGGCTTATGCGCTTGGGATGCAAGCGGCGAAACAATTCCCCAAGGTTGAAGCAGGCGGCGCGATTGCCCAATATGAAGAGATTGCAGCGGCACTCAATAGTGCTCCGATACTCAAAAACATTTATGAAAAATGTGATGCGCCGTTATTGCCAGTGCTGTATAAAATTGAACGGGCGGGCATAGTTTTGGACCGGGCGGCGTTGGCGGAACTGGCGGGCGAACTTCACGAAAAAATGGATTCGGTCGCGGCGAAAATTGTGGAATTATCCGGCGGGAAAAATATAAATATCGCATCGCCGCAACAACTGGGAATTTTGCTTTTTGACGACCTGAAAATTCGCAATCCGAAAAAGTATTCCACCGATGCGGGCGTCTTGGGCGGCCTTGTTGAAGAGCATCCAATCGTGCCGCTGGTTTTGGAATGGCGGCGGCTGGCGAAGTTGACCGGGACATACACCGATGCGCTGCCCAATGCGGTGCAGGCGGACGGGCGAATTCATTCTACTTTTTTACAAACCTCTACCAACCCCGGGCGGCTGTCTTCGCGCGATCCTAATATGCAAAATATCCCGGTCAAGGGCGATGCCGGCGCGCGGATGCGTGCCGCATTTGTCGCCGCGGTCGGCCATAAATTTATCATTGCCGATTATTCGCAGATTCAACTTCGTATCTTGGCGGACATAGCGGATGTGAAAGAACTGAAACAGATTTTTATGTCCGGGCGCGATATTCACTCTATGACCGCGCATAAAATTTTTGGTGTGCCGGTTGAAAGCGTTTCGTCTGACCAACGGCGCAGTGCAAAGATTGTGAACTTTTCTATTGCTTATGGCGTGTCGGCGTTCGGGTTGGCGCAGCAACTGGGGATTCCAAAAGGGGCGGCGAGCGATTTGATTAATTCTTACTTTGATGCGTTCCCAGAGATTAAGGCATACAATGATCGTATGGCGGAAATTGTTCGGCGCGATGCCGCGGCGTTCAGCCCAATGGGGCGGCGTATTGACATCCCCGAAGCGCGGATTCCCGCAATGCGGCAGCACGCCGTGCGGATTGCAATAACTGCGCCAATTCAGGGGGCAGAGGCGGATATGATGCGCCTGGCGGCCGTGGAAGTGGACAGGGTTTTGGCAGGGTCGGGCGCGAAGTTGGTCTTGCAAGTTCACGATGAATTGGTTGTGGAAGCCCCGGATGCCATTGCCGCAGATGTTGCGGCGCGGGTTAAAAGCGCAATGGAAAATATCCAAAAGTTATCTGTGCCATTGGTGGCCGAGGCAGAGGTGAGTGAGAGATTGGAGTGATTCGGTCAAAAAATCCAAGACCAATTTTTCATCCCGCCGCGGCATTTCCGTCCACTACACTTTGGAAACCGGGGCACACTCATTGGCAGACGCCAACTTCGCCCCCGGCTTTCCTCGGTATTGGACGGCCTGCCGCGCCGTTG
>JAITCH010000012.1 GCA_031283185.1 Rickettsiales bacterium | reverse complement strand
GGTTCGATCCGCAGGCAAAAGGCAGACGCCAAGTATGCCGGTTCGTGCGAAGCACGAATTTGCCCAGGACGAATGAGCGCGTAGCGCGAAATTCAATCCCCGTGGGGCTGCCAAAAATTAAAGAATGATTTATGAAAAAACTTTGCATCTTTTTAGTATTATCATTATGTTGCTTAGCAAATGCCTATGCCCACGATGTTATATTTAATATCAAAAGTCATAAATATCATAATCCCGAATGTGTGCGCGCTCATAAATGCACTAAAAATTGTATAACCATAGATAGTGCCGAAGCCGAGAGTCTCGGCGGCATTCCTTGCAAAGTTTGTGGCGGATAAAAATGTCAGACATAAAAGAAATTTTAAATAAAATACCAGCCGAATTATGTGGAGAATGGATCCGTAAAAATAGTGGATATGAATCAGGGCTTTGTGCGGAGATTGGCTGGCAAGTTTATACCAACAGATATTATGATGCAACTTGTGATTGTTTAAAAATTGAAATTAAAAAAGGCAGAAGCATTTGGTTGGACTTGGTCAGATATTCAGAAATATTGCTTGGCTATGGAGAAATCGAAACAATAACTGCATTTTTCATTCCTTCTAAAAATAGAAAGAACATTGACGACATTTATTTTGTTGATACAAAAGATATTATGCGGAAACTAAATTTATCGAAAGATTTAGCGCATCAGTTATTAAAATTAAACCATGATGTGCCCCGTTCATTAAATGTCCAAGCAAATTTAACTGTGAATGATATTAAAAAGTTGGCTTTTCATCATAAAGAGTTGAGGAAAATAGCTCTTTAAACAAATGAAACGGCAAGGAATGAGTTTGCCCATTCCTATCTTTCAGTTGATCTCATTTTTCTTGCCTAGTCTTTTGACAGACTTCATATATATCCTAACAAAGTCCATTAGGTCGCAGTTGTTAGCCTTTAATATCTTAGATATACTATTAGTAGAAGGCCAACGCTCTTGTCCGTGCTTGGTAAATCTCTTACTCTTATTAAATGTAGTAGCATCAAGACCAGAATGCCCCGCAAGGTAAGATACCGTTCTATTATTATGCCTTGCAAAGGCGTCAATTGCATTCCAAACATCATTATGTGTCATATTCTCTCCTTTTTGTTTTCTAATAGATTGATCTGCGGATAATATATCCGCCTAGTATTATTAACATCGATAGTCTGATTAATGGTATAGTTGTGCATAGTTCTCTCCTTGTATAGGAAAGAATACCACAGCAGCAACCCATATCCAAGACAATCAACCCAGGGTTGTATTTGCTGACAGATTTGTGCGGATTATAAGAGCATTTTCACCCCTAAACCGATTCGGCTTTTATGCAAAATTGATTAAAAATACCAATTCTCGTTCAGGTTTATCGATTCGTTATTATTATTTTCATTTTAGAAATAATTGACCTAATAGCACATAGTTATGACTTTCATTTTGAACGCCCTTTTTGAATTATTACATATGAGTTAATGACTAACAGAAAATAGTATTGCGGACCAAACTATTGCCGCATTTATAAATGATAATAAAACTAATGCGCTGCCGATGTCTTTGGCTTTGCCGGATAATGGATGACGCGCTTCGGAAATGCGATTCACTATCACTTCAATCGCCGTATTGACCAACTCTGCAAACAATATAAAAAACAAAGATGAAATTAAAAGCCCGGTTTCAAGCGCGCCAACCGGAATCAAAAATGCAGCCGCCGCACCAATAATGAAAATAAAAACATCTTGTCTGAATGCAATCTCGGATTTGAATGTAGAGATAATCCCATTAATAGAATATCCAAATGCTTTCCAAATCCTGCTCATAAATAATTACTCATTCATATTAAACAAGCGGTTGAAGACTCGCGTATTTGTTTTCACCGGATATTGCCGCGCCAAGAATCCTGTATAATCATCCAACACCATCTTTGACAACATTGCATCGCCATCCGTTTTTATTGATGTCATTTGCTCTGCATTTGGTTTCGGCGCAGTCATCCCGCGAACCGATGCGATATAAAATGCCCGCCGTCCCGCAATCAAAACATTCTCGCCCTGCGCCGCAGAAAACGCCCGGTTCAAGACTTCTTCCGGGAACACCGAAGTCATCGACCTGGTTATATTCGCATTCAGTTGCAAATTTCTAACCCCGGCCTTATTCGCCGCATTACGGAAACTCGCCTCTGAATTTTCATTCAATTCTTTCAGCAATGTATTCGCGCTAAGATATGCTTTTTGTTCCTTTTGTTCTTCCACCCACAAAGCAGTCAATTCCTTTTCCATATTCTCAAACGGAACTGCGTGCGCGGGCTCTACCTTCATAACGCGCGCGATCGCAAATCCATCTTTTAATTCAACGGCCGAAGTATCGCCGCCTTCCTCTAATCCGAACAATTCATTCACCAGATTTTCGGTTATAACAGGATCGCCGATGTCTTTATCCCCCGCAGTTTTTTTCTGTATGGTAATCGGCTCTAACGAAACGATCTTTGCGCCGACCCGTGCCGCCGCATCAACAAGTGAATCTCCTCCAATCAAAGCGTCTTCCAACTTTTGCACCCGTGCGAAAGCTTTATCAAATTCGTCAGGATTTTCCATATCGCCGACCTGCACTTTGGCATACGAAATTGCTCTGAATTCCGGCACAATCTGCTTGGACGAAGCATACACCCGGCGCAAGTCTTCCTCGGTCGGCTTGCCGCCTGCTGAATAATCGTCATATTTAATTGCCGCGTAATCAATCCGGCGCGATTCATAACGCATATTATAAAGGACATTGGTCATAAAGTCCGGCGCGGACAGCCCTTCGGTAATTCCTGTCAAAACCATTTCGCGCAATAATTGGCGGCGAAGAATATCCACAAAGCCTTCCTCTGTTATGCCATTAAGCGAGAGAACCGCATCAAATTTATCCGTGCTGAAAAATCCGTTTTCTTGGAATTCTGGCGCGTTCCTTATCATCGCTGCGATCGCCTGGCGCGAAACGCCCAATCCCAAATCATCCGCGCGTCTGTCCAGCATCAAGCGCGATGCTAGATTCGACAGAATCTGCTGTGAAAAGTAAAATCCGACCTGCTTATCCGAATAGATCTCGCGCTTCATCGCCCGTTCCATATTGGCCAGTTGCCGGTTCTTTTCCGATTCATATTCCGCAATGCGAACCTTGTCCCCACCGACACTTATAATAGAGTCATCGGTCGCCTGATCGCCGAAAATCCAGCCCGCGACACCCCATCCTACAAACGAAAATATAAGCAATCCCATAAGGATTTTCGCCCAAATCGTATCGTGGGCACTACGCATTTTTGCCAACATATCTTTTTTCCTTTGATTTATCCGTTCATTTATAGCAGAATTAAGGCCTTAAATGCAACCAAAAAGAGGAAACTATGAAAATAATCGCTGGAAACTGGAAAATGAACGGAAACAAAGCAATGCTTTGGGAGATGATAACCGCAATCGGGGAAATAGAAACAGAGAATAAAGTCATAATCTGTCCGCCTTCGACCCTTATAGACGAAGCAACCTCCGTTGACGCAAATATGAATGATATTGACTTTTCAATCGGGGCGCAGGATTGCTCTGCCCACGATTCCGGGGCTTTTACCGGGGAAATATCCGCCGCTATGCTGGATGAAGTCGGCGCGAAATATGTTATAGTCGGGCATTCAGAACGCCGTCAATACCACGGAGAAACATCCGAAGTCGTCCATGCAAAGGCAAATGCAGCCTTGAAAAATGGCCTGACACCTATAATATGTGTCGGCGAAACATTGGCGGACAAACAAGCCGGAAAAACCAACGAAGTCCTCGGCGCGCAACTTGCGGGCTCAATCCCGGCGGAAGGCGAAATTATTGTGGCGTATGAGCCAGTCTGGGCAATCGGCACTGGTCTTACCGCCACGGCGGATGAAATTAAGGCAACTCATAAATTCATAGCGGATGCGATAAAGGGCAGATCCCCGATACTTTACGGCGGATCGGTCAAGCCCGGAAACGCAGCGGAAATTATGAATACGGAAAATGTCGGCGGAGTATTGGTCGGCGGCGCGGCCTTGAAAAAAGAAGACTTCTTACCTATTATATTGGCAGTGTAATAATAATAGAGTGGAACAATGGAAGAAAATAAAGAACCTATTGTAGCGGAAGTTGCCGAAGAAAAGCCGGAATTAAATCCGCTAGAAACGGAACTGACGGAGTTAAAGGATAAATATCTGCGTCTGGCGGCGGAAATGGAAAATGTAAAACGGCGTTCTAAAATTGATGCCGATTCCGCCGCCCGAACAAAGATGCTGAACTTGGCCGAAAACATTTTGCCCGTGGTGGATGCCGCAAGGGCTGCGCTTAAACATTCCCCCGAAGACGAAGGGATAAAGATGATTCTTTCGAATGTTATAGAGGCGTTGGCAAAGTCCGGGATTGCGCCGATTGCCACGATGGGTGAGAAATTGAATCCGATGTTTCATCAAGCGATTTCGACATTAAAATCGGAAAGCCCAAGCGGAATTATTATTGAAGAATTGCAGGGCGGCTTTATGTTTGAAGGCCAAGCCCTTCGCCCCGCAATGGTCATCGTGGCAGAGTAATGCTGCGGATAAAAATTGCTTGTATTTTAGGCTTTGATCGACATAATAAATGAGCCGGATGTGGCCGGCTAGAAAAATCCAATAAGAGGAATATTTGATGTCAACACCCCTTGAAAGAAGATTTGAACAAAGGATACAGAGGACAATACAAGACTCAAAAGAGACGGGTTATGTTCCGACTATTTTTTCAAGAATGGTTTCTGAACACGGTGCCGTGGAAGCCTGTAAACGTCTTGTTAATGATTCGAAATTTTCCGAAGGATATACGAAACTTTGGGAATTAAAAAGGTTGGATTTGTCGGTTGAAAATATTATTTTAGAAAGAGAATGGCTTGAACTTTTTACGGACGAAGAAAGAACGCGAGCCGATAAAAAACTAAGAGAATATGGATTCAAAAGCCCTAATGCTCCTTGCTAAACCAACACAATCCCTTAAATCTTACTTGAAATGGCGTTTTAAACAATTTCACCCCGAAAACCGGATCGGAAAAATGTCGATGATATAGGAATACGACCCGATGGATTTGATTATGCTAATTCCGCAAACTCACTCTATATAAAAAAGGAGTGCAGTATGACCCATAAAGAAGTTTGGACTATGATCGACCTGCTTGCGGCAAATCACAAGAAAACCGTGTCGGGTTTGGCGCGCATCGCAGGGCTTGATGCGACCACATTCAATCGCAGCAAGAGATTTACAAAATTAGGGCAAGAGCGTTGGCCTTCAACTCACAGCGTTGCGAAAATTATGCGCGCTACCAAAAGCGATGCATCCGATGTCGCGCGCATATTCTTTCGTTGTAAAAAATGTATTAAAGATGAAAGATAAATTAATCAATCGGTCTACTAATAAATGGATTATTTTTGATCACAAATCTCCACGGCAAATCTGCATCTTTGCCCGCATAATCCACGCCGATTCTTTTCCCAGCCAACGAAGAACATTTTTCTCCGCGCTCTAACCAAACTACATCGCCGCGCAAATCCGCGCCATTATGTTTAGTCGTAATTCCCAAAGCCTGTGTCAATTTCGCAGGGCCATTACATAAACTCTTCAAGCCCTCAACTCTGCGCCGCCGCTTCATAACATCAACTCCGTCAATCGGCTCTAACGCGCGGATCAGCACCGCATTCGCCGCGTCCTTTTGGCTTATCACCACATTCATCATATTATGCATTCCATAAACAAAATACACATAAGCAATGCCGCCAGCCTCGAACATCATCGCATTCCGCTTTGTCTTTCCGCGGCAAGCGTGGCAAGCCTTATCGCCTGCGCCCTTATATAACTCCACTTCCACCACGCGGCCGGAAGTCAATTTGCCACCGACCCGCGAGCAGAGTTTCGCGCCCAATATAATTTCTTTTGCTACCACCATCGGGTCTCTTAAAAATTCGGATTTTTCAATCAACATTTACAAGCATTACGGAGCATATCAATTTCCGCCATCAAAGTAAGGTCATTCAATTTCTGTTTCTCAATACATTTTATTCCATAAAGAATTGTCGCGTGATCCTTGTTGCCGAGCAATCGCCCAATTTCCGACAATGATAATTTCGTATCGCTACGAAGGACGAACATCATCATCTGTCTTGCGCGAACAATTTTCGCATTGCGCCGGGATGACGAAATGTCTTCCATTGACACCCCTAGCGCGCCGCACATTTTTGACACGAATCCCTCGGGAGAATTTTGCGTGCTGAGATTCCCGGACAATGCGCGGGTCGCTTCGGAAAGCGTCATATCCGCGCCGAACGCTTCACGCCACGCAGATATTTTTTTAGCAAGTCCCGATGTTATATGCCCGTTATCTTCGGAATTTTTTGCGGCGAATTCCGCCAAGTCATTAGGAACACCAGTAGATTTCAGCATATTAATTTTCACATACGAATTCGGCGCGGCGACATCCGCCACAATCCCACTGGACAGGACAGACTGCAAGCGACGGGGAAGTCCCGTCAATGCCGCCGGAGTTGACGCGGCGGTCAGAACAGCCCTTCCGCCGCGCTCAATTAAGGCAACAAGCAGACTCTCGAACTCATCTAGACACGCGCGCTTTCCAAGCAAGGATTCCAGCCCGTCAATTATAAGTATATCGGACGCAATAATTTTATCCTTGAATGCGAATGCGTTTTTATCGCGGAGCGCGCGTATAAAATCAGATGCAAATCCATCGCCCGACATCATAACCACATTCATCCCAACAGCGGAGTTTTTAATCGCGCGCGCCAGATGCGTCTTGCCGGAACCGAACGCGCCGCACAAATAAAGCATCTGAAACCCGGCCGCGCCCGATGCCACGCGCTTTGCCGCCGCAACTGCAAATTCATTTTCCGCAGACATTATAAAACTATCAAACGCGCATCCGTCCGCCTGGGCAGTTTGCGCGGCCGGGGCGATCGGCAGAACCGGCGCATTATCATTCACAGGAGCAACCGGCGCGGATGCGAATGACGATGAAATTTCAAGTCCCATCTGCATCTCTGCCGCCAATGCGCGAAGCGAATCCATATATTTATTTTTGAGGCAACTTGCGACAAATTTATTCGGCGCGGATAGAGTTATAGTTCCATTCTCCGCTCGTCCTGACACTTTGGAAAACCAAGTGTTGAACGCCGCTGGCGGAACAACATCGCAGACCGAGTCCATAAAATTATTAAACGCATTCGCTGCCAAAGACATCTGCTTCCCCTGCCATTTCCTTCTAGACAAGCACTTTAAGCGGTGAACGGGGAAAATGCATTGTATTTATTTTTTTTAATGCAATCTTTTTCGCTTGAACGCATTTCCGCCATTTTTTGCAATATGCATAAAAACATAGGATTTCTGCCGTTTTTAAGGGTGCATTATGTCCTACGGATTATGCCTCCGGATGCGCGTTCTATTCGATTTTGCATCTCTAAAATGGCGAGTTCCGTCTTGATTATAGATATGTTTTTTCCTGTTCGCAGGGATAAATCCGATTCGGTTATCGGGATGCTGCCGATGAAGTCTAAAATACCTCCATAGCACCCCTCTATGCCCTCGGAATCTGCGGTTTTTGTATTGACAACACAGCAATCAAGTTCCAATTCGGGAAAGAAATCATCCGCGCCGCGGCATAATGTCGCCTTGCCCTCGCGGATAAGTTTGTTAGAACCATAAGATCTCGGGTCGCTGGGGTGCGATGGAATGGCGTGGATGCGCCGACCGAGCGACAATGTGAAGTTCGCGGTTATCAGACTTCCCGATCCTTCATTCGATTCGCCTAAAACCAATTGGTCGGAAAGCGCGGCGATTATTTTATCCCTGTGCGCGAACTGGCGCGGCAAAGGCTGAACGCCGATCGGCATTTCAGATACCACGCATCCGCGCTCTTTAATCCGTTCGTATAAAATTTGATTTTCCGGCGGCCAGACATAATCAACGCCTCCTGCGAAAACTGCAATCGTGTTTGTGTCGCCGTCCGCGTCCAATGCGCCAATATGCGCGGACGAATCGGTTCCCATCGCCATACCAGATACCACCGCGCAATTATTTTCAGCCAATCGTTTTGCAATGCCGTGCATAAGATTCATCCCGCTTGACGAAGCGTGGCGCGTTCCGACACAGCCGAATGTTTTTTTGGTTAGTGTTTTGCGATTGCCAACAACGCTGAGAATCGGGGCGCATCCGTGCGCGCACCTTAAACTTTGCGGAAAGTCTTCATCCGCGGAAGATATATAAAATCCGCCGATTTTATCCAACGCTTCCATTTCGCGCAAGATTGAATCCTTGAAATCCTGCGACAGGTTTAATGTGTCAGCGGCGGCATCAAGCGATCCGTGCGCGGCAATAAGATTGTTAAACTTTACAGGACCTATGCCCGCCGTCCTATAAATACAAAGCGCGTGGAAAATGTCATTTGGCATTTAATTTGACTTTGCTTTCCGTGCCTGCGATTAATCGCTTTATGTTTTCACGATGCCGATAAAAGCCCAGGACTGAAAGCATCACTATAAATATGACATCCGACAAATCAACGCCAATCAAAACCGCCGCGATTGGCGCGACTAATAATGCAAGCAATGCGGACAGCGAAGATATTTTCGTTATGAAAACGGAAGACAGCCAAACTACCGCGCAGATTACAAACAACAATGGATTACATCCCAGCAGGAAACCCATAGTCGTAGCCATACCCTTGCCGCCCTTGAATTTCAGCCATATTGGGAAGTTATGCCCGATAACCGCCGCGAATCCGCCGATTGAACCCACGGCCATATATGCCACGCAGCCCTTTAACATATCAAAAATCAGAACCAGTAATGCAACCCATTTCTTGCCAGTTCTCAGGACATTGGTCGCGCCGATATTTCCCGATCCGATTTTCCGAATGTCTTCCGTTCCGGCCAAGCGCGTAAATATCAATCCGAACGGGATTGAACCTATGAAATAACCCAGTAAGAATACTATTCCTATAATGATTGGGATAATTATATTTGGTATTTCGTGATCCATGTCAAACTCCTTGATTTGAGGACATTATACTATTATAATTGTATCGTGCAATAATTAATACAAAGGAACCTAAAATGGCCAATCATAAATCAGCAAAGAAAAGAATTCTGACGACCGCAACCAAAAACGCGAATAATACGGCAAAGAAAACACAGGTGAAAACCGCAATTAAAAAGGCGGAAAAGGCCTGCGCCGGAACGGATAAGGCCGCGGCAAAAACGGCAGTCCGCGCGGCGGAATCAAAGATAATGAAGAATAAAGTAATGCCGAAAAAGCGCGCGGCGCGTAAAGTATCCCGCCTTGCGAAAAAACTGGCGAAATAAAAAAGCGACCCTAACGGGTCGTTTTTAATAAGTGGTGGACGCGCAGAGATTCGAACTCTGGACCCACTGATTAAGAGTCAGTTGCTCTACCAACTGAGCTACGCATCCACTAGGGGTGCATTATATGATAAAAGTCGGCGTTTTCAAGTGGTTTTTTCAGGAAACTATTTTATGTCGGAGCGGACAGAAATGAAACTTAAAATTAAATTCGCCAATGAACTTGCAAAGCAGATTTACGCGCGGCGCGAAAAGCCCCTCGCCTGGAATTACGGCGATAGCGGGCTGGATGTCAGTTATTGCGGGGACGCGCCGCAAACCATTCCCGCAGGCGGAATTGCAAAGTTCGGCACTGGATTATGCTGCCAGTTATCCGGCGCGCCAGATGATAATTTCGAGATTCAAGTGCGCGGGCGAAGCGGCCTAAAAGTCCGCGGACAACTTGTGCCGATGGGAACGATTGATTTCACTTATACCGGCGAAAGCCATATTATAATTTATAATGCCAGCAAAGAAGATTTCATAGTGCATCCGGGGGATAGAATCGCGCAATTTGTTATTGCACCGATTATAAAGCCGGAAATAGAATTCACCGATGAATTGCAGGAAACCGCCCGCGGCGCAAAGGGCTTTGGTTCCAGCGGAATTTAATTTTATCCAAATTTTTATACTTCCCTGTCTAAAAAAGAGGATTATCAATGAACAATAACAATTATGTTTTTCAAGTCGATGACGCAATCCAGATGCAAAACATTCTGGATGGCCTTCGCAGCGGCGGGCTAGAAGCCGCGAAAAAACTTCAAACAATCTTCAACACCCATCTCGCAATCCATCCGATTCACCGCAGCCCCGCCTGGCAGCATTCTTATCGTGAAATGAAAAAGTTGGAAAAGGCAATGCGTGGACAAACCCGGCCACTACTTCCCAAGACAGAGACGACCGAATATGGCCGATTGGATTTCCGCGAAGTCGACAACGCCCAAAACTTTACCGAGAGACGCGGCGGCGAGCCTCGCATTTTCCGATCGGAACTCTTGGATGTTCTCTGTCAGCGCACGGCGTAAAAAATCCGCCGCTTCGCGTAAAAGTCCCGCTGTCATATCATTGGAAACAGCAGCGGGCGCGGATAAATTCAGACTGGATTCAATTTCTTTTTTTATTCGCGCAATCAGCGCATCCATCCCTTGCCCAGTCTTTACAGATATTTCGCCTTTTGGATTTATATCAGCGTGCGTGCGAACCACAAAATCCGAAACCGGCGCGGCATTGCCCACCGGATTAATAACGCTGATGACCAAGTCGGCGGACTCAATAATATCCCGCGCTTTATCCACGCCGATTTTTTCAACTTCATCATTCGCATCGCGGAGGCCCGCCGTATCAATCAACTCAACCAGATAGCCGCCGATGTCTAACTCGGCCGAAATAAAATCGCGTGTCGTGCCGGGCGCGCTTGACACAATCGCCCGGGTTGTCCCCAGCAATGCGTTGAACAAACTTGATTTGCCAGCATTCACTTCACCTGCGAGGACAATACGAAATCCCGATTTGATTTTTCTTCCGACTGCTTCCGTGCCAATATGTTTTTCAATGTCGGTCAGCAGTTTTTTTATTTTAGTCTGAGCGTCATCCGCAAGACCTGCGGGCAATTCATCATCTGGAAATTCAATCTCCGCCGCAAGATTCGCGGATATTTCCACAAGCGCATCGCGCCACTCATTATATAATCTGCTTCCCGCGCCGGTAAAGGCCGCAAAGGATTGCACCCGTTGCCGCTCTGTCTTTGCATTTATCAAATCCGCCAGACCATCAACCTGCTGCAAATCCATTTTCCCATTCATAAAGGCGCGGGATGCGAACTCGCCTCGCTGTGCCAATCGCGCCCCTAAATTTTCTAACGCCGCATAAATTTTATCAACCACTGCACGCGAGCCGTGGGAATGAATCTCTATAACATCTTCACCAGTCCAGGAATTGGGCGCGGCAAAATAAACCGCCAGAACATCATCAATTTCAGGAATTGACACGAAATTCATTTTTCTAGGTTCGGGGTTCTCAATGTCGGTCAACTTGCCGAACATAGGAAGCAAGTTAGTGCCAGACACGCGGACGACCGCGACACCTGCCGGAAGATTCCCGCTGCAAAGCGCGTAAATAGTTTTATTATCATCAAACATTTTTTATCTAATATGTTTGAAGTGCCTTATGCCGGACAAGACCATCGCCATTTTATATTCGTCCGCCGCGGCGATTACTTTGTCATCTGCGATTGATCCGCCGGGCTGAATTATCGCCGTGATGCCAAGGTCGCCCGCGAATCTTATGCTGTCTGGATTTGGAAAAAATGCTTCGGAACCAAGAACGGTCGGAGTATTTTTCTTTGGATCAAAACCCGCCTTTTTCATGCGCCGGACTATTGTTTCCATAGAATCCACGCGGCTTTGCTGTCCGCAGCCAAGCCCAACACCAGTCTTGTTATGCACGCAGGCAAGCGAGTTAGATGTCAGTTGTTTCGCCAAATAAAACGCAAGCATCAGTTGTTCCATTTCTTCATCAGTTGCCTTGCGGCTTGCCGCGTTAACAAGAGGCTCATCCGTCTTGAAAAGTTTATTATCCCGTTCCTGCACGACAAAGCCGCCGGATATTTTCTCGAATATCAATTCGTTTTCCGGGATGACATATTTTTCTTCCTGCACCAGGATACGGATGTTCTTTTTGGTTTGAAATAATTCCAATGCGGCGGCATCAAAGCCCGGAGCAATTACAACCTCTATAAAGTGTTTATTAACATTAACGATTTCATTTGCAGTCGCATAATCAACGGGCTGGGTAAGTGCAATTATTCCACCGAACGCGCTATCGCGGTCAACTGCATACGCCTTTTGATATGCCTCCAAAGCAGTCGGCGCATTGGCGAATCCGCAAGGGTTTCCGTGCTTTACTATGTTGCAGTATGCGCCGCTCCAATTTGCATATCTAAACTCATTTGCAGTTGTCCACGCGCTGTTTGTGTCGACTATGTTGTTGCTGGACATTTCCTTGCCCTGAATTTGTTTTGCAAAAACCGAAGCCGATTTATTTCCTGCATATCGCGGGTCTATATATACGACTGCCCGTTGATGCGAATTTTCGCCATATCTGGTTTCAATTTTATTTCCACCCGGGATAGTGTATTGCGCGGGAAAGTCTTCGGTGGATGTTTTATATGCAATTTGCGAATCGTAATAAGCGGTGTGGGCATATGCCTTGGACATAAGTTTCCGCCGAGTGGCATAGTCAATGGAATTGTCTTTCAGACCGGATATAATTTGATTGTAATCCGCAGGGTCAACAACGATTAAAACATCTTTGTGATTTTTTGCCGCGCTGCGAACCATAGCGGGTCCGCCGATGTCAATCTGTTCTATAAGTTCATCGGGCAGTTCGCCTGTAAAAGTCTTTTCATATTTTGCAGCGGTTGCCTCGAACGGATATAGGTTGACCGCGACTATGTCTATGGTATCTATGCCGCGCGCGGCAATGGTTTCCATATGTTCCGGCGTATCGCGCCGTGCCAAAATTCCGCCGTGGATTTTTGGGTTCAGGGTTTTGACGCGGCCGTCTAGCATTTCGGGAAAGCCGGTCAGTTTGGATACTTCCATACAAGGGATATTTTTTGATTGTAAAGTTTTTGCTGTGCCGCCACTGGAAACTATGCGATAACCAAGTCCCACCAATTCGCGCGCAAAATTTTCAATACCAGTTTTGTCATAGACGCTGAGCAGAGCAGTTTTCATAGCAGACCCCTTGGGTTATTATATTTAAGAAATCGTGATAGATGTGCCGGATAACGCGGATTCGCAGATTTTTGTCGGCGCGCTAGTTGGCTCATTCGCCAATGCCGCCGCAAAAATCAAAGAACCGCAAGTTAGACGGCGCATATAGCGCGATTTATTGGTGGGTGATGAGGGACTTGAATCCGCGCGTATAAGCATACAGAAAATTCGCGTTATTAGCGAATTTTTTGATGTGCGCCTCGCAAGGATGCAAAGGACAGCACCCGCCGACATTTTGGTGGATGTTGAGGGATTTGAACCCCCGACCCTCTCCATGTAAAGGAGACGCTCTACCGCTGAGCTAAACATCCGCTTGCCGTATTCTGCCGTTTTTTATCAATAAGTCAAGAATCTTTACAAAGCCCATCCTGTGGCTTTCAGAACATTCAATGAAACATTTGTGATTTTGCCAGCGGCGACTTCGGCCGCAATTTCTTGGCGCGAATAAAACTTCGCGCTTAATAAATCATCGCTTGGTTTCGGATCGCCGGATTTCCAATCCGCGCGCCAATAAATTATAACCCTGTGATTTTCTTTTTCAGGCGCGATTATTTGATAAGTCCCGATTTGCCGCAAGTTTTCAATCTCTAACCCGGTTTCTTCACGGATTTCGCGCGCCGCCGTATTGTGAAAATCTTCGTAAAGGTCAACGCCGCCACCCGGAATAACCAACTCGCCATAGCCTGGATTTTTCCCGCGCGCGCCCAGCAGAACGCGTCCGTCCCTTTCCACCAAAGTCGCACAGCCAACCCTTATATTTGCCATTTTCATCCACCAAGTTTGTTTCCGGTAAGATTATAACATATTATAAGATGCTTGTGCAATCGGGGCATCGGGTGGCGAGCATTGGTATTTTCATTTTACAATAAGGGCATTCCTTGGTCGCCGCCGCGCCCCGGTGCTGCACCTTTTTTACTGCGCGAAAGAAAATAAATATCGCAAACATCGTTATGATAAAACTGATGCTTGCATTTATGAAACTTCCGACATTCAATTTCACTTGATGAAACAGCGGAATATGTAGGGCTGAAAAATCAAGCCCGCCCGCAAGGAGTCCAATCGGCGGCGTTAAAATATCCTTTACAAGTGAATTGACCAATGCGTTCACTGCCGCGCCGGTTATAAAGCCGACCGCCATATCTATGGCACTTCCCTTTTCGACAAAGGCCTTGAAATCGGATGCGATACTTCTGAACATACACAGATTATACGGATCCAGGCATTATAAGGAAATCGGAGTATATTCCGCATTATTAAAAAATTATTATTGGCATATCAACCGCCAGCCATATTCTTCGCGCAAAGCGCAAATGCATTTGTGTTTAACGAACAATACGAACGCCCCAATGGGCAAATTTATTCATGGTGCCATTTCAACCTTGTATTATAAATTAATGTATTATGCGATGCTTGCCACTTACTACTGGTCATTAATCTGCTGCTCGGTGGCGATAAAATCGTTTCAAAACAAGTGTTAAAAGTTTGCGAAATATGGTCCGTCTTTCAATGATATTTTTTTAGATAAATTCTTGCTTTTAGGTAAAAAGTAGATATTATGACAAAAATAAGGAAAAAATAATGCGAATGAATATATCTGTGGTGTTTGATAAAGATGAACAGAATATCTTAATGTGTTTGCGCTCAAAAGATCCTTACAAAGGATTGTATAATCTTAATGGCGGGAAAATCGAACCTAATGAAGGGGATTTAGAATCCGCATACAGAGAATTATTTGAAGAAACCGGGATTTCAGATAAAGATATAAAACTAATTCATTTTATGGATTTCAACTATCTGATGAGCGGTCATGAATTGCAGGTTTATGTTGGAAAATTAAATAAATCAGTTGAATTGAAAGAGGAACAAAACAAGTTGTCCTGGCACTCAATAGAAGAAAATTTCTTTGATATGGCTAAATTTGCAGGCGAAGGCAATATCGGGCATATAATAGAGAATGTTAAGTTTTATAAAAGAAAACTATTTAATGATGGTGAATAAAAAACGCCTTGCCGCTTTTTATCTGATTTTCTTTATCGCATCAATTATGCTAACTGGTGGATAATATATCCGCCTTGTATTATTAATATCAATAGTCTGATTAATGGTATAGTTGTGCATAATTCTCTCCTTGATAATAGGAAAGAATATTTGATTGGATTTTTGATGAAAAATTAAATCTTGATTTTTGCAGGAATCTATGGCAACCTTGGCAAGCCTTGGGGTTGTAGCTCAGCTGGTTAGAGCGCCTGCCTGTCACGCAGGAGGCCGCGGGTTCGAGTCCCGTCAATCCCGCCACTTTTCGTCGTAATGGGTTCACGGCTAGGTAGCTCAGTTGGTAGAGCAAGGGACTGAAAATCCCTGTGTCGGGGGTTCAATTCCCTCCCTAGCCACCAAAAATTCATCCGCGCCGAAAAATTGGCCCCATCGTCTAGAGGCCTAGGACACCGCCCTTTCAAGGCGAGAACCGGGGTTCGAATCCCCGTGGGGCTGCCAAAAATTAAAAGTGGCTTTTATGCCAGTTTTAATTTTTGCCCAAGGGATTTGAATCCCGAGGAAGGGGTTCGATCCGCAGGCAAAAGGCAGACGCCAAGTATGCCGGTTCGTGCGAAGCACGAATTTGCCCAGGACGAATGAGCGCGTAGCGCGAAATTCAATCCCCGTGGGGCTGCCAAAAA